>NZ_JBIAUK010000034.1:0-79385 GCF_042892775.1 Streptomyces sp. NPDC001717 | reverse complement strand
TCCACAACTCCCTCCTCAACACCGAGGGCCCCGGCGCCGAACTCACCATCCACGCCACCACCGGCTACGGCGACATCACCGCCCGCAGCAACTGAAGAACGGGGCCGCGGACCGCCTCAAGCGTCGTGATCGTCCCGGCGGTGCAGGCGCCGGTCGAGGTCGTCGGCCCAGCGCCGGGCCCAGGTGCGCAGCGCGGCCGTCTCCTCCTCGGTGAGACCGTAGGCGGCGAACTCGTCGTCGTCCGCCCAGTCCGCCCCGGCGAGCCGGTCGGTGGCGACGTCGAGGTCCTGGCGCAGGCGCTCGACGAGGCCGTGCGCCTGGACGGCGTACCCGCCGCACGGCGGCGAGCAGCCGCCGGTGCAGGTCGCCTAGTCTCACGCGGCGGCGGATCCCGTCGGTGCGAGCTCGGGGAACGCGTCTTCCCAGACCTCCCGCAGGTGCCTGCTGACCAGGGTGCGCAGCACGGGCCACTGGGCCAGTGGGAGCTCACGGTTCGGCAAGGACACGAGGTCCTCGTGCTGCCCCTCGGCCAGGACGGTGCGGTACAGACCCATGCGCAGGCGCGGCCGGTCCAGGTCGTAGGCGCGCAGTCCGGACCAGGCGACGTGCAGGGGCAGCTCGACCACCCCGTGCCGGGGACCTGCGAGCTTCTCCAGTGAGGCGGGCAGCCTGCCTGAGTACCGGGCGTGGAGCACCTAGGCCGCCGAAGGTGCCGCGCTGTCCGAGGGGGGCGTGACCATGAACCCGATTATCCAGTGTCCCGCCCGTCCCCGGTCCCGCAGACGAGCGACGAGGCAGCGGGCGTCGCCCTCAGCCGCCGAAGGTGAGGCCCTCCAGTACTTCCGCCCCGGGGAGCTCGGCGAAGAGCCTGCCCGGGGCGATGAGCTTGCCGCGTCGGCTGCCGCTGCCGATCAGTACGTACGGCATGTCGACGACGGCCCGGTCCACCAGCAGCGGCCAGTCGGCCGGCAGGCCGATCGGGGTGATGCCGCCGTATTCCATGCCGGTGAGCTCCACGGCCGTGTCCATCGGCGCGAAGGACACCTTGCGCGCGCCGAGCCGCCTGCGCACCGCGCCGTTGACGTCGGCGCGGGCCCCCGAGGGGACCAGGCAGGCGGCGAGCGTGGTTTCGCCGCCCCGTTTCGCGGCGACGACCACGCAGTTCGCCGACCGGCCGAGGAGATCCTGCCCGTAGTGCTCGACGAACGCGGCCGTGTCGGCGATGGCCGGGTCGCTGTCCACGTAGACGATCTGTTCCGCGGGGACGCCGCCGCTCCAGGAACGGATCGCGTCGGCCACCGGCCGGGTGAGTTCGTCGAGGCATTCGGGGGCGGGGCGGACCTGCTCGAAAGGCCCGATGGGAGCGCGCATGCGGGCCATTCTCCACCCGGGTCAGTGCCCCATGTGCGGCGCCGAGGTGACGATGCCGGAGGCGACCACCTCGCCGTTCTGGACCGCGCTGAGCCGTGCGTCGTACCGGGTGACGGGCTCGGCCGTGATCCAACAGGGCTGGTCCAGTTCGACGTACCGGTGGAAGGTCGTGTCGAAGTTCATGGGGCTGATGCGGCGCGGTGCGGCCACCGCCTGGGCGGCCTGGGCGAAGGCCTCCAGCAGCACCATGCCGGGGATGTGGTCGTGCGGGTGGTCGAACAGCACGGTGTTCGAGGTGTCCACCCGCAGCTGCCAGTGCCCGGGCCGGTCGGTGGCGGACAGGGTGACGTCCTGTGCGCGGGTGCGGCCGACCAGTTCCGGGGAGACGGCCGGGCCCGGCGGCAGTGCCCGTGCGAAGGCGGCCTTGGCGTCGGCGTAGGTGCCGCGCAGCCGGTCGTAGATGGGGCCGGGGTGGGCGACGTAGCGGACCTCGGCGGAACCCGCGTGCCGGCCGTCGCGCGTGGCCTCCACCCGCGCGGTCAGGAAGGTCGTCCCCATCCGACGACGAGTGATCTCGCTGTGTGTAATGCGCATGTCAAGTAAGGCATCTTCTCCGGTGGTCCGGAGCGCCGCCGGTGTCACGGGCGATCTGAAGCGCTCCCACCCCAGCCGGTGGTCCAGCGGTATCCCGAACGCGGTGTGCGACAGCAGCGCGAGGCCCTGACGGAGGCTCTCGGTGAACAGCAAAGAGGTGTAGGAGCCGGGCTCGGGGCGGTAGAAGGCGTGCTCGGCGGGCCAGTTCACCGTGACGACGTGCTCGGAGGCGCTCACTTCACGCCAATCCTTGACGAGGACTTCCGACGGATCCTCCTTGCGTACGAGACGCTTGAGGCCGGTGTCACGAGGCATGGTGCGGTCTGCTTCCGAGATCCGGTGAGCAGCAGTAGTCATCGATTTTCCCCCCCTGGGAACAGCGGTGTTGACCACGCCGGGCGCAGGTCTGCGACCCGAGGTACCCTGCGCAGTAAAATAGAGAGTATTCTTTTTTTTGTCGAGGTCCGGAGGAGACGCGGATGCCCGAACTGACCGGTAGGCGAGATGTGAAGCAGGAGCGGGCGCTGCGTACGCGCGCGGCCCTCGTACGCGCGGCGGCCGAGGTGTTCGCCGAGTCGGGGTTCGCCGGCGCGAGCGTCGCGAAGATCACCGAGCGGGCCGGGCTGACCCTCGGCGCCATGTACTTCCACTTCAAGAACAAGGAAGCGCTCGCCCGCGAGATCGTCCGCTCCCAACCCGGCTTGGTGTCCCCGCCGGTCGAGGCGCAGGGGCTGCAGCACGGCATCGACATCACCCTCACCTGGGCGTACCAGATGCTCGACAACCCGCTGCTGCTCGCGGGCGCGCGCCTGGTGACCGACCAGGAACTGTTCGTCTCCTCCGAGGAGAACTCGCACACCCAATGGGCCGAACTGCTGGCGGACGTCTTCGCCGACGCCGTGCAGCGCCGCGAGCTGCGCGCCGGGGTCGACGTGGGCGCCCTGTCGCGGCTGGTCGTCAACGCGTGCACCGGCGCCCAGATGCACGCCCAGATGGAGACCGGGCGCGCGGACCTGCCGGACCGCGTCGAGGAGATGTGGCGCTGCCTGCTCCCCGCGATCGCCACGCCGAGCGCCGTGGCGCGCATCGAGTTCGGGCCCTCCAGGGGGAGGGTCGCGGCCTGATGCCGGGAACGACCGCGGCGCCGCGGATCGTCGTGACCGGCGCGACCGGCGCCGTGGGCCGGCACGTGGCCCGGCTGCTCCCCGCCGACGCCGACGTACGCCTCTTCGTCCGGGACGTCGCCAAGGCCCGCCGGATGGGGCTGCCCGGAGAGCTCGTCCAGGGCGACCACCAGGACCGGCCCGGTCTGGACCGGGCCCTGCGGGGTGCCGACGCCGTCTTCGTGGTGACGGCGAACCCGCTGCGCCCCGCCGACGACGAGAACGTCCTGGCCGCCGCGCGGGCCGGCGGCGTACGGCGCGCGGTCAAGCTCTCCTGGCTCGGCGTCGCCGACCCGGCCGCGGACGGCCTGATCGCCCGCTGGAACCGGGACGCCGAAGCGCTCCTGCGGGCATCGGGGCTGGAGTGGACCGTCCTGCGCATGCGCACCCCGATGTCCAACGCCCTGGCCTGGGCCCCGTCGATCCGGGGCGAAGGCGTGGTCAGGGCGCTCGGCGGCGCCGCCCGGTCGGCCTGCGTGGACCCCCGGGACGTCGCCGCCGTGGCGGTCGAGGCGCTGACCCGCCCCGGCCACGCGGGGCGTACGTACGCCCTCACCGGCCCCGCACCCATCAGCGTGCGGGAGCAGGTACGGGAGCTGTCCCGGGTGCTGCGGCGCCCGATCGCCTTCGAGGAACTGACCGCGGACCAGGCCCTCGCCCGATGGCGCGAACGCCTTCCGGAGCCGATCGCCCGAGCCCTGCTCGAAGTGGCCGAGCGGCGCTCCACCGGCGCGTCGGAGCACGGCGAAGGCGACGTGGAGGCCGTCACCGGACGGCCTCCGGCTGCCTTCGCCGCCTGGGCGGCAGACCACGGGCCGCACTTCGGCTGACATGACCCTCCCGGGGCCGGCCGCACGCTGCCGCCAACTGCCGCGCACGCCAAGCCTGTTCGACCGAACGACCGACCAATCGACCGATCGAGGTACAGCACACCATGCGTCCTGGGGACTCCGCACGGCAGGGGCAGTCGATGCTCCGGAACAAGACGATCATGATCACCGGCGCCTCCAGCGGGATCGGAGCCGCGGCCGCACGTCTCTTCAGTGCCGAGGGCGCGGCGGTCTCCCTGATGGCGCGCCGGGAGGACCGCCTGCGCCACGTGGCCGAGGAGATAGCGGCGGCGGGCGGGCGGGCCGTCACCGTCGCCGGGGACGTGACCTCGCCGGCCGACGTCCGGCGGGCGGTGACCGCGACGGTCGAGGCCTTCGGCGCGCTGGACGGGGCCTTCAACAACGCGGGCTGGGGCGCCCGCGGGACGGACCTCCACGAGACCGACGACGCGCTCTACGACCGGATCATGGACGTCAACGTGCGCGGGGTCTGGAACTGCCTGCGCGAGCAGATCCCCGTGATGCTGGAGCTCGGCAACGGCGGCTCCATCGTCAACACCTCCAGTACGGCGGGGCTGTTCGCGACGGGCGCGCTGGCCCCGTACGTCGCGGCCAAGCACGCCGTCCTCGGCCTGACCCGGTCCGCCGCCGCCGAATACGGCGGCCGCGGCATCCGCGTGAACGCCCTGGTGGTCGGCACCGTCCGCACCGAACTGATGGAGGAGGCGCTGCGGGGCAGGCCGGACGCGGAGAAGTCCGCCGGCTCCCGGGGCATCCAGCGCCGGATGGGGGAGCCCGAGGAGATCGCGCAGGCCGCCGCGTGGCTGTGCAGCGACCGGGCCTCCTTCGTCACCGGCGGCGCGGTCCCGGTCGACGGGGGCTGCACCGCCATCTGACCTCCCGGGCCCCGCGGCGGACGTGCGGACGCCTTCGTACGGCCGCCGCCGGCCCCGAGTTGCCAAGACCGTGGCGGATCTTCCACGAGAAAAAGAAAACCGAGCGCTCTATATGTAATCTCGCTCCCATGTCGACCCGATCCGACCGTGCACCCGTGCTGCGGCGGGCGTACAGGAGCGCAAGAACACCCATGACGGACACGACCACGGTCCTCGCCACTGAGACGGACGAGCAACGCTCGACTCGCTTCGAGCGGGACGCCGTCGGCTACAGAACACTGCTGTACGCGCACGCCGTGCGGCTGACCCGCAACCCCGCGGACGCGGAGGACCTGGTCCAGGAGACGTACACGAGGGCGTACCGCAGCTTCCACCAGTTCCGTCCCGGCACCAACCTGCGGGCCTGGCTGCTGCGGATCCTCACCAACGCCTTCCTCACGGACTACCGCAAACAGCAGGTGGAACCGCGGTTCGCGCACGCCGCGGACATCGAGGACTGGCAGCTCGCCAGCGCCGCCTCCCACACCTCCGGGGGGCTCCCGTCGGCGGAGTCCCAGGTCATGGACCGGATCCCCGACCCGGTGATCAGCGAGGCACTGCGGGCGATCCCGGGCGACTTCCGGACCGTCGTCTACCTCGCCGACGTCGAGGGCCTGCCGTACGAGGAGATCGCCGCCCTCGTCGGCATCCCGAACGGCACCGTCAACTCCCGCCTGCACCGCGGGCGCAGGCGACTGCGGACCCTCCTGGACGGGCACCTGGGGTACCGGGCCGGCGGGGGGAAGGCCCCGGGCGGCGTCCCGGTTCAGCCACAGGTACGCACGTCCCGTGCGCGCACCCCCGGGGGGCCGACAGCCGACGAACCCCCTTATCGCGAAGGTTTGAGCTGATACACCATGACGACACAATCGCCCGCCCCCGCACGGCCCGAGGCGCCCGAGCAGAAGCTGCCGTTACTCGCGCTGCTCGCCCTGGCCACGGCGGTCTTCATCACCTGCCTCACGGAGACGCTGCCGGCGGGCCTGCTGCCCGCGATGAGCGCCGACCTCGGCGTCAGTGAGTCCGCCACCGGCCAGACGGTGACCATCTACGCGATCGGCACCGCCCTCACGGCGATACCCCTGACGGCGGCCACCGCGGCCTGGCGCCGCAAGCGGCTGCTGCTGACCGCGATGGCGGGGTTCGCCGTCGCCAACACCGTCACCGCCTTCTCCACCTCCTACTCCCTGACGATGGCGGCCCGTTTCGTCGCCGGAGTCGCCGCGGGCCTGGCCTGGGCGCTGCTCGCCGGGTACGCCCGCCGGATGGCGCCGGAGCACCTCCAGGGCCGGGCCATCGCGATCTCCATGGCCGGCATCCCGGTCGCGCTGTCCCTCGGCGTCCCCGCGGGGACCTTCCTCGGCAAGGCCGCCGGCTGGCAGGTCGCGTTCACGGCCATGACCGTGCTCACCGTCGCCCTGCTCGGCTGGATCGCCGCGGTGGTGCCGGACTACCCGGGACAGCGCCAGAGCGAGGCCCCTCCGATGCTGCGGGCCCTGCGCGTGCCCGGCGTGACCCCGGTGCTGTTCGTGACCCTCGTCCTGGTCCTGGCCCACACCATCCTCTACACCTTCATCGCCACCTTCCTCGACGAGCTGGGCATGGGCGGCTCGACCGACCTGGTCCTGCTGGTCTTCGGCGCCGCGTCGCTGCTGAGCATCTGGATCGTGGGCGCCCAGATCCACCGCCGGCTGCGCACCCTCATGATCGCGAGCACGCTGCTGATCGCCGTGGCGGCAGCCGCCCTGGCCCTGCTGTCGGACAGTCACGTCCTGGTCTACGCCGCGGTGGCGCTGTGGGGCCTGGGCTGGGGCGGCGCCCCGACGCTGCTGCAGACGGCCGCGGGCGAGGCGGGCGGTGACTCCGCCGACGCGGCCCAGGCCATGCTCGTCACCTCGTGGAACGGAGCCATGGCCGCCGGCGGGGTCGTCGGCGGCGTGCTCCTCGACCTCCTCGGTGCCCACGCGTTCCCCTGGAGCGTGCTGGTCTTCCTGGCACCGGTCCTCGCCGTGGTGATCGCCGCGCGCACCCACGGCTTCCCGGCCCGGCGCTCGGGGACGTCCGCGTAACCCACGAGTCGCGGATCCGCACCGGAGCGGCGCTCCGGTGCGGATCCCGGCGTACGGAAAAGGCCGGTCCGCCCGCGAGAGGGCGGACCGGCGCGCCGGATCAGGGTGCGGTCGGGTCCTGGACCGGTGCGGTCGGGTCCTGGACCGGTGCGGTCGGATCCTGGACCGCGATCCCCGGCAGGACCACTCCCCAGATCCGCGTGAGCTGCTGCTCGGTGCTGTCGCCCCGGGCGCCGGGGATCTGGGCGCGGGCGCGGGAGTACGCCTCGGCTCCGGTGACGAGGTAGGCGATCAGGGCGAGGACCGCCTTGGGGTCCGTACCCGGGCGCAGTTCGCTCTCCGTCACCCGGTCGAGCAGCCCCTTCAGGACGGGCTGCCACAGACACGTCCATGCGCTCGAGTTGTCCGCGCGCTCGCGTACGAGCCGGGCCGCGGCACGGACGGCGGCGTCCGCCTCCAGCAGCTTCGCGAACTCCAGGGTCACGCCGACCACGGACCGCAGTGGGGGCTCCCCGAGCGCGGCGGCCCGTTCCATCGCGGCCCGGACGGCGGCCTCGCCCCGTTCCTGGACCGCGTCCGCCAGCTCTTCCTTGGACTTGAAGTGGAAGGTCAGCGCTCCCATCGAGAGCCCGGTCGACTGGATGATCCTGGCCAGCGTGGTGGCCTCGTATCCCGCGGTGTCGAACGCCGAGGCGGCGGCCCGCACCAGAGCCTCCCTCGTACGGGTGGCTCGCTCCTGTTTCACCATGCGCAAATCTCCGGATCGCACGCCGGGGGGTTTCCGGCACAGCCTCAACCGGCGAGGACCCGGTCGCCTTCCCGGATTGCCACTTTTGCAGCGGAAGTGGCGGGTTCCCGACGGTAGCGCGGGCGCGGGAGGGCGCCGGGGCGGAGCGGGCGACGCGGACAGGGCGTCACGAACCGGCGCGCGGCGACTTGGCCAAGTCGTAGACGGCGTGTCCGCACACTGGCAAAAAAAACAAAACATTCGTTATTCTCTTACGGGTAGTCGCGCCAGGGAGGGGAAGGCAACATGGCGGAAAACCGAACACCTGGAAGGTCGGGACCGGGCCACGACGAGCCGGTCTCCGCCTTCGCCGACGCGCTGTTCGCCCACCTGCCGCGGGCCGACCAGCGCCGCTGGGCGCAGATCTACTTGCAGGGACTGCTCTCCACGCCCGGCAGGAAGTCCATCCGGCGGCTGGCCGAGGCGGTCTCCACCTCGCCGACCGCCTCCCAGTCCCTGCAGCAGTTCATCAACTCCAGCCCCTGGGACTGGGTTCCGGCCCGACGGGAGCTGACCCGGCTGGCCGAGGCGCACACCACGACGCGGGCCCTGACCATCGGCACCGCCGTCCTGCCCAAACGGGGCGAGTACACCTGCGGGGTCCACCGGCGCTTCGTCCCCGCCCTCGGCCGGACCATCAGCTGCCAGGCGGGCCTCGGCATCTTCCTCTCCACGGGGGACCACGACGTGCCCCTCGAATGGCGGCTGCTGCTCCCGGAGCCGTGGCACACCGACGCGGAGCGGCGCGAGCGCGCCCGCATCCCCGACTCCGTGGGCTACCGCCCGGTGTGGGCGCAGACCCTCGAACTGGTGGACGCCGCCACGGAGACCCTCGTCTCCCCGGCCCGCCTGCCGGTGGTGGCCGACATGAGCGAGCACCCCGACGTGGGCCGGCTGCTGAGCGGACTCGGCAGGCGGGGCCACGACTTCGTGGTGGCCGTACCCGCGGGCCTGCAGGTGCTCCCCGGCGACCCCCGGCTGTCCGCGGAGAACCGGTCCGCCTCCGTGCTGCGGCACAACCCCCTCGGCGCCCTCGCCTTCCTGCTCCGCCGCAGCACCCCGCATCCGCAGACCGCGAACCCGTTCGTGCCCGAGCACAGGGCGCGGCGGATCGGCGTCAGGTCGGGGCTGGTCCGCCTCCCGGGCTCGACCCGTACCCACCGGCTGTTCACCGAGGGACGCCCGGAAGGCTCCCGCCCGGCGCGGGTGTGGATCACCAACATGGTGGGACGGCACGTGGAAGAGGTCGCGGCCCTGGCCCGCTTGCAGTCCGGAGCCCCCCTCGCGGTGGACTCGCTCGAACGGGACTACGGGCTCCTTGACTTCGAGGGGCGTTCCTTCCCGGGGTGGCACCACCACATGACCCTGGTCTCCGCCGCCTACACCTACGACCGCGTCGTACGGCCGGCGGAGGAGTCGCGCGGGGCGCTGCTGCTGAGTGCCTAGTTCCGTGCCGCAACCACCGGAATCAGAAGACCTTGTTTCACGGCCAATCCGAGGAAGTCGACGAGCATATGGTGAATGTACTCGTGGTAGAGGATTCCGCATCGGCGGGATCAACGGTGCGCAATTTACGGAGACAGGGCTACGACGCGAAAGGCGTGACCACCGGAACGGATGCCCTGAGAATGCACCAGCGGGCCGATCTCGTCCTGCTCGACCTTGAACTCCCGGATATCGACGGCCTGGAGGTGTGCCGGGCCATAAGAGCCGCCGGCGACACCCCGATCATCACCTTCACCAGCCGGGACGAGGAATTGGACCGGGTCCTCGCCCTCCAGGCCGGCTCGGACGACTGCGTCGTCAAATCGACCGGACCCCGGGAGATAATGGCCCGTATCCAGGCCGTCCTGCGGCGCGCCCACCCGCGGCCGCTCGCCGCCCCGGAATCCATTTCGCTGCGCCGGCTGCACATAGACGGCAGGGCGCGCGAGGTCCGCCTGGACGGCCTTCCGGTGGAGGTCACCTCGAAGGAGTTCGAGCTCCTCTACACCCTGGCCTCCACGCCCGAGCGGGTCGTGTCCCGCAAGGAGCTCATGGCCAAGGTCTGGGAGTGCGACTGGTCGGAGTCCAGCCGCACCATCGACACCCACGTCAGCAGCCTGCGGGCCAAGCTCGGGTGCAGCAAATGGATCGTCACCGTCCGGGGAGTCGGCTACAAGATCGGCCAGGGGAGGCAGCGCGCCGAAGCGGCGTGACCCGCGCGTCCGGCATGCCCGGCGCGTCCGGCATGCCCGGCGCGTCCGGCATGCCCCGTGCGACCGACATCCCCCGCACGACCCGCGTGAGAATGCGGAAAGGAGCAGGTGGCGACCACGGCCACCTGCTCCTCACGCGTTCTTCCCGGGCCCGCCGCCCCCTCAGACCCCGGCCCGCGCGCCGGCGAGCCGGCCCAGGAGCGGGTGGCCGTCCGCTGCCGCCGGGTCCAGGCCGGCGGCCCGCAGCGCCCACCAGGCACTCGCCAGGTTCGAGGTCAGCAGCACCCGGTCCGAATCGCGGGCGAGCTCTTCCAGGGCGGGCAGCGTCGTCATCCCCGTGCCGGTGAACAGCAGCGCCGCGTCCTCGGGCGGCTCCGCCCCCCGCACCGCGTCGAGCACGGCCTCGGTGGTCACGTCGTACGGGTTGAAGTGGTCGCCGGCCGGGACCGGTATCGCCCGGTCGACCGTGAGCCCGGCCTCCTGCCAGAACCGCGTCGAGGTGTCCGTCAGCCACGGCTCGTACGGTGAGACCAGCGTCAGGCGCGTCACCCCCAGCGCCTCGCACGCGCTCAGGATGGCCTGGGTCGACGACTGCACGGGGAAGCCCGCGCGCTCACCCAGCTCGTCACAGAACCTGCGGTCCCCGTCGGGCGAGAGCAGGTAGTGCGAGGCGCTGCACGCGACCACGGCGGCGTCCAGCCGCATGGCCCCGAACTGCGCCAGCGTGTCGGGCAGCACCTCGTTGTACGTCTCCAACATCTCCAGGAGCGCCGCGCCGGGCGTCGTCGGGAACCGCGCCGTGTAGACGTTCATCCGGGAGCCGACGAGCCGGTTGAACTCGGGCTCGGCCGTGGGGTTCTCCGGAGGTACGACGACCCCGAGCCGCGGTGTGGTGTGAACGTTCACGCTGATGTCACCCGTCTGTTGGACCGGACATGGAAGTGGAAATCCCACGCTAATCGAAAAGAAAAGGAAAGCGCCCCGCAGTTGACGGTGCTTTACGGGCGCCTTGCAGACCTTTCTCCGCCTCACACTCCCTGACAAAAGTCGACGAAGGCCTGACCCGGGAATCATTGACGCCCAGACGGTCGAACGCGGAAGCTGATCTCACCGCCCGCCGCATTCCACGGTCACGGAGAAGGAGTAAAAGCAATGGCAGTATCAGAGAACGGCGACAGCCCCCCGCAGAGGCTGCCTCACATATCCGATGCCACCCTGCGGGACTCCGCTCACATGGCCGGTGTGGAATTCGGCCCGCAGCACGCCGCGGTCATCGCGGACCTGCTGGTGAAGACGGGCGTGGAACTCGTCGAGGTGGGGATGGTGTCCGGCCCCTCCTCGAAGGACGCCGATCTCGTCCTGGCCACGCACGAGGCCGTCGGCCCCGAACGCAGCCTGACCCTGGTCGTGGTGCGGGACCGGCAGCAGGTCGAGAAGGCGCTCGACGAGGCGCTGCGCCTCGGAGTCCGCTCGGTGATGTTCTCGATCCCGACGTCCGAGGAGCACGCCAGGCTCAAGCTGGCCTCGCCGAGCACCAAGTACCTGATCAACGTCGCCAGGGCGGCCATCGAGGCGGCCAAGGAGCGCGGCTTCCACGTCACCTTCAGCGGCGAGGACGGGGCCCGCACCCCCAGGGAGCGGCTCGTCCCCTACGTCGAGGCCGGCTTCCGGGCCGGGGCCGACCGGTTCCGGCTCGCCGAGACCGTCGCGTACCTCTCGCCCTGGCAGATGGAGGAGAAGATCGCGGACCTGACCGCGATCGACGGCTCCGAGATCGAGATCCACTCCCACAACATGCTGGGCATGGCGGTCGCCAACTCACTGGCCGCCCACCGCGCCGGAGCGGACTGGATCTCGACCACCGTGGGCGGCATCGGCGAGCGCGGCGGCAACGCACCCCTGGCCGAGCTGCTGACCTCGCTCCGCGTCATCCACGGGGACACCCGCTTCGACCTGACCCACCTCACCGAGCTGTCCAACGTGGCGCTCGAAGGCGCGGGCCTGGGCCACGCGTTCCAGTCCGGCCCCACCACGGCCAACGCCTTCGCCTACGAACTGCCGGGCCAGCTCACCACCCCGGAGGCGTACGAGACCCTCCCCGCCGAGCTCGTCGGCAACACCCGCGAGCTGCGCGTCCGCTCGCGCCTGACCGCCCCCCTCGTCGGCTGGGCGCTGGCCGAGGAAGGCACCGGCCTCGACATCGACGCCTTCACCGCCTGGCTCACGGAGCGTCAGCTCGGCAGCGGCCGGCCGCTGCTCGACCGCGACGCCATCCGCAAGGCCGCCGTCGACTTCCAGTCCCGCTGAGTCCGACGGTCCGACCGTCCCACCGCCCGACCGTCCCACCGAAACGCATCGGAGAACACCATGTCCACCGCAACCATCACCGCCGTCTGCCCCGAGTGCGAGACCGACCTCACCACCCCGCCGATGGGCAAGGGCGAGACCCTCGTCTGCCCCGAGTGCATGCTCACCCTCCGCGTCGAGGACGTGCAGGCCGACGGCACGCTCTCCCTGGCGATGGTCGAAGTCACCCTCCGTGACTGGGGCCAGTAAGCCGCGAATTCGGATAGGAGCCTCCATGCGCGGCAAAATCGCCATCGTCGCGGACCGGATCAGCTGGGAGGAACGCCAGTTGATCCAGTCCGCACCGGACGCCGGCCTGCAGGTCGAGTGGGCCAACGACGAATCGCTGACCCTCGGCCACCCGGACGCCCCGTCGCTCAGCGGCTACGACGTCGTCCTCATCCGCAGCCGGAGCTACACGCGGGGCGGCCTGCTGGCCACCGCGGCGGAAGCCTCGGGCGTCAAGACCCTCAACTCGGCCTTCGCGATCCAGGCCTGCGAGAACAAGCTGACCCTGCGCACCCTGCTGCGCAGGGCCGGAGTACCGGTGGCGGATCACCGCCTCGTCCTCTCCCGCAAGGACTTCGAGAGGACGCTCCAGGAGCTGCCGCTCCCACTGGTGCTCAAGCCCATCTTCGGCGGCATGGGCAAGCGCGTCACGCTCATCCGCGACGCCGACAGCGCCCACTCCGTCTACGACTACATCGAGGACCTCGGCCACGGCTTCGAGCAGGCGAGCCTGGCGGAGCCGTTCCTCGCCGGCGGCAGCTCGGTCCGCTGCTTCGTCGTCGGTCGCGAGCTGATCGCCGCCGCCGAGTTCACCAGCGGCGGCACGGACTGGCGCAGCAACGCCGCCCTCGGCAACCGCCACCAGGCCATGGACCACGACCCCGAGGTCCAGAAGATCGTCGACAGCGTCGTGAACGAGCTCGGCGAGGGCATCTACGGCATCGACCTCTTCAAGACGGCCGACGGATACGTCGTCAACGAGGTCAACCACGCCCCGGCGTTCCGGGCGATCCAATCGGCGACCGGCGTGGACGTCGCCACGGCCATCCGCCGCTACGTGCAGGAGATCCTCGCATGATCCGAGTGGGCATCATCGGTGCCTCGGGCTTCGCCGGAGGCGAGCTGATCCGCCTGGTCACCCAGCACCCCGAGCTGGAACTGACCTTCCTCGGCGGATCCTCGAACGTCGGCCGGCGCCCGGCCGAGCTGCACCCGGGACTGCGACTGGACCTGGGTCTGACCATCGAGGCCGTCACCGACCTCACCGGCCGCTGCGACGTGGTGTTCCTCGCGACACCCGCCCCCGCCTCGGCCGAACTCGCCGCGCGACTGGCCGACCAGGTGCCGTGCGTGATCGACCTCAGCGGAGCCTTCCGCATCCGCACCCCCGAGCTCCACGAGAAGTGGTACCCGAAGGTCGAACGGCAGACCGAACTGGCCGACCGCTTCGTCTACGGCGTCCCGGAACTCATCGGAGACCAGCTGGTCGGCGCCCCGCTGATCTCGCTGCCCGGCTGCTACGCCACGGCCATCACCCTGGGCCTGGCGCCGCTCACCCTCGGCCTCGGCCTGGACCTCAAGACCGTGGTCGTCGACGGCAAGAGCGGCTCCAGCGGCGGCGGCATCCAGCTGCGCACCGCGGACCTGCATCCGCTGCGCGCCGGCGCCATCGCCCCGTACTCCCCGCTCGGCCACCGGCACGCGGCGGAGGTCGGCGACTTCCTGGAGCGCGGCAAGCCCGGGAAGATCGGCTCGCTGACGATGTCGGCGTACGGCGTCAGCCACGTACGCGGGCTGCTCGCCAGCTCGTACGTCTTCACCGACGACAAGGTCGACGCCCGCGAACTGCAGCGCGCCTACCTGCGCTTCTACAAGGGCAAGCAGTTCGTCCGGGTCCGCCGCAACACCGAGACGCTGATCCCGGTCCCCGACCCGCAGGCGGTCCTGGGGTCCAACTACTGCGACGTCACGGTGCTCCACGACCCCGACGGCGAGCGCATCGTCGTCCTCGCGGCACTGGACAACATGGTCAAGGGCGCTGCCGGACAGGGCATCCAGGCACTCAACCTGCGCTTCCAGCTGCCCGAGGAGACGGGGCTGACGATGCAGCCGGTGATGCCCGCATGACGACCACGGTCACGACGCCGCCCACCGAGACCACCCCCACCCCCACCGTCGTCAAGCTCGGCGGGAGCTGCCTGGACGACATGTCCGACGCCTGGTGGGACGACCTCGCCGAGCACGGCCGCAACAACCCGCTGATCCTGGTGCACGGCTGGTCCAAGCCGCTCAAGGAGCTCAACCCCCGCTACACCGAGCCGTCCGCGATCCTGCGCGACCGCTACGGCAACCAGAGCCGGTGGACCACGCCGGAGGTGATCGACGACATCAAGGCCGTCAGCGACGCCCTCGGCAAGGACGTCATCGCCCGCCTCGGCGAGCGGGGCATCACCACCGAACGCCTCCTCGGCAGCGACGGCCTCGTCCACGCCGGCGAGGGCGAGCGCTGGTGGTGGAAGGACAAGCAGCTCGTCGAGCTGGACAACCTCGTCGGCCCCATCACCCAGGTGGACCCCGACCGGCTCGCCAACCTGAAGCCCGGCCACTGCTACCTGGTCACCCCGCTGGCCCGCAACACCGCCGGCCAGGAGGTCAACACCGACGCCGACCGGGCCGCGGCCGCCATCGCGGGCGCCTCCTCGGCCACCTGCCTGACGCTCGTCACCGACGTACCGCACCTCCTGATCGACGGCGAGCCGGTCCGCCAGATCAGCGCCGAGGCGGCCGCCGAGTTCCGTGACCGCGGGGCCACCGGCGGCATGCGCAAGAAGCTGCGGGCCGCCGGCGAGGCCCTGGACCGGGGCGTCGAGAAGGTCATCATCGGCAGCGCGCCCGTCTCGCACATGCTCGCCGAGGACACCGGCACCGTCATCACGCGCACGCAGCGAGAGGAGCAGGCCTCGTGACGACCTCCCGGGTCCTCGTCGTCAACAACGGAACACTGTCCCTGCCACAGCTGCGGAGGCGCTTCGAGGACCTCGGTTCCGAGACCGACGTCGTCGACGCCGCCTCCGTGCCCGGCAGCCTGGACCCGAAGTACCAGGCGGTCGTGCTCAGCGGAACCAAGGTGCGCGCCTACGACAGCGACTACTACCGCCCCCTCATCGATCTCGTGATGGGCGCGAAGGTCCCGGTCTTCGGGATCTGCGGCGGCATGCAGATCATCGCCGTGGCCAACGGCGGCGAACTGGCCGACGGCCCCCAGCGCGTCGGCGGGTACGAGGTGCAGGTCGACAAGGAGGAGCCGATCTTCTCCCACGTCAAGCCGACCGTGACGGTCTTCCACCGCCACACCCTGTACCTCCAGGGAGCGCCCGCCGGCTTCCGCTCCATCGGACGCTCCGAACACGCCCCCGTCGAGTTCATCCGCTCCGACGACGGACGCATCTTCGGCGCGCAGGCACACCTGGAATTCCGCAGCGACGGAGCGGACATCCTGCGGGGCTTCGCCGAGCTCTACCAGTAGCCGGCGCCCACCGGACCGGCGTGCCGCACGACGTCGCATCCCCCGTCGTCGATCGTGCGGCACGCCCGCGACCGCCCACGCGCGCACGGACACCCCCATCGATTCGATTGAGAGGTTCTTGGCACATGAGTTCTCTGGACGGCGGCCCCGCCGCGGACACGCCCGAAGATCCGGCTTTCACCGTTTCGCTGAACGGCAGCGGAGGATCCCTCAAGGGATGGGTCGTCGTCGACTCCCTCTACGACGGCCTGGCCATGGGCGGCACCCGGATGACCGCCGGCGTCACCCAGGAGGAGGTGGCCGGTCTCGCCCGCGACATGACGCACAAGTTCACCCTCGCCGGCCTGCCCATCGGCGGCGCCAAGGCCGGCATCGTCGCCGACGGCGGCGACCGCGAGACGACCTTCCGCACCTTCGGCCGCACCGTCAAGCCCCTGCTGCACGGCGGCATCCACCTCGGCATCGACATGGGTGTCACCCCCGCCGACCGCGCCGTCTTCTTCGACGAGGCCGGGTACGACCCGCGCTTCCGCCTCGGCGCCCCGGACATGCCCATCGACTGGCGCACCTACTACGAGCCGCTGATCGACTGCACCGGCCACGGCGTCGGCGTCGCCGCCGTCACCGCCCTGGAGGCGAGCGGCCGCACGGGCCCGTCCCGGGTCGTGATCCAGGGCTTCGGCGCCGTCGGCCGCGCCGTCGGGCACTTCCTGGAGGAGCGCGGGCACACCGTCGTCGGTGTCGCCGACGTCCAGGGCACCATCAGCGCCGACCGGCTGCCGGTGGCCGAACTCGTCGCCATCACCGACGAGTTCGGGAAGATCGACCGCTCGCGCCTGCCGCAGGACGTCACCGTCTCCGACGAACCGGACGCCTGGCTGGACGTGGACGCCGACCTGCTGATCCTCGCGGCGCAGAAGCACGCGATCAACGCCGAGAACGCCCACCGCGTACGGGCCGGCCTCGTCGTCGAGGGCGGCAACCTCAGCTCCAGCTCCGAGGCCAAGGAGAAGGTGCGCGCCTCCGGCACGGTCCTCGTGCCCGGCGTGATCGCCAACATCGGCGGGGCCGCCTCGGCCGCCCTCGCCGTCACCCGCGTCGTCCCCTTCGACCTGGCCGCGGACGCCCGCAAGGCCTGGGTCTTCGACTGGGTCGGCGACCGGGTCCGCACCAACACCCGCGACCTCCTCGAAATCGCCGCGGCCCAGGCGGGCGACCCCCTGCCGATCCTGCTCACCGCCCGCCGGAAGGACCGCCGATGACCACCGAGACCGTGGAAGCACCCGTCCCGCCCGCCCCGCCCGTGGTCGACGGAGTCGTCCTCACCCGCGAGACGATGCCCGTCATCGAGATCACCAGCCCCATGCCGGACGGACGCGAGGCCCGCGAGGCCCTCTACTACCAGCGCGGCTGGTGGCGCACCGAGACCTTCCTCGACGACCTCCGTCGCCAGGCCCGCCTGCGCCCCCACAAGCTGGCGGTCGCCGGCCGCCGCATCGAGGAGGCCCGCACCGACACCCTCGACTACATCGAGCTGCGCCAACTCACCGACCGGTTCGCCGGAGCCCTCGTCGAACTCGGCGTTCAGCCAGGCGACTTCGTGGCCGTCCAGCTCCCCAACCGCTGGGAGATGGTGCCCCTGCTGTACGCGTGCATCCGCGTCGGCGCGGTCATCTGCCCGATCGCACCCACCACCCCCGAGGAGCCGCTGCGCCACCGCCTGTCGCTCACCGAGGCCCGCGTCATCATCACCGTCGCGGAATGGGAGGGCGACCGGCTCGGCGAGACCGCGCACCGGCTGAAGCAGGAACTCCCCAGCCTGGAGAACGTGGTGATCGTGGACGGTCACGCGCCCGAAGGCGCGATCGACTTCCGCGACCACTTCGTCGACACCCACTGGGAGGACGTCCACGACGAGGACCTGGCGGGGCGGGAACTGCGGCCCGACGACCCGTTCGTCGTCCTGTTCACCTCCGGCACCACCGGCGAGTCCAAGGGCGTCCTGCACAGCCAGAACACCGTCCACTCCGCCATCCGCGGCTACGTCGACACCTTCCTCCTCGACGAGCACCTGGTCGCCGCCGTGACCACCCCGCTCGTCCACTACTCCGGCTTCGGCCAGGGCGTCCTCGCCAGTGTCATGCTCGGCGGCACCATCGCCTTCCAGGACCACCGCAAGAACGAGGCCCTCCTCGACCTGGTCCAGAAGTACGGCGCCACCCTGCTGTACGGCCCCCCGCCCACCCTCACCGACATCGCCCAGTCCCAGCGGGACGAGCCGCGCGACGTCCACACGCTGCGCCACGTGGTGACCGGCTCCGCACAGGTGCTCCAGCCGCTGGTCGACGACCTGCGCGAGACCCTCGGCGCCCGTACGTACTCGCTGTGGGGCATGTCCGAGAACGGCCCGGTCACCATCACCAAGCTGGACTACAACCAGGACTGGGCGGCACACAGCAACGGCCGGCCGATCGACGCCATGGAGATCCGGATCGACAAGTGCATCAACCCCACCGAGCGGGCCCCCGTCGGCCGGCTCCGGGTGCGCGGCGCCTCCCAGGCCCTCGGCTACTACCGGCGCGACGCCGAGTACCAGGCCCACCTCATGGACGACGCCTGGTTCGACACCGGCGACGTGGCCCGCGACGACGGCCGCGGCGGCATCCGCATCCTGTGCCGGGCCAGTGACGCCATCAAGCGCGACGGCATGGTCGTGCCCATGGCCGAGATCGAGTCGATCGTCAACCGGCACCCCAAGGTCGCCGAGACCACCCTCGTCGGCCCGACCGGCAAGGTCGAGGACCCGATCCTCGCGGTCGTCGTCCCCACCGGCGACGAGCACCCGACGCTGGAGGAGATCCGCGCCTACCTCCAGGAGACCGACCTCGACCCGCGCTTCCTGCCCGACCGCCTGGAGGTGATCGACGCCCTGCCCAAGACCCTGACCGGCAAGGTGCGCAAGGCCACCCTCCGAGAGCTCTACGGCGAGGCGTGAGCACCGTGCCCGAGCCCACGAACGTGACCATGTCGGCGACGCTCGCCGCCGACGAGGCCATCGCCCGCAGGCGCCTGGCCGGACAGAGCGTGCTCTCGATGGCCAGCGGCGAGATCGGCCTGCCCGTCCACCCCGGACTGCGGGCCAGGCTCGCCGAGGCCGCACCGCTCGGCACGTACGGCCCCGTCGCCGGATCCCCGGCGCTGCGCGCCGCGGCCGCCGGCTACTGGCGGCGGCGCGGCCTCGACACGACGCTCGAGCAGGTCGTCAGCGGACCCGGCAGCAAACCGCTGCTGTTCGCGGCGCTCCTCGCCGTCGGCGGCGACGTGGTCATCCCGATGCCGAGCTGGGTCAGCTACGCGGCCCAGGCCGACCTCGTCGGAGTCCGCCACTTCTCCGTCCCGACCCTGCCGGGCCAGGGCGGCGTACCCGACCCCGACCTGCTGCGCGAGACCGTCACCGCCGCCCGGGCCGCCGGGCACGACCCGCGCTCCGTCGTCGTGACCCTGCCGGACAACCCCACCGGCACCATCGCCCGGCCCGACACCGTACGGCGCCTGGGCGAGGCGGCCAGGGAGCTCGACCTCGTCGTCATCTCCGACGAGATCTACTGCGACCTGGTGTACGACGCGGCGGCCACCCCTGCCGTGTCCCCCGCCGCGTACGCCCCCGAGCGGACGATCGTCACCACGGGACTCACGAAGAACCTGGCGATCGGCGGCTGGCGGATCGGCGTGGCCCGGCTCCCCGACGGCGAGGCGGGCCACGCCCTGCGGGAACGGCTGGTCGGCGTCGCCAGCCAGATCTGGTCCAGCCCCGCCGCGCCCGTCCAGGCGGCGGCCGCGTACGCCTTCGACGAGCCGGCCGAAGTGGTCGAACGGGTCGCCGCGAGCCGCCGGCTCCACGAGAAGGTGGCCCGCGCGATGGCCGAGCGGTTCACCGCCGCCGGGGCCCTGGTCCCGCCCGTCACCGCGACCTGCTACCTGTACCCCGACTTCGAGCCGCTGCGCGACCACCTCGCCCGGGCCCACGGCGTGCACAGCGGGGCCGAGCTCGCGCAGTACCTCGTCGAACACCACGGCGTGGGCGTCCTCCCGGCGAGCGCCTTCGGCGAGCCGGCGGAGTCCCTGCGGCTGCGGGTGGCCACCAGCCGCCTCTACGGCGACGGCGAGGAGCAGCAGGAGGCGGCCCTCGCCGCCGGCGACCCCCTTGCACTCGACTGGATCCGCGCCGCGCTCGACCAGGTCGAGAAGGCCCTGGCGGACCTCGTACGCGAGCCGGCCGCACCGGCCGCCCGCACCGCCGCCTGACCCACCACCCACCGAACCCACCCTCCGGATGCCGGGGCACCTCCCGGCATCCGGACCGCTTCCGCGCGGCTCCGTGCCGCCCCACGGCCTCAGGAGGGCCGACCACCATGACGATCCTGTTCGAATGCGAGTACAAGGGCGAGCGGTACGTGGGCTTCGACCTGCCGGTCGCCGGTGACGCCCTGACGCTGTACCAGGTGTCCGACGGGCAGCTCCAGGCCGAGTTCATCGCCGCCGAGGAGCCGGCCCAGGTCGTGGCCACCGTCATCGGCGAGGCCGAGCGGATCACCGTCACCGCCGGCGACCCCGAACTGCGGTACCTGCCGCCGCTGCTGCCCACCACCACCGGAAACGCGCTGCTCAGCGGCTTCATGGGCACCCACCGCTCCAAGTTCGACAGGGATCCCGTCGAGGGCGAGGAGTTCGTCGCCCCGAACTGGTTCTTCAAGGGCTTCGGCTCCTGGCTGCGCATGCCCGACGAGACCCTCGTCGTACCGAAGAAGGCCGTCGCGCTGATCGAGGAGCCGGAGGTCGCGCTGGTCTACGTCAACGACGACAACGGCGACCCGCACTACGTCGGCTACACCTTCGGCAACGACCTGTGCGACATCGGCCTGCACCGGCAGAACCCGGGCTGGAACCCGTACTGCAAGCTCAGCGACACCTCCATCGCCCCCTGGCTGTTCCTCGGCGAACCGCCGAAGACCGTGACCGGCCGCGTCACCATCGAACGCGACGGCGTGTCCGCGTGGGAGGGCAACTTCGACTGCGGCGAGGACGCCCTCTACTTCAAGGCCCGCGACATGATGGCCAACCTCTTCGAGTACCCGGCGATCCGCCGCCCCGGCATGGTCAACTACGTGCTCCTCGGCGCGGACAAGGCCAGCTTCCACGACGGCTTCCGCATCGCCGACGGCGACCGCCTGGTCATCGACGTCAAGAGCCACGGCGTCGTGCTCGCCAACCCCGTCCGGTTCGGCACCAAGACCACGCCGTGAGCGGCGAACCGCGGTTCGAGCTGCTGGTGCACCGGATGACGCACGAGGCGGACGACGTCCTCTCCGTCGACCTGGTGCACCCGGACGGCAAACCGCTGCCCGACTGGGCGCCCGGCGCCCACATCGACCTGCACGCCGGCGACCAGGTCCGGCAGTACAGCCTCTGCGGCGACCCCGCGGACACCACCCGCTACCGGATCGCCGTCCTGCGGGCACCCGACTCGCGCGGCGGCTCCGCGTTCGTGCACCGCGAGCTCCGCCCCGGCGCCACCGTCACCGTGGGAGGGCCGCGCAACCACTTCCCGCTGGCCGACGCCGGATCGTACGTCTTCGTCGCGGGCGGCATCGGCGTCACCCCGCTGCTCGTCCACGCCCGCGAGGCCGCGGCCCGCGGCAGGAACGTCCGGTTCTGGTACGGCGGCCGCAGCCGCTCCTCGATGGCCTTCACCGAGGAGATCGGCGCACTGGCCGGCGCCACCCCCGACAGCGCGGTGGCCCTCCACCCGAAGGACGAGAGCGGGCGCATCGACCTCCGCGCGGTCCTCGCTCAGGTCCGCGGCGACACCCGGGTCTACTGCTGCGGGCCCGAGTCGCTCGTCGCCGAGGCCGAGGCCCTGTGCGCGGAGCTCGCCCTGCACGACCGGCTGCACGTCGAACGCTTCGCCGGAGTCAAGGCCCAGGCCCCCGAGGAGGGCGAGCGGGCCTTCGAAGTGGAGTGCGCCCGCTCCGGACAGACCGTGACCGTGGGCCCGGACGAGTCGATCGTCGACGCCCTGGAAGACGCCGGCGTCTACGTCGAAGCCTCCTGCCGCGACGGTGTCTGCGGCACCTGCGAAACCCGTGTCATCGAGGGCGCCCCGGACCACCGGGACACCCTGCTGAGCAGCGAACAGCACGCCGCGGGCGACGTGATGATGCTCTGCGTCTCGCGCTGCGCCTCGAAGCGCCTCGTCCTCGACATCTGACGGGCGACCAGTTCCCAGCCACCCAAGGAGAGACAGTCCCGTGAGCACCGCGAGCCTCACAAGAACGGAAAGCCCCGCCCCACCGGTCCAAGACGTCACGGCCCCGCGCACCAGCAGGCTTCCCACGCTGACCGGCCTGCGCTTCCCAGTGGCCCTGCTGGTGTTCCTCTTCCACGCGGTACTGCCCTTCGCCAGCATCCGGATCTTCGCCGACAGCGGCGTGGAGCGGGGCATCTACAAGGCCCTCGGCGGCGTGGCCGGGCTGACCATGCCCTTCTGGTTCATGCTCAGCGGCTTCATCCTGATCTGGTCCGCCCGCCCCGGTGACACGGCGAGGGCCTTCTGGCGCCGGCGCTACGCCAAGATCGTGCCCCCGTACGTCGTGGCCTGGGTGCTCGCACTCGTGCTCGTCGAGGGCGTCGACGGCTCGCACACCACCCCGGCACAGGGTTTCCTCAGCCTCTTCATGCTCCAGTCGTGGGTGCCCGACGTCGCCACGAACTTCGCGGTGAACAACGTCGGCTGGTCGCTGTCCACGGAGGCGTTCTTCTACCTGGCCTTCCCGGCCCTCTACCTGGTGCTGCGGCGCATCCCCGGCCACCGGCTGAAGTACTGGATCGGCGGCGTCGTCGCGGCCGTGGCCGTGACCCCGCTCGTCACCTACGCCATCATCCCGGTGGGCACCGGCGTCGTCCCGAACGAGCCCGGCCAGTCGGCCAACTACTTCTGGTTCTCCTACGTCTTCCCGCCCGGCCGCCTCCTCGACTTCGCCCTCGGCATGCTCGTCGGTCGGGCCGTGGTCCTGGGCCGCTGGCGCAACATCGGCATGATCTGGTCGGGCGCGCTGCTCGCCGTCTCGTACGTCGCCACCCTGTACGTGCCGTGGATGTTCGGGCTGCGCATCACCTGCATCATCCCCGCCGCCCTGCTCATCGCCGCCGGCGCCATCGCCGACGACGAGGGCCGCTTCACGATCTTCCGCAACCGCGCGATGGTCTGGCTCGGCGAGATCTCCTTCGCCTTCTACCTCGTGCACTTCACCGTGCTGGAGTACGCCCGCCACCTGCTCGGCGACCGCCTCTTCGACACCCCGGCCGCCTTCGCGGTCCTCGCCGGAGAGCTGGCCGCCGCCGTACTGCTCGCCTGGGCGCTCTACGCCTGGGTGGAGCGCCCCCTCACCCGCAGGTGGTCGCGCTCGCGCAAGGCCCGCGCCACGGCCGAGGCGGTGCTGCCCCGCCAGAGGACGAGCGCCTGAGCGCGCCGAGGACAGCAGGCAGCCGCGGCCGGACGGAGCCGCGCACCGAGAACACGCAGCGAACGACAGGGGAGTGGACATTCCGATGGGAACGGGGAAAACGGCGGGCGGTCTCGCCGACGGGAAAGGGGGAGCGGGCAGGGCGCAGCCGCCCGCGGCCGACGCGGTACAGCTGCTGAACCCCGACGGCCGGCGGGTGGCACACCCCGACTACGACATCGAGCCCACCCCGGAGGAACTGCGCGGGCTCTACCGGGACATGGTGCTCGCCCGCCGAACCGACGCCGAGGGAGTGACGCTCCAGCGGCAGGGCGAGCTCGGCCTGTGGCCCTCCCTGCTCGGCCAGGAAGCCGCACAGATCGGCTCCGCCCGCGCCCTGCACGCCGGCGACCACGTCTTCCCCAGCTATCGCGACCACGGCGTCGCCCTGTGCCGCGACGTCGACCCGGTGAAGCTGCTGGCCATGTTCCGGGGCGTGAACAACGGCGGCTGGGACCCGGCCGACCACGGCTTCCACCTCTACACCCTGGTCATCGGCTCCCAGGCGCTGCACGCCACCGGATACGCCATGGGCGTCGCCAAGGACGGCGCCGAGACCGCCGTCATCGTGTACTTCGGCGACGGAGCCACCAGCCAGGGCGACGTCAGCGAGGCCTTCAACTTCGCCGCCGTCCACGGCGCCCCGGTCGTGTTCTTCTGCCAGAACAACCAGTGGGCCATCTCCGAACCCACCGAGAAGCAGAGCCGGGTCCCCATCCACCGGCGGGCGGCCGGGTTCGGCTTCCCCGGCGTCCGGGTCGACGGGAACGACGTACTCGCCACGCTCGCCGTGACCCGGGCCGCGCTGGAGCGGGCCCGCAGCGGTGGGGGCCCCACGCTCGTGGAGGCGTACACCTACCGCATGGGCGCCCACACCACCTCCGACGACCCGACCAAGTACCGGGACTCCGCCGAGGTCGAGGAATGGGCGGGCCGCGACCCCATCGCCCGGCTGAAGAGCCACCTCCTCGACAACGGATGGGCCGACGAGGCCTTCCTGACCGGGGTGGACCGGGAGGGCGAAGCGCTCGCCCGGCGGCTGCGCGAGCAGGTCCGCTCCATGCCGGCCCCCGCCACCGAGGCGATCTTCGAACACGTCTACGCCGACCCGCACGCCCTGGTCGACGAGGAACGCACCGGGTTCACCCGCTACGAGGCGTCCTTCGCCCACACCGGAGGGAAGTGACATGACGACCCTGACGACCGAGAAGAAGACGGCGACGGCCGCCGTGCCCTCCGGTGCGAAGCCGCTGCCGCTGGGCCGGGCCGTCAACGAGGCCCTGCGCGCCGCCATGGCACACGACCCGAAGGTCCTGGTCATGGGCGAGGACGTCGGCCGGCTCGGCGGTGTCTTCCGCATCACCGACGGCCTGCAGGAGGAGTTCGGCGAGGAGCGGGTCATGGACACCCCGCTCGCCGAGTCGGGCATCGTCGGCACCGCCATCGGCCTGGCCCTGCGCGGCTACCGGCCGGTCGTGGAGATCCAGTTCGACGGGTTCGTCTTCCCCGGCTACGACCAGATCGTCACGCAGCTCGCGAAGATGCACGCCCGGTCCCTGGGCAAGGTCAGGCTGCCGGTGGTCATCCGCATCCCGTACGGCGGGGGGATCGGCGCGGTCGAACACCACTCGGAATCCCCCGAGGCCCTCTTCGCGCACGTCGCCGGCCTGAAGGTGGTCTCGCCCGCGAACGCCTCGGACGCCTACTGGATGCTCAGGCAGTCCATCGAGAGCGACGACCCGGTGATCTTCTTCGAGCCGAAGCGCCGCTACTACGAGAAGGGCGACGTCGACACCGCGGCGCCCGCGCACCCCCTGCACACGGCGCGCGTCGTGCGCGAGGGCCGCGACGCCACGCTCGTCGGGTACGGGCCGACGGTGAAGACCTGCCTGGACAGCGCCGCCGAGGCCGAGCGCGACGGGCACCGGCTCGAAGTGATCGACCTGCGCTCCATCTCGCCCATCGACTTCGACTCCGTCGCCGCCTCCGTGCGCCGCACCGGTCGCCTCGTCGTGGTCCACGAGGCCCCGGTCTTCTTCGGGGCCGGAGCGGAGATCGCCGCTCGCATCACGGAGCGCTGCTTCCACCACCTGGAGGCACCCGTGCTGCGCGTGGGCGGCTACCACTCCCCGTACCCGCCCTCGCGCCTGGAGGACGAGTACCTCCCCGGCCTGGACCGGGTGCTCGACGCCGTCGACCGCGCCATGGCGTACTGAGGGGGCGGGACCGGTGACCGAACAGCGCTTGCGCGAATTCAAGCTGCCCGACGTCGGCGAGGGCCTCACCGAGGCGGAAATCCTCAAGTGGTACGTCGCCCCCGGCGACACCGTGCACGACGGGATGGTCGTGTGCGAGGTGGAAACCGCCAAGGCGGCCGTCGAACTGCCCATCCCGTACGACGGCGTGGTGCACGAACTGCGCCACCCCGAGGGCACCTCGGTGGACGTCGGCCAGGTGATCATCTCCGTGGACACCGCCCCGGCGTCCGCCCCGGCCACCAGCGCCCGGGCCAACGCCGCCCCGGCAGCGCCCGCCGCCCCGGCCGGTGCTGCCGCGCTCGCCCTGCCTCCGCAGACCTCCCCCGAACCGGCGTCCGCGGCGACCCGGCAGCCCGTGCTCGTGGGCTACGGGGTGTCCGACGGCCCCTCCCGCCGGCGCCCGCGCAAACCGGCGCTGACGGCCGGCGGGGCCACCGGCCAGGCCAACGGCAAGCCCGCCGTACCGGCACTCAACGGCTCCCGCCCGCTGGCCAAGCCGCCGGTCCGCAAGCTCGCCAAGGACCTCGGCGTGGCCCTGGACGGGGTCCCCGCGACCGGGCCCGACGGCATCATCACCCGCGCCGACGTCCATGCCGCCGCCACCCGCCCCGAGCCCCCGGCAGGGCCCGGCGCCGACGTCCACGCCGCCGCCACCCACCCCCGGACCGCCGAGCCCCCCGCGGGGGACCCGGCCCCGCCCGTGACCCGTATCCCCGTCAAGGGCGTGCGAAGGGCCACCGCGCAGGCCATGGTGGCGAGCGCCTTCTCCGCGCCGCACGTCACGGAGTTCGTCACGGTCGACGTCACGCGGACCATGAACCTGGTCGAGGAACTCCGGCAGGACGAGGAGATGCGGGGCCTGCGGGTGAACCCGCTCCTGCTGATCGCCCGGGCCCTGGTCGTCGCGATCCGGCGCCACCCGGAGATCAACGCGTCCTGGGACGAGGTCAACCAGGAGATCGTCCTCAAGCACGACATCAACCTGGGCATCGCCGCCGCCACCCCGCGCGGTCTGATCGTGCCGAACATCAAGCGGGCGCACACCAAGCCGCTTCCCGAACTGGCCCGCGCCCTGGCCGAGTTGGTGGTCACCGCGAAGGAGGGGAAGACCTCCCCGGCCGATATGCGGGACGGCACCGTCACCCTCACCAACGTCGGCGTCTTCGGCGTCGACACCGGCACGCCCATCCTGAACCCGGGCGAGTCCGCGATCCTCGCCGTCGGCGCGATCAACCGTCGGCCGTGGGTCCACCAGGGCAAGGTGAAACCGCGCCACGTCATGACCCTCGCCCTCTCCTTCGACCACCGCCTGGTCGACGGCGAACTCGGCTCGAAGGTGCTGGCCGACGTGGCCCGGCTCCTGGAGCACCCCAAGCGCTTCCTCGTCTGGGGGGCGTGATGGAGACCGAGCAGGTCACGGGCGCGCGGTCCCTCGTCCGCTCCCTCGAAGCCGCTGCGTGCCACCGCCCAGCCGCCCCCATCCACCCATCCACCCCCGAGGGAGTTCCTCCAGTGGCCGAGCTGTTCCACGAGAACGACGCCGACCTGTCCATCGTCCGGGGCCGCAAGGTCGCGGTCATCGGTTACGGCGGCCGGGGCCACGCCCACACGCTGTCGCTCCGTGACCCCGGCGTCGACGTCGGCCTGAAGGTCGTCCCCGTGGCCGGGGCCGCCGCGTGAGCATGCCGAACAGTGCCGCCACCCGGGAGTTCCGGGCCGCACGCGACTTCCTCCTGAGCCACCGGGAGGACCTGGAAGCCGCGTACGAGGGCTTCGTCTGGCCGCGACCCGCGCAGTTCAACTGGGCGCTCGACTGGTTCGACGTGATCGCCGAGGGCAACGAGCGCACCGCCCTGCACATCGTCGAGGACGACGGCAGCGAGGAGCGCCACTCCTTCGCGCGGCTGTCCGCCCGCTCCGACCAGGTCGCGACCTGGCTGCGCGCCCAGGGGGTGGTGGCCGGCGACCGGATCCTGGTCATGCTCGGCAACCAGGTCGAGCTGTGGGAGACGGCGCTCGCCGCGATGAAGCTGCGCGCCGTCCTCACCCCGGCGACACCCCAACTCGGCCCCGTCGACCTGCGCGACCGGATCGAGCGCGGCGGGGTCTCGTACGTGATCGTGCGCGCCGAGGACCGGGCGAAGTTCGACGGGGTGCCCGGCACCTACACCCGCATCGTCGTCGGCGACACGGGAGGGAAGCCGGGTGCCGGCTGGGTGTCGTACGACCGCGCCGACTGGTACCCGGAGAGCTTCGAACCCGACGGCCCGACGCACGCCGACGACCCCCTGATGCTCTACTTCACCTCGGGCACCACCTCGCGGCCCAAGCTCGTCGAGCACACCCACGTCTCCTACCCCGTCGGTCACTTGTCGACGATGTACTGGATCGGGCTGAAGCCCGGCGACGTCCACCTGAACATCTCTTCGCCGGGTTGGGCCAAGCACGCCTGGTCCAACCTGTTCGCACCGTGGAACGCCGAGGCCACCGTCTTCGTCCACAACTACGCGCGCTTCGACGCCACCCGCCTGATGGCCGAGATGGACCGCGCGGGCGTCACGAGCTTCTGTGCTCCGCCCACCGTCTGGCGCATGCTCATCCAGGCCGACCTGACCCGGCTGCGCACCCCGCCCCGCGAGGCGGTCGGGGCGGGGGAGCCGCTCAATCCCGAGGTCATCGAGCAGGTCGGAGCCGCCTGGGGGGTGACGGTCCGCGACGGGTACGGGCAGACCGAGATGAGCCTCGGCATCGGCAACTTCCCCGGCCGGCCCGTCGTCCCCGGTTCCATGGGCCTGCCGGCGCCCGGATTCCGCGTCACCCTCCTGGACCCGGTCACCGGCGAGCCCGCCGACGAGGGCGAGATCTGCATCGACCTCTCGCCCCGCCCGGTCGGCCTGATGGCCGGCTACCACGGTGACGCGGAACGCACCGCCGAGGTCATGGCCGGCGGCCATTACCGCACCGGGGACATCGGATCGCGGGACGCGGGCGGCCGCATCACCTACATCGGCCGCAGCGACGACGTGTTCAAGGCCAGCGACTACAAGATCTCCCCCTTCGAGCTGGAGAGCGCGCTCCTCGAACACGAGGCGGTCGCCGAGGCCGCCGTCGTGCCCGCTCCGGACGAGGTCCGCCTCGCCGTGCCGAAGGCGTACATCGTCCTCGCCGAGGGCTGGGAGCCCGGGCCGGACACCGCGCGCACGCTCTTCGCGCACTCGCGCGCGGTGCTCGCGCCCTACAAGCGGCTGCGCCGCATCGAGTTCGGGCCGCTGCCCAAGACGGTGTCGGGCAAGATCCGCCGCATCGAGCTGCGCGAGGCGACCGCCGCCGGCTCGGCCGCCGAGTACCGCGAGCAGCAGTACCGCGAGCAGCAGTACCGCGAGGACTAGTACCGCCGGCGCCCGCGCGCAACCGGCCGGGCCGAAAAGGTGCCCGTTCGGCAAGTTGCCAAGAGCGCGGAGGTCAGCGCTCCATAAAGAGAAAACCGAACGTTCGCTATGTAATCTCACTGCTGGGCCGCGCCCGTGTGCGCCACCGACCTCCACCCGAGCCATTCCAAGGACGGTTAAGACATGTCAGCGGAAACCCTTTCCGTACCGGCTTCCACCTCGGTGTCCTTCGTGAACGTCATCGACCCCGAGTTCCGATTCGACACCCCGGACGTGGCCCGGGCGCAGGCCGAGAACTGGTACGCCGAGAGCCCGCTGGGCCTGCTCGTCCTGCGTCACGCCGAGGCCGCGGAGCTCGTCCGCGACAACCGGCTGACCCACAACGGCCACGGCTTCATGGAGCAGAACGGCATCACCGACGGCCCGGTCTACGACTGGTTCGTGAACGGCCTGGTCAACCAGGACGGCGACAGCCACCGCCGGATGCGCTCCCTGGTGAGCAAGGCCTTCACCCCCCGCATGCTGGAGAACCTGCGCCCGCTCATCCGGGAGACCAGCGAGCGCCTCGCCGACGAGATCGCCGCCGCCGGCGAGGTCGACTTCTTCGAGGCCTTCGCCGACGCCCTGCCGCTGACCGTCATGACCCAGCTCCTCGGCGTGCCCGCCAAGGACTTCCCCGTCTTCGGCAAGTGGAGCTCGGAGATCGGACTGGTCTTCAGCCTGGCGCTCGGCGGCGACATCCCGGCGCGGGTGGAGGCCGCGGTCGTCGGCCTCTACGACTACGTCGAGGGCCTGATGGCGGACAAGCTGGCCAACCCGACCGACGACCTCATATCCGCGCTGGTCACCACCCGGCGCGCCGACGGCGACGTCAGCCACGACGAGCTGAAGAACCTCATCGTCACGATGGTGTTCGCGGCCCACGACACGACGCGCCTCCAGCTCGCCAACGCCCTGGTCACCTTCGCCGAGCACCCCGACCAGTGGGCCCTGCTGGGCGAGCGCCCCGAGCTCGCCCCCCGGGCCGTCGAGGAGGTCATGCGCTGGCGCCCCTCCTCCAACGCCGTGTACCGGTACGCGGCCGAGGACATCGAGTTCCGCGGGCAGCACATCCCCGAGGGCACGATGTTCATGATCGGCGTGCAGGCCGTCCAGCGCGACCCGCTGGCCTACCCCGGCGGCGAGGTCTTCGACATCACGGCCGAGCGCAAGACGGCCGTGATGCAGTTCGGCGGCGGCCCGCACTACTGCATGGGCGCCCCGCTCGCGCGCATGGAGATCACCGAGGCGCTGCCCGCACTGGCCCGCCGGCTGGGGGCGCCCTCCGTCACCGGGCCCCTCACCTGGCGCCCCGCCATCGGGATCACCGGCCCGAACGAGCTCCAGCTCCGCTTCGGCTGATCCCTCCCGCCCCACCCGTCCCACCACCCCCAGATTGACGATCAGTCACATCCAGGAGCCCTTATGACCACGGCAACGCCGGCGAAGAAGACGGGACTCGTCCTCTTCCTGCTGGCCTTCTCACAATTCATCATCAGCGTCGACTACAACATCGTGTACGTCGCGCTCCCCGACATCGGCGCGGACCTCGGATTCTCCGCCCAGTCCCTGCAGTGGGTCGTCTCCGCCTACGCCGTCGCCTTCGGCGGCATGCTGCTCTTCGGCGGCCGCGCGGTCGACCGCATCGGCGCCCGCCGCCTGCTCATGACGGGCCTGGGCCTCTACGCGGTCTCCTCGCTCGCCGGCGGTTTCGCCACCAACCAGGGCCTCCTGATCGGCGCCCGCCTCGTCCAGGGCATCGGCGGCGCGCTCCTCTTCCCGGCCGTCCTGGCCCTCATCGCCACCTCCTTCGAAGGCACGCAGCGCAACAAGGCGTTCGCCGCCTGGGGTTCGGCCGGTTCCCTCGGTCTCGCGGCCGGCGCGCTGCTCGGCGGTGTGCTGACCGACCTGGCGTCGTGGCGCTGGGTGTTCTTCATCAACATCCCGCTCGCCCTGATCATCCTGATCCCGGCCCCCAAGGCCATCCGCGCGGACGGTCCCGCCAACCTCAGCAAGGGCTTCGACGTCCCGGCGGCCCTGCTCTCCACCATCGGCGTCTCCGCCATCGTCACCGGCCTGGTCAGCGGCCCGGAGAAGGGCTGGTCCGACACGGTCACCCTCGGCTCGCTGATCGTCGGCGCGGTGCTGCTGATCGCGTTCTTCATCACCGAGGCCAAGACCCGCAACCCGCTCATGCCGCTGCGGCTGCTGAAGAACCGTCCGCTGGTCGTCGCCATGTCCGTGCTCTTCGTCTTCCAGACGGCACTCGCGGGCGCGTACTACGTCTTCACCACCTACGTGCAGCCCGTCCTCGGCTACAGCCCGATCCAGGCCGGCCTCGCCTTCCTGCCGCTGACCCTGGTCTCCATCATCGGAGCCGGCAAGCTCGCCCCGAAGTTCATGGAGCGCTTCGGCATGCGCGCCACCCTGTCGACCGGCATGGTCGTCAACGGCATCGGCATCGCCCTGACCATCTTCGGGATGTCCATCGACGGATCCTTCTACGCCCTGCTGCCCGGCTCCATCGTCTGGGGCGTCGGCGGCGGACTCGTCTTCGTCTCCGTCTTCGCCTCCGCCAGCTCCGGCGTCGGCCCGGAGGAGCAGGGCGTGGCCGGCGCCATGGCCTCCACCTCCCAGCAGATCGGCGGCGCCGTCGGCCTCGCCGTGCTGGTCGCCATCGCCAACTCCACCTTCTCCGGCACCTACGTCGACGCCGCCAAGACCGACATCCTGGAAGGCCTCCGGCTCGCCGGTCTGATCGGCGCCGGACTCCTGGTCCTGGGCGGCCTCCTGGCCCTCGCCCTGAAGAAGGACGCCCCCGCGGCGGCCGCCCCGGTCGAGGCCCCCGCCGAAGCCGTGGAACGGCAGCCGCAGCACGTCGGCTGACCCCGCCGAACCCCACGGAACACCCCCGGCGCCATGTGCCCCCGCCCCCACGGGCGGCACATGGCGCCGACGCCTGTCCGGGGCTCCGCCCCGCAAGCCTGTCCGGAGGGTCCGCCCCGCACCCCGCTCCTCAAACGCCGGAGGGGCCGGTTCTGCCGCGTGGCGACAGATCCGGCCCCTCCGGCGAAGCCGGGCCCGGCGGGTCAGTGCGGAACCGGGCAGCCGTCCGGCCCGCACGCGTGGGCGTCCGCTCCCGCCCCCACCACCTGCAGCGCGGGCCGGCTGCTCTCCCACGCCTGCGCGAGCGCCCGGCTGAACGCCTCGGCGGGCTGGGCACCGGAGATCCCGTACTTCCGGTCCAGCACGAAGAACGGAACGCCCTGCGCCCCGAGCTCGGCCGCCTCGCGCTCGTCGGACCGTACGTCCTCGGCGAAGGCCTTCGGATCGGCGAGGACCTTCCGGGCCGCGTCCGCGTCGAGCCCCGCCTCCACCGCGAGCTCGACCAGCCGCTCGTCGTCGAAGATGGAGCGCTCGTCGGCGAAGTTCGCCCGGTACAGCAGCCCCACCAGCTCGTGCTGACGACCCTGCGCCTTCGCGAAGTGCAACAGCCGGTGGATGTCGAAGGTGCCTCCGTGATCGCGGCCCATCACGTACGGCAGCCCCTCGCCGGCGGACTGCCGGGTGAGGTTCTTCTCGTTGGCCAGCGCCTGGGCCTCGCTCCACCCCTTGCCCTTCATCAGCACCTTGATGATGGGCTGGACATCGCCCTTGGCGCGCCCGGGCTCCAGCTCGAACGACCGGTGCACGACCTCGACCTCGTCCCGGTGCGGGAAGGCGGCCAGGGCCTTCTCGAACCGGGCCTGGGCGACGTAGCACCAGGGGCAGGTGATGTCCGACCAGATCTCAACACGCATGAGTACGGTCCCTTTCGGAATGCGGCATGTACGCATGTACGGGAGCGAAGACCACTCCTGCCCATCCAACTGGGAAAAACGGATGATCCTTCCCCTGTCAGCCACGCTCCGGACGGACCAGCAGCCCCAGCTCCATGGCGGTCACCACGGCGTGGGTGCGGTCACTGACGTCCAGCTTGGCGAAGACCCGCAGCAGATGGGTCTTGACCGTGGCCTCCGCGATCACCAGACGCTTGCCGATGTCCGAGTTGGACAGTCCGTCGGCCACGGCGCCCAGCACGTCGAGCTCGCGGGCGGTCAGCACCACCGGGTCGGGCCGCCGCATCCTGGCCACCAGCCGCTCCGCCACCCGGGGTGCCAGCACCGTCTCGCCGCGGGCCGCCGAACGGATCGCGTCCACGAGTTGCTCGCGGGTGGTGTCCTTCAGCAGGTAGCCGATGGCTCCGGCCTCGACGGCCCGCTCGATCTCCACGTCCGTGTCGTACGTGGTGAGGATCAGCACCCGGGTCGCGGCGGGACCGGCGACGATCTCGCAGGTGGCCGCGACCCCGTCCATCACGGGCATCCGCAGGTCGATCAGGGCCACGTCGGGGCGCAGGGCCGCGACGAGCTCCACCGCCTCCCGCCCGTTGTCGGCCTCGCCCACGACGACGATGCGGGGCTCGGGGGCGAGGAGCGCGACGACGCCGGCGCGCATCACCGTGTGGTCGTCCACCACCACGACGCGGATCCCGCTCTCGGCTCGGTCCGTCGTCTGCATCTCAGGGCTGTCCGTTCGTGTGGATGGTGGCGAGGACGCGGGTGCCGTCCCCGGGCGAGCTGGTGACCGTGAGGTCCCCGTCGAGCTCGGCGAGCCGCCTGCGCATGCCGTCGAGGCCGAAGCCCCGGGAATCCTCGACGACGAAGCCGCACCCGTCGTCGGTGATCTCCAGCTCGATGGCGTGCGGGTGCCGGGTGAGGACCACGCCCACCGTGGTGGCCGCGGCGTGCTTGCGTACGTTCGCCAGCGACTCCTGCGTGCACCGCAGCAGGGCGATCCGCGTCTGCTGGTCGCATTCCACGTCCGGCGCCAGCTCCGCCTCCACGGTCAACCCGGTGTCCTGGACGAACCGGTCCAGGGTCCGGCGCAGGGTCACCGCGACCGGTCGGGGGGCCAGGCCGCTCTGCGGGGCGGAACCCACCAGCACCCGGGCCTCGACGAAGTTCTCGCGGGCGGTCCGTTCGATGGAGACCAACTGCCGTACGGTCCGCTCCGGATCGGAGGCGACCGTCGAACGGGCCGCCTCCGCCAGCACGATGATGGAGGCGAAGCCCTGTGCCAGGGTGTCGTGGATCTCCCGCGCCATCCGCTCCCGCTCGTCCGCCGCGCCCTGCTGCCGATACGCCTCGGCCAGCCGGACCTGCGCACTCTCCAGTTCCGCGCCCAGCAACCCGGCCCGGGCGTCGCCGTCCGCCACGAGCCGATGGATCAGCAGGCCGATCAGGACCGAGGCCGCGTAACCGATGACGATGAAGACGATGTTGCCCGTCATGGACGCGTCGCCCCGCAGGCAGCTGCCGACGACCGTGCCCGCGGCGGCCGCCCCGCTGAGGACGATCGGGGCGCGGAAGCCGGTGGTGAAGAGCCAGAACTGGGGGAGGGAGACGATGAAGAGGGCGGCCCCGCCGCCCGGCAGGCCCCCCATGGCGCCCAGCCCGAGCGCGAGCAGGGCCAGGTAGGCGCGGGGACGCAAGAGCGGGTTGTCCGGAAAACGCCGTACGGCGGCGTGGCAGGAGGCGAGGACCGCCAGCAGGGCCAGGACCCCCCACTTCAGTGCTCCCGGGTCGTCCGCCACCGCGATGACCGAGGGGCCCAGCCCCAGCAGCGCCCATGCCGTGGTGTACCAGCCGTGGAGCTTGTCGACGTCCAACCGGACCGAGGACTGCGGCCGTTCGCTCATCGGATCAGCCTACGGTCGCCGGCCGACGTTCAGTCGAAGCCTGCGGCCGCACCTGGCGCACACCGCGCGACGGCCACCAGTTCCACTCGCCCAGCAGCAGCATCAGCGAGGGCAGGATCAGGATCCGGATCACGAAGGCGTCCAGCAGGACGGCGGCGGCGAGGGCGAAGCCGATCTGCTTCATCTCGATCAGGTGCAGTGCGGCGAAGCTCGCGAAGACGGTGACCATGACCACGGCCGCGCTGGTGACCACCCCGGCGGAGCTGCCGATGCCGTCCAGGACCGCCCGGCGGGTCGGGGCGCCGTTCACGGCGGCCTCCCGGATCCGGCTGATCACGAAGACCTGGTAGTCCATCGAGAGCCCGAACAGGATCACGAAGAGGAAGAGCGGCACCCGGGCCCCTATGGAACCGGTCGACTCGAAGGCGAGGATCCCCTCGGCCCATTCGTTCTGGAAGACCAGCACCAGCAGACCGAGCGAGGCGAAGGCGGAGAGCAGGTTGAGGACGATGCCGATCAGGCCGAGGACGACGGACCGGAAGGCCCACACGGTCATCCCGAAGGTGACGAGCAGCAGCGCGCCGACGATCAGCGGGAGCTTCTGCTTCTGGTGCGTCGGGTAGTCGGCGTTGCGGGCCACGTCGCCGGTGACGGCGGTCTCGGTGCCGGTGAGCTTCCCGACGGTGGCGGGGAGCAGCTCCGTACGCAGCTTCTTCAGGGAGGTGTGGGCCTCGGCGCTGCCGACGGGGTGGGCGACCGCCATCTCCAGCATGGTGATGCGCCCGTCGGGGGAGGTGCGCAGGAACGGCTTCCCGCTGATCGCGGGGTCCTCGGCAGCGGCGCGGCCGGCGAGCCCGGTGAGTGCGGCGGCCACTTCCCCGCGGCGGCCGGCGTCCGCCTTCACGAGGACCTGGTGCATCGAGTTCAGCTCGGGGTACGCGGCCATCGTCCGGTCGTAGGTCTGCATGGCACCGATGGCGCGGGAGTGGGTGTCGCGGCCCATCTCGGTGAGGTTCAGGTTCAGTACGGGCAGGGCGAGGGCGATCATCGCGAGGGTGGCCACGGCCAGGGTGGCGCCCGGGTGCTTCGCGGTGGGCCGCAGCACGGCCGCGGTGATCCGGCCGGCTCCGCTCATCGACTGCCCGACGCGCGGCGTACGGCCCTTGGCGGCGGCGCGGACCTCCTTGCGGGCCCGGCGGCGGTCGGCGCGCTCGCCGAGCTCGGCCAGCAGGGCGGGCAGCACGGTCAGCGAGCTGAGGACGGCGACCAAGGTGACGACGATGGCGCCGGTGGCGATCGAGGAGAAGATCACGTCGTCGGCGAGGAACAGGGTGGCGCTGGAGACGGCCACGGCCAGGCCCGAGACGACGACGGCGCGGCCCGAGGTGGCGGCGGCCAGCTCGACGACGGCCTGCGGCGTCAGACGTCCGCCCGCCCGCGCCCGCTCCTCACGTTCCCGCTTGAGGTAGAAGAGGGTGTAGTCCACGCCGACCGCCAGGCCGATCAGCAGGATCACGTTGGTGCCGACGCCGGCGTCCGGGAAGACGTGCGAGGCGAGCATCGACAGGCCGACCGCGGCGATGATCGAGGACAGCGCCAGCAGCAGCGGGACGAGGGCCATGGCGATGGAACCGAAGACGACCAGCAGGGTGATCAGGGTGACGGGCAGCGCGATGACCTCCGTCCGGGCCAGGTCGTCGCCGCGGAGCCCGTCGACGCCCTTGCTGATCGAGGGGGAGCCGACCTGCTCCACCCACAGCCCCGGATAGGCCTCCTGGACGGCCGCGGTCTGCGCCAGGAGCGCGTCCACGTGCTTCTTCGCGTCGAATTCGGCGCCTTTGACGGTGACGTCCACGCGTAACGCCGAGCCGTCGGAGGCGGGCACCGGGGCGCCGACCGCGGCCACCTCGGGAAGCGCGGCCATCCGGGCGCCGACGTCGCGGGCGGCGGCCTCGGCCAGGGCCGTGTCGAAGGAGCCGGCGCCGGGCCTGGCGTGGATCAACACCCGCTCCACGGGCCTCTGCTGGAGGCCGCCCTCGGCGGCGATGGCCTCGGCACGGCCCGCCTCGCCGATGCGGAAGTCCTCGCTGGTGGCGGGATTCGCGCCGATCGCGATGCCCGCCCCCAAGGAGAGGACGACGAAGAGGAGCCAGCCGGTGATCGCGCGCCACGGATTTCGGGCGCTCCACCGGGCCATCCACAAGGTGGGGTTCGTCATGAAGAACATGCTGGTCGCAGCGGGCGACACGACGACAGGCTCGACCGGTTGAACCTCGTGTCCACCGACCGGTGGACACGAGGGGCGCAGGGCGGCGAAGCCCCGCCAAGCCCTGTTGAACGCGTTCAGATTCTCTGGCAGCATGGGGGCCGTCAGAGCCTGCCACCCGGAGGTCAGCGCGCCATGGTCATCGCCCTTCTCGTCTTCCTGCTCCTGTGGGCGGTGGCCGCCACCCTCCCGGGCGTGATCGTGGGTTACGCGTTCGTCGCGATGAGCGGCAGGCTGTCGACGGGGGTCAGGATCCCGGCGCTGCTCCTCCTCTCCGCCGCCACCGCCGCGCTGTGGATGGGCGTGCTGGACCACGACGGCTTCTGGCGGGCGGCGCCGATGGGGCTGACGTTCCTCGCGACCCTGGCCTCGGGAGCCGGGTTCCTCGGGATCGAGGCCGCCAAGCGCCGTGCGCGCCGGTACGTCCACCGGCAGCGGCCGAGCTGGTAACCGCCCGCCGCGAACCGGTAAACCCGCAGGTCGCGCGGACCCTCCCGGAAGACCACCCTCCCCACACGCCGCTTAAAGTGACGTCTGATCAGTCCATCGGCTGATCGGGTGATCGGGGGGAGACCGATGAGCAGCACGACCCAGGTGTTCCGGCCACTGCACCCGGACGATCCGTCCGCCATGGCCGGCTACCGCCTCGCGGCCCGGCTCGGGGCGGGCGGCATGGGCCGGGTCTACCTGTCGCACACCCAGGGCGGCCGCCCGGTCGCCATCAAGGTGGTCCGCCCGGAACTGGCCGAGGACCCCGAGTTCCGGCGCCGGTTCCGCCGGGAGGTGGAAGCCGCCCGGCGGGTGCGGGGGGCCTACACCGCCGAGTTGATCGACGCCGACGCGGACGGCACCCCGCCCTGGCTCGCCACCCTGTACGTGCCCGGGCCCGCGCTCTCCGAGGCCGTGTCCCGCGGCGGACCGCTGCCCGTGCCCGCGGTGCTGTGGCTGATGGCGGGAGTGGCCGAGGCCCTCCAGGTCATCCACGCCGCCGGCGTCGTCCACCGCGACCTGAAGCCGTCGAACGTACTCCTGGCCGCCGACGGGCCCCGCGTCATCGACTTCGGCATCTCCCTCGCCTCCGGCGTCACCGCCTCCACCGCCATGGGCGCCACCATCGGCACGCCCCAGTACATGGCACCCGAACAGGCGGAGGCCGGTGAAGTCACCACCGCCACCGACGTCTTCGCCCTCGGCCAGACCGCGGCGTACGCGGCGCTGGGCGAGCCGCTCTACGGCTCCGGACCCGGGGTCAGCGTGCTGTTCCGCATCGTGCACTCCGCCCCCGACCTGTCCCGCCTGCCGGAGGAACTGCGCCCGATCATCGCCCGCTGCCTGGCCGCGGACCCGGAGGAACGAGCCACCCCGGCGGAGATCGTGGCATGGTGCCGGCGCCACCTGCCCGGTGACGCCGACGACGGACCGGCCGTCTGGCGGGAGTTCGCGGGCCCCGAGGTCTGCGTCCCGGCCCCGGTCCCGAACCCGACCGTGCAGCACACCTTCCCCCTGGTCTGGCGCCCGCCGCTGGAGCCCGAACCGCAGAGCCGGCTTCCCCGGGGCCGGCGTCGTACGGCACTGATCGCGGCGGCGGCGGTGACGGCCGGGGCCCTGCTCGTGACCGGCCTGGTGTGGGCCGTCAAGACAACGGCGGGCCCGCGCGGTGCGGAAGCGTCCACGTCGAAGCGGCACACGGCGCCCGCGTCCGCACCCGGGTCGACGTCGACCGGCCCGGCGGCCGGCGCGCCCGCACCGCAGCCCTCCGCCCCGGCGCCGAGCACCCCCGCACCGTCCGGGCCGCCCGCTCCCGTCCCCTACGCCGGCCTGGAGTTGGAAGAGGACAACTCGATCGCCATCAAGGAACCGGTGCGGCGTGCCGACCGTACGGGTGACCTCCACCTGACGTGCGACCACAGCCTGTGCGACCTGACGAGCGACACGAGCGTGATCACCCTGCTGGACTCCAAGGCGAGCGGCACCCTCGACACCTGCCGCAAGGACCTCGAACACGCCCACGAGCGAAAGGTCGCGATGTCCCTGGCAGCCTCCGGCAGCCAGTTCTGCGTCAAACACCCCTCGGGGGACATCGCGTTGTTCGTGCTCCAACTCAAGCAGATCATCCCGCTGAGCGAAGGGCCGCATTGGGTGACCGGCGACTTGACGATCTGGCGCGCCTCCTGACGCACCCCCTCTCGCGATCCGGGGGTGTCGGCGTGCGCTGTTAGGGTGGCATGCGCCCGTCAAGGCGGGCATTTTCAGCCACTGACACACCAACGGGGTTAGAACGTGAAGCTTCGCCATGTCCGCGCAATCGCCGTCTTCGGCATCGCCATCGTCGCCCTCACCGGAGCCCGCGGCTCCCACGGCGGCAGCTGCGGTGGCAGCAGCCACAGCTCCGGCTCGAGCTCCAGCGGCGGTTCCAGCGGCGGTTCCAGCGGTGGCAGCCACGACAGCAACAGCACCACCACCTCCGGCGGCACCTCGGTGACCGGCGGCTCCAGCAGCGCCAACAAGGCCGAACGCGACGTCCGCATCGACGCCTGCAAGCTGGACGCCACCGGCAAGAACCTGGTCGCCAAGCTCACCGTCACCAACAGCGGTTCGCTGGACTACACCTACAACATCACCATGAAGTTCCGCGGAAACGCCGGCTCGACCGCGACCCCCGCCCAGGCCCAGGTCACGAACCTCAAGGTCAAGGCGGGCGCGTCCCAGCAGGCCGAAGCCACGACGCCGTACACCGGCAAGGGCGACGGCAGCGAGTACAAGGAGTGCGTCGTCTCCACCGCGTCCCGCAGCTGACCCGTCCGGCCCTCCGGGGTCGAGCCGGAACAGTACGCACCGAAGCGACGGGCCCCCGCGACCGCGGGGGCCCGTTCGCGTGCCGGGCAGCCCGAGATCCGTGGCCTGTTGACAAGGGACCCACCCCTGCACCACCCTTTCACTACTTACCTAGTGAAAGGGTGGTGCTGTCTCGTGCTGGAATACCGCATCGACCGGCGCAGCGGCATCTCCACGTACCTGCAGATCGTCCAGCAGACCAAGCAGGCCCTGCGCATGGGCCTGTTGGAGCCGGGCGACAAACTGCCGACCGCGCGCGAGGTCGTGGAAGCCACCGCCATCAACCCCAACACCGTCCTCAAGGCCTACCGCGAGCTCGAACGCGAAGGCCTCGTCGAGGCGAAGCGGGGCCTGGGCACCTTCATCCGGAAGTCCCTGGGCAGCGGCACGGCCCCGGCCGACTCCCCGCTGTACGGCGAACTCGCCGACTGGGCGCGGCGGGCCCGCGCCGCCGGGCTGGAACGGGACGACGTGGCCGCGCTCTTCACATCCGTACTGGAACGACAATTCGAGGGGGACGGCGACGCATGACGCGAACCGTGATCGAGGCGGAAGGCCTCGGCAAACGCTACGGACGCCGAGGAGGCTGGGCGCTGCGCGACTGCTCCTTCCGGCTGCCCGAAGGCCGGGTCTGCGCGCTCGTCGGACCGAACGGCGCGGGAAAATCGACCCTGCTGATGCTCGCGGCCGGACTCGTCCTCCCCACGGAGGGCACGCTGCGCACGGCGCCGCGCGAGACCCTCGCCTACGTGGGCCAGGACAAGCCCCTCTACCCGCAGCTCACCGTCGACGAGACCCTGCGCATGGGCCGGGAGCTCAACCCCGGCCGCTGGGACGCCGAGACGGTGCAGCGGATCGTCGACGCCGGGGCACTCGCCCCGCACGCCAAGGTCCGTACGCTCTCCGGCGGCCAGCGCACCCGCGTCGCCCTGGCCCTGGCCCTCGGCAAGCGCCCCGACCTGCTCCTCCTCGACGAGCCGATGGCCGACCTCGACCCGCTCGCCCGGCACCAGCTCATGGGCACGCTGATGGCCGACGCCGCCGACAACGGCACCTCGGTGGTGATGTCCTCGCACATCCTCACCGAGCTGGAGGGCGCCTGCGACCACCTCCTCCTCGCCGACGGCGGCCGGATCCGCCTCTCCGGACCCATCGAAGAGGTCGGCGCGGCCCACCGGCTGCTCACCGGCCCCGCCGCCGCCTCCGCCGACCTCGCCGCGCACACCGTCGTCGAATCCCGTACGACGGGCCGTCAGATCACCGCACTCGTGCGACCGCGGGGCCCCGTCGACAGCGGGACCTGGCAGACGAGCCACCCCTCCCTGGAGGAACTCCTGCTCGCCCACCTCCGTTCCCCCGACGCCCCGCCGTTCGCCGCCGAGGACTCCCGGGTCACCGCGGAGGTGCGGGCATGAGCGCGCTCACGCTGAAGGGCCCGTACTGGGTCACGGTCCGCAGGCACCGGCGCGTCCTGTGGACGCTTCCCGCCCTCGTGGTGGCCGGCCTCGCCGCCGTCGTCGCCCTGCGCTCGTGGGCCGCCGACCCCCGCGACGGCTCGCTGGACCCGAACCACGGCTACAACCTGCTGCGGCTGTTCATGGAGTACGGGGGCCAGGGCCTGCTGTTCCTGCCGCTGCTGATCGGGGCCTTCGTGGCAGGCCCCATGACCGCCCGCGAGTGGGAGAGCGGCACCTGGCGCCTGGCCCTGACCCAGTCGTCCACCCCGAAGGCCTGGCTCGGCGCGAAGGTCCTCGTGGCCGCGACGGTCGCGGCGCTCGGCTCGGCCGCACTGGTCGGCGTCTACCGCCTCGGCTGGGCCCGGGTCTCCATGACCTACCGGTTCCACTGGGCCGACCGTGCGACGTACGAGGCCACCGGCCCCGTCCTCGTCGCGTACTGCCTGCTCGGCGTGGCCCTCGGAGTCCTCGTCGGCCGGCTGGTGCGACGCACCGTCGCCGCCATGGCGGTCACCGGTCTCCTCACGGGCCTGATCCTGCTGGTCATGGGCGCCCTGAGGTGGTCGCTCCTCCCCGTGGTGACCAACAGCGGACCCCTCTCCGGGAAATCCGGGTGGCTGATGCCGCGCGGTGCCCTCCCGATGGAGTCGGGCTTCCTCACCGCCTCGGGCGAGCGCCTGCCCCATGACGCCTGTTTCGAACGCAGCCGGAGCCTGAGCGACTGCCCGGCGGACATGAACATCACCGACCGGTACGCGGACTTCCACCCGGCCTCGCACTACTGGCCGACGCAGCTCGTCGAAACCTCCATCGTCCTGGCCCTGGCCGCCGCCGCCCTCTACGCCGCCTTCCGGCTCGTACGGGTCCACCGCGGCTGAACACCCACCCGGATCCGTCCGGGAAACGGCCGAGGCCGGCACCCTCTCGGGGTGCCGGCCTCGCGCCGTGGAACAGTCTTCGGGGAGATCAGGCGGCCGTCACGACCTCCTTCTCCGCTGCGGCACCCGCGGCCGGGGCCGCCGCGCCCTTCCCGCCCCGCATGACCACCAGGGCCAGCAGCGCGGCGGCCAGGACACCGATCGCGCTGACGGTCAGCGTGGTGGACATCGAGGCGGTGAAGGCGTCCTTCGCGGCCCGCACCAGACCCGCGTCGCCCTGGGCGACGGCCAGCGCCCCGCCGATCGACTGCTTGGCCTGCTCGGGGGAGCCGGCCGGCATCTCCGCCGAGAAGGTGGTGGTCAGCAGCGAGCCGAGGATGGCGATGCCGAGCGCGGTGCCGGCCTGCTGGATCGTGTCGTTCAGCGCGGAGCCGACGCCCGCCTTGTCGGCCGGGATCGTCGCCATCAGGGCGCCCACCGCCGCGGGCATCGCCAGGCCGGCGCCGAGGCCGAGCAGACCGAGGGAGACCGCCGGGACGGTGAAGCCGCTGTCGGCGCCGACGGTGGTCAGCAGGCCGAAGGAGGCGGCCATCAGGAGCATCCCGGACAGGATCAGCCACCGGAAGCCGGCCTTGGCGGAGAGCTTCGCGCCCACCCCGTTGCCGATCAGCGCGGCCACCGCCAGCGGCATGAAGGCCAGGCCGGCCTTGACGGGGGAGTACCCGAGCACCGACTGGAGGTACTGCGTGAGGACCAGCAGCAGACCGCCGTTGCCGATCTGGACCAGGGCCAGCGCGACCGAACCGCCGGTGAAGTCGCGGTGCTTGAAGAGGACCAGCGGCACCATCGGCGAGGCGGTGGTGTTCTCCCAGGCCACGAAGCCGGCCAGCGCGACGACGGCGACGGCGAGCGTGACCAGCCCGCGGCCCTGGAAGGCGCCGTGCTGCGGGATCTCGATGATCCACCAGACCAGGGCGGTCATGCCGACGGCGGAGAGGACGGCGCCCAGCGGGTCGGGCTTCTGCCAGGGGGCCTTGGACTCGGGCATCAGCAGCAGACCGGCCGCCACGGCCAGGACGACCACGGGCACGTTGATGAAGAAGATCGAGTGCCAGGAGAAGTGGTCGATCAGCGCACCGCCGAGGACCGGGCTGCCGACCAGGCCGAGCATCGACACCGAGCCCCAGGCCGCCATCGCCTTCGGGCGCTCCTCCTCGTCGAAGACCGTGATCAGGATCGACAGGGTGGACGGCATGATCAGCGCGCCGCCGATGCCCATGGCCGTGCGGACGGCTATGACCTCGCCCGGGGTGGTGCAGTACACCGCGGCCAGTGACGCCGCCCCGAAGAGCAGCAGACCGATGATCATCACCTTTCGGCGGCCGAACCGGTCACCGAGGCTTCCCGAGGTCAGCAGCAGACCGGCGAAGACCAGTACGTAGGAGTCGAGGATCCACTGGATCTGCTGGGGGCTCGCCCCGATGGACTCGGTCATGGCCGGCACGGCGACGGTCAGCGCCATGCTGTCGACCACCAGGACGAGCGTGCTGAGGCACAGCACGATCAGGATCCACCAGCGGTGCGGGCTGCGGGCCGGGGCCCCTGTGTCTGTCATCGGTCTGTCCTCTCCTCGTGCGCACACTGTTCCGCTCGGTGCGCACACTGTTCCGGGCGTTGCGAACACCGTACGCGTATGCGCACACTGTTCGCAACCCTTGAACCATGTACGCTGAATGCGCACGCCGTACGCAAAGGAGAGAGCCGATGGCCGCCGAGACGAAGCCGCAGCCCATTCCCTCCGTCTGGACCCGCCGCCCGCGCGAGGCGGACCAGCCCGCACTGTCCCGGGACGCGATCGTCCGGGAGGCGATCGTGATGCTGGACGCCGAGGGCATCGAGGCCCTGAGCATGCGAAAGCTGGCCGCCCGGCTGAACGCCGGAGCGACCTCCCTGTACCGCCACGTCGCCACCAAGGACGAGCTGATGGAGCTCGCCGTGGACGAGGTCTTCGGGGAGATGGCCGTGCCGCCCGTCGGCTCCGCCGACTGGCGGACCTCGGCCGCCGAGGCCGCGGCGGCCTTCCGCGCGACGGCCCTGCGCCACCCGTGGCTCTCCTCGGTGCTGGGCCAGGCCGGCCTGGCCTACCTCGGCCCCAACCTGATGTCGTACTCCAGCCGGCTCGCGACCCTGTTCGTCGAGGCGGGCTTCCCCGAACCCCCGCGGGCGATCGAATCCCTGCTCGCGTACGTGATCGGCATGAGCACCACCGAAGCGGCCTGGCTGACGACGGTGGCGCGGTCGGGCGAGACGGAAGCCGGCTTCATCGCCCGCCTGATGCCGGCCGCCCAGCAGGCGGCCGAGGGGCACGACCACCTCACCGACTCCTACGCCGCGGCCGCGACCGAGGTGTCCGCGTCCGACCCGGCCGCCATGCGCGACGCCAAGTTCGCCTACGGCCTGGAGGTCGTGCTCGACGGCCTGGCCCTGCGCCTCCCGGCCGGCGCCCCGCCCGCCGAGTAGGGCTCACCCCACCCGATAGCGGGCCTCGATGCCCGCGATCACGAGCGCCAGACCCTCCTCGAACCCCTCGTCGTAGTTCTGGAAGAGGTCGGCCCCGGCGGTCGCGGCGAGCGGGAACCCGTCCATGCGGGCGGCGCGCTCGTCGACGTCGTAGCCCTCCCGGCGCTCGCCCGGGAGGGGCTCGACGCCCTGCTCCTCGGTGACGAACCCGAGGGTGAAGAAGTACGCGGTCGTCGTCGCCCGCACCGCCTGCGGCAGCGTGAAGCCCGCCCCCGTGAGCGCGGCGAGGTTCTCCTCCATCTGCACCGCGTGCTCGATGCCCGTGAAACGGGTGCCGCTGAAGACCTTGGCGCCGTCGCGGTAGCCGAGCAGCGCCGCGCGCAGGCCGCGGTTGCCGGCCGTGAGCCGTTCCTGCCAGGTGGCGCCCGCCGCGATGTCCGAGCCCGCGACCATCCTGCGGTACATCTCGGTGGCCATCTCGTCGAGCAGCTCCTGTTTGCCCTGGAAATGCCAGTACAGGGCCGGTGCCTGCACCTCCAGGTCCTTCGCGATCGCCCGCAGCGTCAGGCCCTCCAGGCCCACTTCGTTGAGCAGCCGCAGCGCCGTGTCCACGACCTGCTTCTTGTCGAGCCTGGGAGATCTGCGCGCCGTCACGCTTGACAGCTTAACACCGTTAAGTGCATCCTCCGGGAAGCGGCAACTTAACAGCGTTAAGGAGAAGCGGACATGATCATCGAACGAGACGTACTGATCGTCGGCGCGGGCCCCACCGGCCTCACGCTCGCCGTGGACCTGGCCCGCCGAGGGGTGCGCGCCCTCGTCGTGGAGCGGGCCGACGGCCTCTTCCCCGGCTCCCGCGGCAAGGGCATCCAGCCCCGCACCCAGGAGGTCTTCGACGACCTCGGCGTGGGCGAGGCGATCCGGGCGGCCGGCGGTCCCTACCCGGTCGGCATGATCTGGCAGGACGGCCGGCGCCTGGGCGAACACCGGATGTTCGACGAGTCGGACGAGGGCGGCGCGGACTCCGCCCACCGCGAGCCCTGGATGGTGCCCCAGTGGCGCACCCAGGAGATCCTCGCCGCCCGCCTCGCGGAACTGGGCGGCGACATCGCCTTCGCTCGCGAGCTGGTGACCCTGGATCAGGACGAGGACGGCGTGACGGCCGGCTTCACCTCGGGCCCGCCGGTCCGCGCCCGATACGCCGTCGCCGCCGACGGCGGCCGTTCCACCGTCCGCCGCATCCTCGGCATCGCCATGACCGGCGAGACCGTGGACCCGAACCCGATGCTCGTCGCCGACGTCCGCATCGACGGCCTCGACCGCGACAACTGGCACGTCTTCCCGCCCGTGGGCGACACCGGATTCCTCGCGATCTGCCCCCTCGCCGGGACGGAGGACTTCCAACTGGTGGCCCAGTTCCCCCAGGGCACCGCCATCACCCCCTCCCTCGCCACGATCCGCGAGGTGGTGGCGGCACGCTCCCACCTCTCACCCGACGCCGTGACCGCCATGAGCTGGGCCTCGGACTTCCGCCCCAGGGCCGCCCTGGCCGACCGCTTCCGCGAAGGCCGTGTCTTCCTCGCCGGAGACGCCGCACACGTCCACTCGCCCGCCGGCGGCCAAGGGCTCAACACCAGCGTCCAGGACGCCTACAACCTCGGATGGAAGCTGGGCGCCGTACTGCACGGCCGGGCACCCGAATCCCTCCTCGACACCTATGAGGAGGAGCGCCTGCCCATCGCCGCGGACATGCTGGGCCTCTCCACCCGGATCCACCGCGGCGAAGCCCGCCGCGGCGCGGCCACCCGGCAACTGGACCTCAACTACCGGGGCTCCTCCCTCGCCGTGGAAACCCGCACGGACCTCCCCACGGGCGCCCTCCGCGCAGGCGACCGAGCCCCGGACGGTTCCCCCGCCACCCGCCTCTTCGACGAGTTCCGCGGCCCGCACTGGACCCTCCTGGCCATCGGCCCCGCCTCCTCGGCCGAGCTCCCCCCGCTGCACACCGTCCGCCTCCCCTCCTACGAGCCCTACGGCGACGGCCTCTTCCTCATCCGCCCCGACGGCTACATCGGCTGGGCGGGCGACTCCCCGGCCGGCATCACCCCGTACCTCGCCCACGCCGGCCTCTGAGGCCTCAGATCATCAACAGCAGCCGCGTGTTCGGCACCAGCTTCCGGTTCACGCTGGTGCTCTGCACGAAGATCGTGAAGTCGTCGTTGTGGTCCGGCTTGACGCGCGCCTCCGCGTCCGGCAGCCCGAGCAGGGCACGGGCCTCCGGCCCCGTGTACACCCGGTCCGTCTTCTTCTCCAGCACCGCGATCTGCTTCCGCGCCTGGATCTTCTCGGACTTGCTCAGCTGATAGAAAGCACAGCCGGTGCGATAAGTGTGACCGCACTCGACGACCCATTCGCGTATCGAGGCGTCCCGGGCCACCGGAATCAGCTGGTATTCCGAAGGCTTCACGGCGGTGAGACCGGCGGCCTTGATGGTGTCCTTGTTGACCGCGTCCGCGCCGGTGGAGAAAACGGCACGCGATCCCCGGATTCCCTGGCTGCGGCCCACCATGAATTTCTCGGTGGCCTGCCGAATGACCTGTCCGGCCTCTTCCAGACCCTGCGTGCTCGTGGCGTCCCAGATGGCGATGTTGTCCTTCGGGAAACCGCACTGCATGGCCTCGCGCTTGCCCATCTGGTCCGGCACGAGGACCGCGAGGGTCCAGTTGTCCTCCTGCGTCTCGAACATCTTGGCCACGGCCTGCACCAGCTGCCGCGGGTTCCGGCTGAAGGCCTCCGGGCTGCGATGACTCGCGTTCTCCTGCCCGTCCGTCAGCACGAACGTCAGGAAGCTGTGGTCGCCGTACAACTGCGCCGTCTGCGCCAGCTCCCGCTGCGACTTCAGCGTGGCCGCCAGCAGGGCCGTCATTCCCCCGACCCGGTACAACTGCTTCAGGGACGGCATGCGCAGCACGTCCTTGTCGTAGATGACGCATTCCACGTCCTGCGCGAAGACGTAGACCGTGACCCGGGTTTCCTGGTCCAATTCCTGCGACCGGCGGGCCAGATAGGCGATCTGCTGGTCCGCGACCTCGATGACCTTGCCACTCAGGTGCGACATGGACGAACTGGCGTCCAGCACGAGGGCAACGTGGTTGATGTAATTCTGGCTTCCGGACATGGCGGCTCCCCCTCCTCCGGATTTCTCCGAATCGATACTCGAATCCTCGCACCCACCACTGACAATCGACCTGACGGCCGCGGGGCTCACCGGTCCTTCGCGGGGCTCACCGCTCCTTGAGGAGCGCGCAGGCGAAGTCCTCCTGGACCGTCCGGAGCCGGGCGAGCAGCGCGGGCTTCATGCCCTTGCTGGTCTGGGTGTTGATGGAGAACGTGAGAGACCGGGTGCCGTCGGGGCTGGTGGCGGCGAGCTGCGTGTAGCCGGGGAAGTTGCCGGTGTGACCGTAGAGCACGCCACAGCGGGTCGTGTACTGGAAGATCGCGAGGCCGGCGGCGTTCGTACCGGGACCTGCCGGCTCGGAGGAATCGCCGGGGCGGAAGGTCAGTTGCTCCTTGCGGGTCTTCTCCGACAGCAGCGCGGGACCGCCGTACGCGCGGATGAAGGCGCCCAGCTCCCCGGGCGTGGACACGATGCCGCCGGAGGCCCACACCCCCGAGGTGCCGACGGCCTCGCTGATGTCCTCGGGCTCGGCCGGCGGGGTCACGTCGTAGCCGTGCAGGAACGGACGCGGAAGCCGGTACCCCAGCGGCAGACTGGTCTGCCGCAACCCGACGGGCCGGTACACCAGCTCCCGCAGCAACTCCTCGTACCGCCGCCCGGTCACGGCCTCGGCCATCAACGCGACGGCGATGTTGTCGGAGTTGGAGTACTCGTACAGAACACCCGGACGGAAGAGCAGCGGATCCCCGGCGACGAAGTCCAGCAGCGTCCGCGGGTCGAACACGTGGCGCGGATCGGCCTGCAGGATCCTCAGGAACTCGGGATCGGCCGAGTAGTCCGGCAGCCCGCTGGTGTGCTGGAGCAGCTGCCGCAGGGTCACCGCGTGCCAGGCGGCCGGCTGGGCCGGCAGCACTTCGCCGATCGTGTCGTCGAGGGAGAGCCGCCCCTGGTCCACGAGCCGGAGCGCGACGGCCCCACTGAACGCCTTCGCGATGCTCGCGATGCGCATGTGGTCGTCCGGATCCGGCCGCCGACCGGTGGCGACGTCCCCGACCCCGGCGGTGTACACCTCGCTCCGTCCGCCCCTGGTCAGTACGGCGATCACCCCGGGCGGGCCGTCGTCCTGAGCGACGAGCCGTTCGAGCTGCCGCTGCAGGTGCCCGTCGCGCTCGGGATTCCCGCCGACCGCGTGCGCGGGCTGCAAGAGCGCCCCGACCGCGGCGGCGGCGAGCGTGACGGCGGACAGTCCGCCGCGGCAACGGCGTACGGAGGCGCGGTTGGGCACGGTTGTCTCCAAAGGAGCAGAGGGGCGGCCGATGAACGAAGGCCTGAACGTGAGGCGGTGGACCTTTCCGGTCAGAGCACTAGCAGCCGCGCGGGCCGCCGGTGCCCGCGACGCGCGTGGCCGGGGGCCGGTCGGCTGACACCACGTCCCCCGCGCCGGGCGTGTCGTGTGCGCCGAACCCGCGCTCGGCCCTTCGGCCACGGCGCCGCTCGACACGGGTGACCAGCGGTAAGCCGCTCGTATGACCTTTCCCCGGAGAGGGGTTCTGTCCTGCCATTGGAGTGAAGGGCCGTTCCCCGTCGCCGGGACGTGATGTTGAACGGGGCACACGCACACGCACTTTCCCGGCGTGTGATCGAGTTATAGGAGAATCATGCGTATTCGCTCTGCTCTCACGTCCTCTGTCCTGGCCGCGGGCATCCTGCTCGGCGGTGCGGGTGCGGCTCTGGCCGACGACGGCGTCGAGATCGGCAGCTTCTCGGGCGGCCACTCGCAGTTCGCCCGCACCTGTGAGTCGCTCGCGTCGATTCCGGCGGTCGTCGGCCCGGTCTACACCTCGAAGTGCGCCGCCGAGGGCGAGAAGGAGTGGGCCGACGCGGCTCACCTGGGCGCCAACTGACGACCGGCGCGGTCTGACGGGGCGGTCGACCGGACACGTCGACCGCCCCCGACCACTCGGGGGCTCCGACTACGGCCTCGGCCGGGAATCCCCCGTCGCACCCGTCTTGGCCAGCAGCTCGTGGAGGAGCTCCTGCTCCTCCCGGGAGAGCCGCGCCAGAGGGGACCGGGTGTCCACGGCGTGCACGAGCCTCGCACGCGCCCGGACCCCTTGCGGCGTCAGGGTGATCACCTTGATCCGCCGGTCCACCGACGACGCCTGACGCCGGGTGAGCCCGCGTTCCCCGAGGCGGTCGGTGAGGAACGTGACGGTGGAGGGGTCGCAGCCCAGCGTCGCGGCCAGCGCGCGCATGGAAGGCGGCGGAACCGCCGGGTCGAGGTGCCACATCACCTGGGCGAGCGCCTCGGTGAGGTCCAACTCCCCCAACAGCTCGGCGAAGGCCGCGCTCGTGCGCGTGGCGAGCGCGTGGATCTGCTTGAAGATGGCGTGGCTGAGCGGCTCGTCGCGTTCATCGGGAATCACGGGCACGCCCCGACTGTACGTGGCACCCCAAACCCTTGAAGAATCCAAGCGTTTCCCCAATGCTTGGAGAGTCCAAGCAACCGCGCCGCCGCATCGGCAGACGGAGGCAGACTCGTGCACCTGGCCGTTTTCGGCGCCACCGGTCATACGGGCCGTCACCTGGTCGACCAGGCCCTGGACTCCGGACACCACGTCACCGCGCTCGCCCGGGACCCGGCCAAGCTCCCCGCCCGCGCACGTCTGCGCGTCATCGAAGGCGACGTCCGCGACGCGGAGCCGGTGGCACGGACCGTCGCGGGTGCGGACGCCGTCATCAGCGCGCTGGGTCAACGCCGTTGGGGGACCACCGTCTGCGCCGACGCGATGCGCACCGTCCTGCCGGCGATGGCCGCCCACGACGTGCGCCGGCTGATCGCCCTCGGCAACCACGGCACGGGCGACAGCCGCCACCCCGGCATCTACACCACCGCCGTGTGGATCGCGATCCGATCCATCATGCGCGACAAGGAACGGATGGAGCGGCTCATCCGGGCCGGCGACACGGCCTGGACCATCGTCCGCCCGGCCGCCCTCACCGAAGGCCCCCGCACCGCGCGTTACCGCACCGGAGCCGACCTCCGCCTCACCTTCGCCTCGAAGGTCGCCTTCGCCGACGTCGCCGACTTCATGCTCGCGCAGCTCACCACCGACGAGCACGTACGCGAAGCGCTGTCGATCGGCCCCGCGGTCCACTGACGCACCATCCGCCGACGGGTATTCATACAACCGTATTGAACAACCGTCTTACACGTGCGTATAGTCAACCTCGTTCGCAGGAACGCCACCCAGCCGCCCGAACCGAGGGAGTAGCACCGTCATGACCGTCCAGCCCACCCGCGCCACCCTGACCGTCGACGGCCGCACCCTCTCCTACCTCGACTTCGGCGGCACCGGCCGCCCCCTCGTGGCCCTGCACGGCCACCTCTCCGAGGGCGCCTCCTTCACCGCCCTCGCCGCCGCCCTCGGCCCCGAATGGCGGGTGATCGCCCCCGACCAGCGCGGCCACGGCGACTCCGACAGGGCCCCCGAATACACCCGCGCCGGCTACGTCGCCGACCTCCTCGCCCTCGTCGATCACCTCGGCATCGACCGCGCCGTCTTCCTCGGCCACTCCCTCGGCGCGTTCAACGCCGTCCACCTCGCCGCCGAACACCCCGACCTGGTCGAGGCCCTGATCAGCGTCGACACCGCCGTGGACCTCCCCGACCACGGCACCAGCCCCCTCGCCTTCGTCCTCGGCTTCCCCTACACCGCACCCACCCGCGAGGAACTGGCCGCCGCCTGCGGCCCCCTCGCCGCCGCCCTCGGCCCCGTACTGCGCCCGCTCCCCGGTGACGCCGGCTGGCGGCTGCCGTTCCACCCGCAGGACACCGTCGACTCCGAGAACCTCGTCCACGGCGACCACTGGAAGCAGTGGCTCGCCACCGACTGCCCCGCGCTCCTGATCCACGGCCTGCGCAGTCAGGTCCTCCCCGCGGACCAGGCCCACGCCATGTGCACCGAGCGCCCCGGCACGCTCTACCGCTCCCTGGACACCGACCACTTCGTCCAGCAGGCCGACCCGGAAGGCTTCGCCGCCACGGTCCGCGCCTTCCTCGAGAACGTCTGAAGGCCACCCCGCCCTGGCTGCGGCGGCGGGGGTACGGAGTCAGCCCCTGACGATGCAGAAGGGATGACCGGCCGGATCGGTGAGGACCCGCCACCTGTCCTCATGGGGCTGGTGATCCGCCTTGCCCGCGCCCAACTCCAGCAACCGGGCCTCCGCTTCGTCCAGGTCCGCGACGTCGAAGCAGAGGTGAAGTTGCTGGGGAACGGCCTGATCGGGCCAGCTCGGCGCCCGGTGGTCGTCGACCCGTTGAAAGCCGATGAGGAGTCCGTCCTCACGGTTGAGACCGGCGAAGTCGGCGTCCGACTTCGGGTGGGGCTCAAGGCCGGTGGCCTGCTGGTAGAACGCGGCCAGAGCCAGTGGATCAGGGCAGTCCAGTGTTATCGCGCTCAACTTCATCTGCACGGGCATGACACCTCCGCGTCGGTTCCGTTCCATTACTCCAGTCCCGGACACTGCGGGACGTGTGTGTACGGCATCTGTATAGCCTGGCGAATCACCCTCCGGTTCTGCTGGGGCGAGGACGAGGACGAGGGGGCAGTCCGCCACGGCGAGTCGGCGGCCGACCCCCGGGCGCGGGAACGGAGCACAGGACCCCGGCCCCCGCGGGGTGTTCAACTGCGCCGCTGGATCAGTTGAACGCGCGTTGACCCGCGGCGAATTCCTCGGCATTCTTCTGCCACTGCCGGGAAGCATCCCGGCGGAAATGCACAGGCAGAAGGGAAGTGAATCTCATGGAGAACGTCGACTTCGACGACATCGAGTTCATCGAGACCGCCGAGGAGCTCCTCGCCACCTCGTACTACAAGAACATCCAGTAATTGTTCCTGTAGTAATGCCTGCGTGAAGGGCGGCGTCGATCCGGACGCCGCCCCTTCGCGTTGCACGGGTGAAATCCGGACAGGTTCGCCCCGGACCTCGAACGGGATTGTGAAGAGCGGTGCGGAAGTGGGAGGCTGTCGAAATGACGACGACTGAAGCGGTATGGGAAGAGCGTGTGGCCGCGCTCTGGGAAGAGTTGGACGACCACAAGGAGGAGGAGTTCGTCGCCCGCGTGGAGGCCTTGGCCGCGGAACTCCCCGACAGGGACCCGCGGGGCCTGTTCGAGCGCGCCTGCGCCCATGACTCCACCGGCCATTCCGACCTCGCGGCCCCCCTCTACCGCGAGGCCCTGGCCACCGGCCTGACGGGCGTGCGGCGCCGGCGCGCCGTCATCCAGATGGCCAGTTCGATCCGCAACCTCGGCCGGGCCGAGGAGAGCGTCGCGCTGCTGGAGGCCGAGCGGGCCGAGGGATCGGACCTGCTCGACGACGCCGTCGTCGGCTTCCTGGCCCTGGCACTCGCCGACACCGGCCGCGAACGCGAGGCGCTGTCGCTCGCCCTCACCGCGCTCGCCCGGCACCTGCCGCGCTACAACCGCTCGCTGGCCAACTACGCGGGCGACCTCCTGCCGCAGCCGCAGCCGTAACCGCCCGTTCCCGAACGCCGAATGGCGGCCCCGACCACAGGTCGGGGCCGCCTTTTCGTTTCCGTTCAACTGCGCCGAAGCCCGTGCAGTTGAACGACGTTGACCCTCCCGATACCCCCGGGCATTCTTTTCTCATCGCCGGGGAGAACCCCGGCGGTCGGAAAAGAAACGAAGGGAAGTGAATCTCATGGAGAACGTCGACTTCGACGACATCGAGTTCATCGAGACGGCCGAGGAGCTGCTCGCCACCTCCTACTACAAGAACATCCAGTAATTGTTCTTGAAGTAGCGCTGTGGCGGAGGGCGGCGCCGCAAGGCGCCGCCCCTCCCCGCGGCCCGATTCTTTCGAGGAGCTCGGTATGGCGAACTACGCATTCGCAGATCTGGTGGGGGACGAGCAGGTCTTCTTCGCCGAATACTTCAACAAGAAGCCCATGCTGCGGAAGAACGCCGTGCCGGGAGACCCGCGCGACATCCTCTCGCACCGCAAGCTGGACGAGCTGGTCAACCTGGAGGTCGTCCGGCCGCCCTACATCAAGGTCAACCTGGGGGGCAACGGGGTCCCGGAGCAGGGCTACACCCGCAACGTCGTCGTCCAGGGCCAGACCATCACCGACGTGGTCGACCCCGAGAAGATCTACGAGCTGTTCCGGGCCGGCGCCACCGTCACCTGGTGCTCGCTCAACCAGATCGTGCCGGGCCTGCGCGACTTCACCCGGGTCATCAGCGAGCGCATGGCCGTGCGCACCGACTCGGTCGCGTTCCTGACGCCCACCGGGAAGAAGGGCTACCCGCCCCACCACGACCCGGTCGACCTGTTCATCGTCCAGCTCGAGGGCACCAAGCACTGGAAGCTGTGGAACCCGCCGGCGGAACGACTGGGCGACAACGCGCAGTACACCCTCGAAGGACTGGGCGAGCCGGAGATCGAGGTCTCGCTCCAGCCCGGCGACGTCCTCTACCTCCCCTACGGCACCCCGCACGCCGCCGCCGCGGAGGGCAAGGCCTCGCTGCACCTGTCCGTCATGATGCGCCCGCGCATGTGGAAGGACCTGCTGCGCCAGACCGTCGAGGAGCTCATCACCGCCGCCGACGCGGACGAGTTCAACGCGTACCCCTACATCGGGGAACTGCGTTCGCCCGAGGTGGAGACCGGCTACGCCGAGAAGATCGCCGCCCTCGCGGCGCGCCTGCAGAGCGTGGCCGCCGGCGCCGAACTGGACCGGCTCGCCGACCTCGGCCGGCACATGGAAGGCAGCTCCTCGGGCAACACCTTCCAGTCCATCGCCGACATGGACGAACTCGGCCCCGACGCCCGCCTCAAGCGGGGCAGCGCCCCCCTGGAATTCGGCGCCAGCGACAACGGCCGGACCCAGATGACCGTCAACGGTCACAAGATCGCGGTACCCACACCGATCGCCGAAACCCTGGCCGCGCTCGGCCCGGACGCGTCGATCGCGGCGTCCCTCATCTTCCCGGGAGTGGACGCGCTCCGTTCGACGAAGGCCGCGCAAGGACTCACCCGGCTGGGTGTGTTCGAACTGGCCGCGGCCGGATGACGAGCTGCCGGTACCGGACGTGACCCGTCGCGGACCACCGGACCATCCCCCCGGTGGTCCGCGACGGGCGTCCCCGTGCACGAGTGGAGGCAACAGAAGGTGGACACGTACTCCTTCGAGGATTTCGTCGGCGACCGGGACACGTTCCTCGCCGAGCACTTCAACAAGAAGCCGCTGCTGCGCAAGGGGGCACTGGCGGGTCGCCTCGACGGCCTCCCCTCGGTGCGGCAGCTCGACGACGTACTGGCCCTGGAGACGACCCCGCCCTCCTACCTCCGGGTGACCAAGGGCGGCAAAGGCGTGCCCAGCGGCGCCTACACCCGCACCGTGGCGCGCGGCGCCGCCCTCGCCGAGGCCGTGAACCCGGAGAAGGTCTACGAGCTGTTCCGCTCGGGCGGGACCGTCACCTGGAACTCCCTGCACCACGTGCTGCCCTCGGCCCGCCGGCTGCTGGAGCCCTTCACCGACACCTTCGCCTGCGAGGGCGAGGTCGTCCTCTTCGTCACCCCGGCCCGCAACGACGGTTTCTCCCCGCACCACGACTCCATCGACGTGTACGTGGTCCAGGTCGACGGCACCAAGACCTGGCGGGTGTGGGCGACTCCCGAGGTGCGCCGCGGTGACGAGGCCTCGTACACGGCCGAGGAGCTCGGGGAGCCGGTCATCGAGGTGACCCTGAACCCCGGCGACGTGCTGTACGTCCCGCACGGCACCCCGCACGCCGCCGCCGCACGCAGCGAACTGTCCCTGCACCTGTCGGTCGGCATCGAGCCCCGACGCTGGCGCGACCTGCTCCGGGACACCGTCGACTCCGTGGTCCGCGACCCGGAGTTCCACGAGTTCCCGTACCTGCCCGGCGAGGGAGCCCGGGGCGAGGAAGCCGTGGCGGGCCTGAGCCGGCACATCGAACTCCTCCGGGACCGGCTCGCACGCCTGGAGCCCGTCTCGGAGGCCAAGCGTCTGGCGCAGGAAGGCCGCGAGAAGGCGGGCGCCGGCCGCCCCCGCGAGTTCTCCCGGCTGCACGCCGCCGACGCGCTCACCACCGACTCACTCGTCCGGCGCAGCAGCGCCCCCGTCGAGATCGGAGAGAGCGACGGGGGGAAGACGGGCATCCGGGTGAACGGTCACCGCATCGCCGTGCCCGACGCCGTCGCCCGCTCGCTGCGCGACCTCGACGGCGGCCGCCAGGTCACCACCTCCGAGTTCTTCCCCGGCGTGGACGCAGCCCGCTCCCTCAGCGCGGCGCGCGGGCTCGCCCGCATCGGCGTCCTCGAATGCGCCGAGCACGCCGTGCTCCCCGTACAGCCGCCCACCGCCGACCACCACGACCAGGGGAAGTGAGCCACGAGATGGCCATCGACACCCGAATTCCGGCCACCACCGAGGCCCCGCCCCCCTCCCGCCGGGCCTGGCGCGAGGTGTACGTCCTCGCGGGGATGCGGGGCCTGTCCTTCGCCGGCGACATCGCCGCCGAGACGGCCATCGCCCTCCAACTGCAGTCCCACGGCGCCGGCTCCTACGCCGTCATGGCACTGCTGCTGGCCGCGACCGTCCCGCCCGTCCTGCTGTCCCCGCTGACCGGACGGTTCGCCGACCGCTTCGACAGCCGCAACCTCATCGTGGTCGTCGGCTCCCTGCAGGCCCTGATCTGCGTCGCCATGACCCTGTGGACCTCCCCGGTGGTCCTGATCACGCTCTCCGTGCTGCTCTCGTCCGGACTCGCCTTCACCCACCCGGTCTTCGGCGCCCTGCCGAGCGCCATCGTGGGCAAGGAGAACGTGCCCCGGGCCTCCTCGATCTCGCAGACCACCGCCATGGCGGGCATGGTCGCCGCCCCCGGCATCGCGGGCGTCCTCATCGGCCGCTTCGGGGTCTCCGTCCCGCTGCTGATCGACGCGCTCAGCTTCGCGGCCGTCGTCGCCGGCGGCCTGCTCATCAAGACCCGCCTGCACAAGGGCCGCGGCGCCGCCGCCCCCGCCGCCGGGGCGGACGAGCCCGTGAAGGCCCCGTACAAGGTGACCTCCGACCGTTTCCTGACGGCCGTCCTGATCCTCAGCGGCGCGGTGATGGCCGCCGCGAGCATCATCAACGTCCTGATCGTCTTCTACGTACGGGAGTCCTTCGGGGCCTCCGAGGAGACGTTCGGCCTGATCATGTCCGCCTGGATGCTCGGCCTGATCCCCGGTGGCATGCTGGTGCGCCGGGCCAAGAACCTGCGCTACGAGACCGTCCTGATAGGGACCTTCGTCTGCATCGCGGTCGCCATCCTCGGCACGGGCCTGGCGCCCGGCGTCTGGTGGATCGTGCCCTTCTACGTCCTGGGCGGCATCGGCAACGGCGCCCAGGCCACCGTCACGCACATCCTGCTCAACGTCCGGGTCCCCGACACCCACCGCGGCCGTGCCTTCGCGGCCCTGGGCGCCGTCTCCAACACCGGCCCCGCCATCGGCTACGTGGTCGGCGGAGCGGCGATGAGCCTCGCAGCCCCGCGCTACGGATTCCTCGCCGCCGGAGTGTTCTGCTTCTTGGCGCTGCTCCTCTTCAGCGGCCGGGTCCTGAAGTCCGCCGACGCCGACCGCACGGCCGAAGCCGACCGCAACGCCGACGCCGACCGCAAGGCCGAGGCACTGCGATGACGCTGGTCTCGGACCCGGCCGCGGGCGCCCCCGCCCTCCCGGACGACGTGGAACTCGACCTCTCCGTACGCCCCCAGGACGACTTCTACCGGTTCGTGAACGGACACTGGACGGAGCGCTGCGTCCTGCCCGCCCACCGGGCCGAGGCCACCACCCTCACCCTGCTCGCGGACCGCGCCGAGGCCGACGCCGAAGCGGTGATCCTGCGCGCCGCCGAAGGCGCCCGGGACGCCGCGGCCGATCCGGCCGGCCGCCGGATCGCCGCCCTGCACGCCTCCTTCATGGACGAGGACCGCATCGAGGAGCTCGGCGCCGCCGGAGCCTTCGCCGCGGACCTCGAAGCGGTCCGGGCCGCCGCCACCGGCGAGGAACTCGCCGCGGTCCTGGGCCGGCTCCAGGCCCAGGGCGTGGGCGGCGCCACCGACTTCACCGTCGCCGTGGACACCGCCGACGCCGACGCCTACGTCCTGGTCCTGTCCCAGGCCGGACTGGGCCTGCCCGCCACCGCCTACCGCGACGACGAGGACGGCGCCGCGCTGCGCGGCCGCTACCTCGGCCACATCGCGGTGATGTGGGCCCACGCGGGCCTTCCCGACCCAGCCGGGTCCGCCGCCCGCGTCCTCGCTCTGGAGACCGGACTCGCCGCCCGCCACGCCGTCTCCCGGCCCGGTGCACCCCTGCGGCCGAGCTCCTGCACCGCTGCCGAACTGGCGGACCGCACCGGAGGCTTCCCCTGGGCGGCGTGGCTGGCCGCGCTGGGCACCGTCCCCGCGACCGCCACCGTACGGGTGCGCGGGCCCGAGTGGCCCGACGCCCTCGACGCCTGGTGGTCCGGACACACCCTGGACGAGCTCAAGCAGTGGGTCTGCTGGCGCTACGTCCACGAGATGGTGCCGTTCGGGCCGCGCCAGGTCTTCGCCGACAACTTCGCCTTCTACGGGCAGCTCCTCAACGGGTTCACCCAGCCCCGGCCCCGCCGCATCCGGGCCGTCTCCTTCGTGGAGACCTTCGCCGGCGACGCGGTCGGCGAGCGGTACGTCGCCGAGTACCTGGCCCCCGGCGCGGTGGACGCCGCCCGCGAGCTGGTCGACGCGCTGACCGCGGCCTTCCGGCGCCGTCTGGAGCGGGCCGACTGGATGTCCCCGGCCACCCGGGCCGCGGCCCTGGACAAGCTCGACGCGATGGTCTTCGAGATCGGCGGCCCCGCCCCGCGAGCCGAGGGCGCCGAGGAGCCGCAGCCCTTCGACCCCGCCGACCTCCTCGGCAACGTCAAGCGCGGCCGGGCCCGCCGCATCGCCGGGGAACTCGCCCGCCTGGGCTGCCCGGTGGACCGCACCGAGTGGAAGATCCACCCCCATCAGGTGACCGCGTACTACCGGCACGGACTCAACCAGGTCGTCGTCCCCGCCGGACTGCTCCAGCCGCCGGTCTTCGACCCGGCGGGCGACCCCGCCCGCAACTTCGCGCTGCTGGGCGCGGTCATCGGCCACGAGATGTCGCACGCCTTCGACAGCCGGGGCTCGCGCTACGACGGCCACGGCCGACTGCTCGACTGGTGGGCCCCCGAGGACCGGGCCGAGTTCACCCGACGCACCGCCCTGCTGGTCGCCCAGTACGACGGCTACGAGCCGGCCGAACTGCCCGGCCGCCGCGTCAGCGGAGCCCGCACGGTCGGCGAGAACATGGCCGACATCGCCGGGGCCACCGTCGCCCTCGACGCCTTCGCCGCGCACGAGGGGCCGCTCGACGAGGCCCGCACCCGGTCGTTCTTCCTGCACTGGGCCACCCTGTGGCGCGCCCGCACCGTCCCCGCCCGGCTGGCCGAGCGCCTCGCCTCGGACCGCCACCCGCCCGCCGAGTTCCGCTGCAACGGCGTACTCGGCCACCTCGACGCCTTCTACCAGGCCTTCGACGTGCGGCCCGGCGACGGACTGTTCCTCGACCCCGCTTCCCGCTTCTTCCTCCTGTAACCCTGTGAGGCCACGCCATGCTTCCTGCTGACATCGAGCTGCTGCCCGTCCTGGGGCGGCCCGCCCTCTCGCCCGACGGGCGCCACGTCGTCTTCGAGGTCACCCGCCCGGTCGTGGCCGAGGACGACTACACCACCGAGCTGCTCATCGCCGACACCACCGGGGCGAGCGCACCGCGCCGCCTCACCCAGGGCCCCTACGACGGCTGCGCGGCCTTCTCACCCGACGGACGCTTCCTCGCCTTCCAGCGCCCCGGCGCCCACGGCCGGCCGCAGATCCACCTGCTGCCGCTGGACGGCCCGGGCGAGGCCTACCCCGTCACCGACCACCCGATGGGCGCCGGAGCCCCCGTCTGGAGCCCCGACGGCACCCGGATCGCGTACACCAGCCGGATCCCCGAGCCGGGCCGCTACCAGGGCCCCGCCGAGGCCGAGCGGCCGCGCCGGATCACCACCCTGCTCTACCAGATGGACGGGTTCGGCTACACCGTCGACCGCCCCCGCCACGTCTTCGTCACGGACCCCTTCGACCCGAACGCCCCCGCGGTCCAGGTCACCGAGGGCCCCGCCGACCACATGGACCTGGCCTGGAGCCCCGCCGGGGACCTGCTGGCCTTCGTGTGCGCCCGCCACGAGGAGGCCGGCGACGACTCGCGCAACGACATCTGGGCCGCGGCCCCCGACGGCACCGGCCTGCGGCCCCTGACCCACGGCGGGATGTACCTGTTCACCCCCCGCTTCAGCGCCGATGGCAGCGCCGTGGTGTTCGTCGGATCCGAGCTCGACAAGTTCAACCACTCCTGCGCCACCGCCACGTACGGCCTGTGGACCGTCCCGGTGACCGCCCCCGGCGTGCGGGCGCCCGCCGCCGACGGCTCCTCGGCCCCGCGCCGCCTCACCGACGGCTCCCACCACCTCAGCTTCGCCAGCCAGATGATCTGGCCCACCGCCGACGGCGTGTACTTCGCCGGGGACCGGCGCGGCGAGGTCAACCTCGTCCTCGTCCCCTACGACGGCGGCGCCCCCACCCCGGTCATCACCGGCCCCCGGCAGGTCGGCGGCTTCGCCGTGACCGCCACCCCGGACGGCCCGGTCATCGCCGCGGTCGTGGCCGCCGCCGACAGCGCGGGCGACCTGCTCGTCCTGCGCTCCGGCACGGAACGGGTCCTCACCTCCTACGGAGCCGAGCTGCGCGAGCGCGGATCCCTGCTGCCGATGCGGGAGTTCACCGCCACCGCCCCCGACGGGTACCCGCTCCAGGGCTGGGTGGTCCGCCCCGAGGGCCCAGGCCCCCACCCGGTCGTCTTCCAGGTGAAGGGAGGCCCCTTCACCCAGTGGGGCTACACCCTCAACGGCCCGGCCGCCTTCGACGAGGCGCAGGTCTACGCGAGCGCCGGCTACGCCGTCGTCCTCGGCAACCCCCGCGGCTGCTCCGGCTACGGCGCCGAGCACGGCGCCCACGTACGCGACGACCTGCCCGGCAAGTCCGCCGTCGACCTGTTGGCCCTCCTGGACGCCGCCCTCGCCCAGCCCGAACTCGACGCCACCCGCGTCGGCGTGATGGGCGGCTCCTTCGGCGGGTACATGGCCGCCTGGTTCAACGCCCACCACGGTGACCGCTTCAAGGCGATGATCGGCGAGCGGGGCCTCTACGCCATCGACAGCTACGCCGCCACCAGCGACGACGGAGTCGACCTGGTCGTCGCCCTGTACGGGTCGGACCGCGCGGACTGGGCCCGGCAGAGCCCCCTCACCCACGTGGACTCCATGGCCACGCCGATGCTGATCATCCAGTCCGAGGAAGACCGGCACTGCCCGCAGGAGCAGGCCCAGCGCCTGTTCACCGAGCTGCGCGTGCGCGGAGTCCCCGCCGAGATGCTGCTCTTCCCCGGCGAGGGGCACGACATGTCCCGTTCCGGACTGCCCAGCCACCGGCTCGCCCGCTTCGAAGCGGTCCTCGAGTGGTGGGGGAGGCACCTGTGAGCGGCGTCGTCGACCTGGCGGGACTCCAAGATCTGCGAATGGACCGGAAGGAAGCCGTCATGACCAGCAGTCTCGTCCAGCGCGTCGGCAGCCTCTCAGTGGACATCGACGGTGACCGGCTGCTGCGGCGCATCGCCCGCCTCGGCCGGATCGGCCTCGACCCCGAGACCGGCGGGATCACCCGAGAGGGCTTCAGCGCCGCCGACTGCGAGGCCCGCGCGTACCTGATGGACGAGGCGCGCGACGCCGGCCTGCTGCCCACCGTGGACGCCGCCGGGAACATCATCATCCGGCCGCGGCACAGCGCGTACGGCGACGGCCGCCAAGCCCTGATGATGGGCTCGCACCTGGACACCGTGGTCAACGCCGGGCGTCTCGACGGGGCGTACGGGGTCCTGGCCGCCCTGGAGGTGGTGCAGGTCTTCGAGGAGGGCGGCATCGACTCTCCCTACGAGCCGGTGGCCGTGGCCTTCGCCAACGAGGAAGGGGCCCTGTTCCCGCAGCCCTTCTGGGGCTCCATGGCGATGGCCGGCCGGCTGGCCGGACTGCCCCGCGAGCCCCGCGACCATCAAGGCCGGCGGCTGCGCGACGCCCTGCGCCGGGCCGGCGGGGACCTCGACGCCCTCGGCAGCGCGGGCCGGCCGCACGGCTCCGTCGCCGCCTACCTCGAACTCCACGTCGAGCAGGGCCCTGTCCTGGAGCGCAGCGGCAGCCGCATCGGGGTGGTCGACGCGATCACCGGCCGCACCGTACTGACCCTGGAGGTCCGCGGGGCCGCCGGCCACTCCGGCACCAGCCCGATGAAGGGCCGCCGCGACGCGATGGCCGCCGCCGCCCGCGTCGTGCTGGCCGCCGAGCACATCGCCGGCGAGCGCGGGCTGTGCCGGGTGGCGACCGTGGGCCGGATCGACCCCCACCCCAACACCCCGAACACCATCGCCGGTTCGGTACGGATGACCGTGGACCTGCGCGACACCGACGTGTGGCGCGCCGCCACCGCCGAGGAGACCCTGCGCCGGATGCTCCGCGCCATCGCCGCGAGCACCGGCACCGAGATCGAGGTGGTCGCCGAGACCCGCTCCGACCCCGTCTCCACCAGCGAGGTGCTGCGGGCCGCGATCGAGCGCAGCGCCGACGAACTGGGCCTGCCCCACGAGGTGCTGCCGAGCGGAGCCGGGCACGACGCCCAGATGGTCGCGGACATCGCACCCATCGGAATGATCTTCGTACCGAGCCTGGGCGGCATCAGCCACGTGCCCGAGGAGGACACCGCGCCGGCCGACCTGGTCGCCGGGGCCCGCGTGCTCCTGCGCACGGCACTGCGCACCATCGGGATCTGCCCCGGCGCCCGCCCGGGTACGCCGCACACGGACAGTGCCCCGCCCGTCGACCGACACACCACCGGAAGTTGAGGAGCCATGAAGACGCTGGTCGAGAAGAGTGAGCGCATCGCGGTGTTCTGCGGTGCCAGGCCCGGGGTCCGCCAGGATCACGTCGAGTTCGCGCACGACTTCGGCCGGGCGCTCGCCGGCCGGGGCCTGGACCTGGTCTACGGCGCCGGCGGTGTCGGGGTCATGGGCGCGGTCGCCGACGGGGTGCTGAGGGGAGGCGGCGCGGTGACCGGAATCGTCCCGCGCAGCCTGCACGAGCGCGAACGCGCCGACCGGGCCCGCGGCGCCATCTTCGTGGTCCGCTCCATGCACGAGCGCAAGGCCCTGATGTACCGGCTCTCCAGCGGGTTCGCCGTGCTGCCCGGTGGCATCGGCACCCTCGACGAGCTGATGGAGGTGGCCACCTGGAACCAGCTCTCCCTGATGCAGAAGCCCATCGTGGTCGTCAACCACGCGGGCTTCTACGACCCGATGCTCGCGATGCTCGACCACCTGGTGGCCGAGGGCTTCCTCACTGCGGCCGAACGGCGGCTCATCCGCAGCGCCGACACCGCCGAGGAGGCGCTCGACCTGCTCGGCGCGCCGGCCCACACCCCACTGCACCCGGTCCTGGCCTCGGCGTGAACGGGCGGTCCGTTTCCCGGCGGGTGCTAGTCGAGGCGGGCCGGAAGGTATCCGCGCTGCACCGCGTGCACCCCCGCCTGGAAGCGGCTCCCGGCGCCGAGGAAGGTCATCAGCCCGGAGGCGATGCGCCGGGCGGTGCGCGACGAGACCCCGAGACGGTGCGCGATGGTCTCGTCCGTGCAGCCCAGTGCGAGCAGCCGCAGCGCTTCCGCCTGCTGGCGGGTGAGCGCGCCCGGATCGGCAGCGGGCCGGCTCTCCAGCGGCTCGGCGGACTGCCACACGGTCTCGAAGAGGGTGTGCAGGGTGGTGACCATCCCCTGGGAGGTCACCTCGACGGCCCCGGCTCCGGTGTTGCCGGTGTCGGCCGCGATGATGGCCGAGGCACGGTCGTAGATGATCATCCGGTTGGGCAGCGAGGGCACCGTCCGCACCTGGCAGCCCTGTTCGGTCAGCCAGCGCGCGTACTGCATGGTGTCCGGGCAGCCGCGGATGCTGTCCAGGTACACCGTGCGCATCTGTACGCCCCGCTGCAACAGCTGCTGGTTCAGCGGTCTGGAGGCTGCCATGTTGGCGGCCGTCTGCGGGCCGCCCGGTGCGAAGGTCAGCAGTTCCCCGGAGACCTGGCTCAGCAGGGTCGACAGATGGTCGCGGATGGACTCGATCCCGTCGAGGTAGCGCACTCCGGGGTCCGCCGGTGCACTCGCGCGCCCGCCGTCGTATTCCAGGATGAGCTGCGTGGCCGCCGCTCGGCTCGCCTCCAACTGCTGCTGCCGAGTGGCCAGATCGGCCTGCTGGCGGGCGAGCAGGAGCTCCATCCCGACATGTGGGCTGACCGCGTGCAGTTGGGTGGCGTCCTCGGTGGAGACCCGGACCAGAGCCATCTCACTGAGCCGGTCGAGCGCGGAGCGCACGGATTCCTCGGACAGTCCGAGCCGCAGGCACAGCTCCGGGACATCTCGGAGGTCGGCCAGGATTCCCCGGTAGACGGATTCGGCGACTGCGTCGAGACCGAGGGGATCAAGCATTGATGGCGACTCCGGTTCCGTCAGAGTCCGGGGCCCCGAAGGACTCCCACCTGTGGGACGAGGCCGATTGGCCGAGTGATTGAGCCGACGGTACGGGGCACCCCGCCCTCCGGCAAGACGGCTTCCGGAATCTGGCACATTCCTCCTCCGAGGGCCGCGGATTTCGGAAAACAATTTCCACTGCGGGCGGTGGCGCGACATCGCAGCCGCACATACGAGTCAGGGCCCCCATGTATCTGGTACACGTCCACCTGAGGCCACCACGCTCCGGTGCCCGCCTGCCGGACCCGACGGCCGCGGCGATCGCCCGCTGCGCCACGGGGCGGGACGGCTTCGTGCATGTCAGCGTCCACCCGGATCCCGAGGCGTCACCCGTCGTGGGCCTCTACCTGAGCGCCCCCTCGCTGGACGAGGCCGAAGCCGCCGCCCGGAGGTTGTGGCGGCACGTCGGATCGCAGCTGACCACGCTCGGCGAATGGGAAGTGGAACGCGCCGAGGTGCCCCTGCTGCCCGGTCTCGACCCGTGGAGCACACGCTGAGTCTCTCGGCAGGGACATGACAGTTTCTTTACCCGGATCCCACTCGTCCTTGAGTGGAACTGGACTGAGTAGGCCAAGGCCGGATTGCCCGCACCAACCCCCCTTTCCCCGCTGCTCGCACCCCCAGCAGACTCCTGTCTGTCAGCGAAACACCGGCCGGCAGAAAAGGCGGAAAACAATGAATTTCGAGAACTCCCGTCGTATCGTCCGGGGCGCCCTGGTCACGGGGATCATCGCCGCCTCCACGGCATTCGGGGCACTTGCCGCGCACGCCGACTCCGCCGCCCCCGCCGCCGCCTCCACCGCCCAGAACACCTCGGTCAACACCGGCCAGGACGACCTCGGCTGGCAGTGACACCACCCCCTCACCGCACCCACCACCACGAGGGGGAAAGCAGGCCATGGACGCAGAAAGCGCCGACCACCTGATCCGATTCCGCGACCGGGGATTCCTCGACCAGCCCGTGGAAAGCGTCGCCACCGACCGGATCACCATCGGGTACACCCCGCGCAGCGACGGTGAGGACACCGAATACACCAAGCTCCTCGCGGAAACCGCCGACGAACTCCCGCCCATCCTGGTCCACCGCCCCACCCTGCACGTCATCGACGGCGCCCACCGGCTGCGTGCCGCAGTCCTCCGCGGCGACACCCACATCGCGGTGCGCTTCTTCGACGGAGACCACACCGAAGCGCAACTGCTGGCCGTTGCGGCCAACGTCACCCACGGACGGCCCCTCTCCACCGCCGACCGCACCGCGGCCGCGGGCCGCGTCTTCGCCTCCCACCCGCACTGGTCCGACCGCGCGGTCGCCGCCGTCACAGGCCTCTCCGCCCGCAGGATCTCCCAGCTCCGCAAGGACACCCCGGCGGCCCGAACCGGCCACCGTGTCGGCCGCGACGGCCGCACCCGCCCCGTGGACCCCGCCCGCGGGCGCGCCCTCGCCGGCGAACTCCTGCGCGCCAACCCCGGTGCCTCACTGCGCCGCATCGCGGCCGAGGCCGGAGTGTCCCCCGCGACCGTGGCAGACGTACGCGACCGGATCCGCCGCGGTGAGGACCCCGTACCCACCCGCCGCCCCGAGATCGCGGCCCCCGCGGACGCGCGTCCCCCCATCTCCCTGGAATCCCGCCGCAAGCCCGCCCGTACCCCCGAACCACCACCGGCCCCCGCCCAACTCCTGCGCATCTTCGAATCCTTGCGCCGCGACCCCTCCCTGCGCCTGAGCGAATCCGGACGCAACGTCCTGCGCATGCTCGGCGCCTGCGCCCTGGTCGTCCAGAACCGCGAGACGATCACCGCGACCCTGCCCACGCACTGCAAGGAACCGATGGCCCAGCTCGCCGAGGGCTACGCGGGCCTGTGGCGACTCCTCGCCGACGAACTGGCCTGCGCCGCGACCGCAGAGGCCTCCTAGACCCTGCCGCCGCGCCGGACCAAGAAGGGTGCCCTGGCATCACGAGCCCCCGTACTGGGCTGAACCGCCCCCGAAACCGAGGAAGAAGCGCCATGACCGTCATGAGCACCGCACACGTCCATCAGATCCAGGCCCTGCTCGCCCACGACATCTCCGGCGTCGTCGACGGGGTGGTCACCACCTCCCGCGAGGCCTCCGGAGCCGTCGCCTTCCACCTGGTCGTCGGCCCCCCGGACCGCCCCCGGGAATGCGACCGCATCGAGTTCACCCTCGACCCCGAACACGCCCGTGCCCTCTTCTCCGACCCCGCCGACCGCCCCGCCCTCGTACCCTGCCGCGTCGGAGTCGCCTTCAACTCGATGGCATGAGACCGTCCCCCCCCGCACGCGTGTGCCGTGCCCGTCGCAGACGAGAGGGTCCGTGCGGTCGAGGTAGCCGATGAGGTTCCAGGTGCACCCCAGCTGTAACGGTCGCCGGGAGGACCGCTTGTGGCTCAATGTCCCGGGGCCGGTGTACGGCGCCGAGACGGACAACCGCGCCCCGCGGCAGGGCACGCGGCCCACCGGCTCCCCGGCGTGCACCTACCGCAACGACGTCCGCATTCCTATCCTGTTCCTGTCCGAACTCCGGGCAGGGACACCAAGGGGCATGTGGCGCGTGTCCGAACGGGGGAGCGATGGCATGGGGGGCGCATCCGGGGACGGTGATCGGGGGGCGTTACCGGCTGACCCGACCGCTGGGGGCCGGCGGTTTCGGTGAGGTCTGGGAGGCCCACGACCCGGTGCTGGATGTGGACGTGGCGATGAAGATGGTGCGCCTCGGCTCGGTCCCCGACGAGGCACGCGCGGAGCTCCTTGCCCGGGCGGCCCGGGAGTCCCGCAATGCGGCGCGCTTACGGGACCACCCGCACATCATCACCGTCCATGACGTGGTCGAGGTCGACGACGCTCCGTGGATCGTCATGCAGCTGGTGGACGGCGGGTCGCTCGCGGACGAGCTGAGGGCGAACGGCCCGCTGACGCTGCGGCGTACCCTCGACGTCGCCGAGGCACTTCTGAGTGCGCTGGGTGCGGCCCACGACGCGGGGATCATGCACCGGGACGTCAAGCCGGCCAACGTGATGCTCGGCGAGAACGGCGACGTCCTGCTCACGGACTTCGGCATCGCCGTAGCCCACACCGATCCCCGGCTCACCCGCACCACCATGGTCATCGGGTCGCCCGCCTACATGGCACCCGAGCGCTGGCAGGGCGCGCCGAACGACGGCAGGTCCGACCTTTTCTCGCTGGGCGTGACGCTGTACGAGGCCGTGGAAGGCGAGCCCCCGTTCCCCTCGGACAACCTCACCGCCGCTCTGACACAGACCCCCCGCCCCCCGCGACGCGCCGGTCCGCTCACGTCACTGCTCATCGGCCTGCTGGCGAGGGAACCGGCCGATCGCCCCACCGTCCCCCAGGCGCTGGCCATGCTCGGCCGCGCAAGAAGCACCGGCGCACGCTCCACGGAGGGCAGGCGGTCGGGGACACCGACCACCCTGAGCGCGACCGACGAGCGGCGACAGGGAGCCCTGGACCCTTCCGTCCGCAGGCTCGCGGCCGAGCACGGTGTGGACGTGCACTCCCTCAAGGGCACGGGCGCCGACGGCCGTGTCCGGGTGCAGGACGTCATCGCCGCCGTCAAGGCGAGACACGGCGCCTACGCGACCCCCGCAGCCCGGGAGTTCGCCGCCCAGCAGGGCATCGACCTGGCCGGAGTCGCCGGAAGCGGCAAGCACGGACTCATCTGCATCCAGGACGTCAAGCATCCCTCTGCCGGAAAGACGGGTGCCGGAGGGGTGGCGGTCGCCGTGGTGTGCGTGGTGCTCCTCCTCTTCCTCCTGGAGCGGCTCGGCTGAGGGACTTCCGCCAGGGTCAGGTGGCGGTGTCGAGGATGTGGTGGATGATGGCCGTGGCTTCGCTGGGGTGGTGGTCGAGCCAGTCGGTGAGGTGTTCTCGGACGGTTTCTTGGACGTAGGCGTTTGCTTCCGGGTTGGCGAGCTTGGTCCTGGTGGAGCCTTCGTAGACGGGGTGGGCGATCTTCACGGAGACGACCGCGGTCAGGCCGGTGTGGACGGCCGTGGTGGTGATGTCCTCGTCGCTTGCCGACAGGTGGCCCTGCCGTCGCGCGTAACGGTTGACGATGTCCGTGAGTGCGGTACGGAAGCCCAGTTCGTGGGCGCCGCCCTCGTGACTGCGGGTGCTGTTCGCGAAGGAGTGGAACGCTCCCGTGGACCAGGTGTTCCACTGCATGGCGACCTGTACGCAGATCGTCGCGTCCCGATTCTCCGACTCGAAGGCGATGGCGGGGGAGTGGACGAGACTCGGGGGATAGGGGTTGAGGTGAGCGACGTAGGCCCGCAGGCCGTCTGTGTGCCGGTGGCGGACCGGCCGCTCCGGTCGCTCGTCGGTGAGTGAGATGGTCAGGCCCGGATTGAGGAAGGCCAGTTCCTGAAGGCGTTCCGACAGCGTCGCGAACGAGTGGTGGGTGGTCTCGAAGATGGAGGCGTCGGGCAGGAACGCGATCGCGGTGCCGTGCTCGCCCGTCTCCTCGTTCCTCGTCAGGGCGGTGACGGGGTCGCCCTCCTCGTACTCCTGGGTCCAGCGGTGGCCGTCCCGGTGGACCTCGACCATGAGACGGCTCGACAGCGCGTTGACCACGTACAGGCCCACGCCGCCGAGGCCACCGGAAACCCTGTAGCCGGTGTGGGGCTTGGAGTCGAAGAAAAACTCCGTCAGTCGGCGTTCGACGGCCGACTTCCCGCCGGGTCCTTGCACATCAACGGGCAGGCCACGCCCGTTGTCCGCGACGCGCACGCCACCGTCCGCGGTGAGCGTGACATCGATGACGTCGGCGTGGCCGGCCAGATGCTCGTCGACGGCGCACGAGACGACCTCGTACACCATCTGGTGCAAACCGCGCTCGCCGGTCGAGCCGATGTACATGCCGGGGCGCTTGCGTATCGCCTCGTGGCCCTCGAGTACCTGGATGTGGCTGCCGCTGTACTCGTGCACGTTCGCGGGCTGACTGGGGTTGCCTGTCTCGGTCATGAAGCACCCTCCCTGGACCGTCCTGAGCATGTTCGTGAGCAGGCGTAACCGAAGCAGACAAAGCCGGCTCCACGCCCTCACGGATACCGTTCCATCCTAGGTACCTGGAGATGAACGCGCAGGTCAGACCATGTGTGGCGGGGTCCCAGATGGTCGCGTACACGGCTTTGCCGAGGCCACCGATCTGGAGAACCGCCGCAGGCAGCGACGCAACGCGAAGCCCCCGCCGAAGACGTAGGAGAGCCCTTCCCGGCCGACCCTGAGATGCCTTTCCCACACATCAGTGCAAGGAGTCGGATTGGGTCGGGTGGGGTGCAGTTCCCGACGTACCTTCGGCCGTTCAGCGCCGACCTTGTTCTGTCACCGTGGGTGGGACGCGAGTGCTATTCGGCGGTGGTTCTTCAGTGCTTTGGCGTTTCGTTTTCAGTGGATGCTGCGTTGTGTGACCTGCAGGTTTGCTGTGGGGGTGTGGCGTTACTGAAGGTCTGATGCCGATTTGCTACTGAAGAGCGACGCCGAAGTGGGGGTGAGCTCGGCGCCGAGTCTGTAGGCAGCCGGTGTGAGTGTGCTGCCTGGTGGGGGGCGGTTGTGGGGCCTCGGGTGGCCCATCAGTGGCTGGTGTTGGGGGCTGTTGTCTTGCTGGGTGCGGGGTTAGGTGAGGTCTCGTGTTTCCCAGCCGGGTGGGAGTTTGGGGAGACCGATGAGGGCGTCGATGCCGAGGTGTTCGAGGAGGAGCGCTTTGAGGTGTCGGCCGTCGATGAGTTCCATGCGGCCGGTGCGGTGGGCGAAGTCGTGGCTGGCTTTGCCGAACCAGGCGGTGGTGACGACGATGCCCTTGGCTGCTGCTTTGTCGTGCATGACGCCAGCGAGGGCGCGGACAGCTTCGGCGGGGACAGCGTTTTTGGTGCGTTTGGCCTGGATGATGCAGAGTCCGCCGATGAGGGGTTCTTCGTTGAGGGCAACGGCGTCGATTCCGTCGTCACGTGAGGCCTGGGTGACCCAGGACTTGAGCCCGATCGCTTCGAACAGTCGGCGGATGAGGTGTTCGAACTCAATCGGGTCGAGTGCGACGAGGTCGGGGCGGCTGTCGAGGCCGGCGATCACGTCCTGCTCGGGTGCCAGCTTGTATTTGGTGAGGTCGAAGGTGACCACTGGGCGGATGGGCTCGAGGTCGTACGGGTGCTGGGAGACGATCGCGTTGAGGTAGCGCAGGCTCTGGACGGGATCGAGTTCTGGTTCGTCGAGGACGAGCTCTTCGAAGGTCTCCCTGCTTGCACGCAGGCTGATCAGGCAAGGGCGGACGGCTTTTCCGGTGGCGCGGTCCTTGGCGTTGACGTGTCCGTTGAATGCCACGACATCGACGAGCGCGGGTGGCGTCACGGCGAGGGTCTCGTCAATGGCGCGTAGAGCGAGTCTGGCTACGAGGTCCCTGTATATGGCCTTGGTATCGGCTTCCTTCCGCGGCTGTGGCACAATCGCCGGCGGGGTCGATGCTTTGTAGCGATACTGCGTGACCGCTGGTACTACCGCCTGACCGGGAAGCTCGACCTCCAGCACCAGCTCTCGTGATTCCGGCGCGAACGCGGTGCGCCACACGCCGCGAAGCCCTGGCGGGTAGACGATCTGGGCGAGCGCGGCTTCGACATGGTCGGTCATAGAGTCCGGGCCGCCGCTGACCAGGGCCTCCTCCACCGGTAGGCGGTGAGCCTGCAGTCCCGTAGTCCTGGTGGTGAGCACGGATTCCACGCGCTGGACCTGCTGTTCGACCTCGGCTGTCCTCGCCGCAGCCTCGCGGCGTAGATCCTCGTTCACCTGCTGCCTCGCGCGCCGATCCGCCTCGGACTTCTCACGAGCCGCGGCCTTCTTCTTCTGCTCGGCAGCCTTCACCCGGGCTGCCTCACGCTTCTCCAGATCCCGGACGATCTGATCAGCCTTGCGCGCCTCCTCGGCACGAGCCCGCTCGTTCTGCTTCTTGGCCCGCATCCAGGTCTGCGCCTGCTCCCGCTCCCGCTGCGCCTCTTGCTTGGCACGCTGCGACGCTTCCCGTTCCGCCGCACGAGCCTGCCGGACCCGCTCAGCCTCTGCCTGCCTGGCAGCTGCTGCCTTGGCCTTCTGCGCATCGCGGTACGCCTGCATCAGCTGCGCCGCTAACGACTTTTTCGGTGCCATCAGCCCCCCCTCGTGATGCTGGAAGAGCTGCCCTGCTCGCCGATCCGGCAATCAGGTGAGCCGGACCGGTCCTCAGACTGCCTCGACGAGACGAAGCCCAGAGGTATGGGAACTGACTGAAAGCACCTCAGGTGCCGCGCTGGAGCACCCTAGTATTGGCTGTCTGCATGGCTGCCTTGTGGCGCAGCTTGCATGAACTCATAAGGCACAACCGTCTGGTGGGGTCCGGGCGGGGATACGGAGCAGCTCTTCGTGCACCTCAACAGCTTCTCCGTCTGCGGATTTCGTTCACTGTCCTGCGTTGAGGACATCCCTGTCAGTTCACCGACGATCCTTGCGGGTCACAACGACGGTGGTAAGAGCGGTGTGCTGGCGGCGCTCGGTTTCCTTCTGGGTACTTACCGCTTGGTTGACGAAGACCGTACGTACGAGGTCGGGACTGGTTCGGAGTCGGGCCGGTGTGCGGAGACCTGGGTGGAGGGAACCTTCACTCTAAACATGACCGAGCGAAGTGAGGGCGACCTGCCGGCAGCGATCCGCATCCGGCGCCGAGCCCGGGCAGGCGAAGCTCCGTCCTTGGAGTACCTGGGCATGCAGCCGGAGGATCCGCGTCTGCGTGATCTCAGCCGGTCGCTCCGGTCGACACTCGCAGCTCTGGTCGAAGAGTTCGGCCTCGTAGCCAGAGGCAATCTGAAGGACGACCTCCTCGCCGCTGTGGCAGCGCATGCGGCGACATTGCCGCAGTCTGAAATGTGGCATCCGCTCCCCAAGAAGCTGGAAGATCGGTTGCCTAGGCTGCTGGCATTCGGAGGCAAGGACGAGAGTCCCGACGACGCCGTCCGGACGGCGCTGAACAGCTGCTACGAGCTGCACTTGCAGGATGAGACTGTCCAGGGCCGGGTGAAGGAGATCGAAGCAGAGATCAGTCAGCGGTTGGAGAAGGAGGCTGACTCCCTGTGCCGGCACATTCGCGAACACTGTGTCGAGTTCGTCGGCGTTGAGGTCAAGCCGGAGGTGTCCTTCAGGGGCGGATTCAAGGGAGCCCCCTTGCACGTCTCGCGTGCCGACGGAGAGCTAGTGGACCTGGCGCGCTCCGGACAGGGCAGCACACGCCGTATCGCTCTCGCAGTGTGGGAGTGGACGAGCAATCTGCTGGAGAAGAACGAACTGGCCGCAGCCTCGGAACAAGACGTCGAAGAACCCACCCAGACGATCGTCGTCTATGACGAGCCTGACACGCACCTCGACTACCGCCATCAGCGGACCGTGATGGACATCATTCGCAAGCAGTGCGCGCAGCCGCATGTCAGCGTGCTCGTCGCGACACATTCCATGAACCTCATCGACGGCGTCGACATCGCCGATGTTGTCCACCTCAGGCTCGGTGACGGTGGCCGCACTGTCGTCGAACGTCTCGCCGCCGACTCACACGAAGGCATCGACTTCCACCTCGGCCAGATCGCCTCCGCCCTCGGTCTGCGAAACTCAGTGCTGCTGCACGAACGCTGCTTCCTGGCAGTGGAGGGGGACACCGAGCGTCAGAGCATCCCCCTGCTCTTCCGCTTGTCGCAGGGCCTGTCCCTTCAGGCCGCCGGTGTCGCCCTCTGGGCATGCGAGAACAATGAGGGAGCCCTGCACCTGGCCAGTTACCTGGTCAAACACAAGCGGACCGTGATGCTGATGGTCGATGCCGACAGTCGGGACAACAAGCTCTTCAAACCCGACCGGATCCGCCGAGCTGGCCTTGATCTGCGCACTCAGGTCTCCTACGTGGGCGAGGCGGCCGGTTACAACGAGTTGGAAGAGCTGTTCAGCGACGAGCAGTGGGCTGCCGCTGCCAACGCGCGCTGGCCCCGTGCCGCTGCGCTGAACTGGAAGGCGTCAGACTTCGCTGCGCACCGAGGGGGAAAGTTCAGCTCAGGCATTCTCGGGATGATTAAGGAAAACGCTGAGGAGACGAGCCCCAATGGTAAGCCGGACATGGTCTTCGGGCTGGCCACAAACTTGAGGGCCGCCCATGAGGTACCCGAACAGCTGCGACAGTTCTTTGCTGAGGTTCAAGCGCTGGCTACTGGCTCGCCGGTCGGCGACTCTGCCGTCGTTTGATCATGCGTTCCTTGCGTTGAGCGAGGGTGGGTGCCGCCCAGGCATGCCACCCCACCCCTTCCACCCATTGCCGGGCATGGACAGAGGCTTCAATGCCGCACCATCTGCATCCGCTGGGCGCAGGAGAAAAGTCGTTTCGAGCAGGATCTGACTGGGACACTAGACCTCCTTCCACACCCTTATCCTCCCTCCTGGCACTGACAATCGCCTGGTTGAGCCCAGGCGCGGTTACGCGTTGATCGTTCTCCTCACCGCTTCGCAGGCGCGGGTATCTCGCCTCAGTTGTGTGCGTAGACGCGTTGCTCGGGCTGGGTCTTGAGAGCGCTGTCTTTATGTTGTCGCGAGACCTGATACCCCGTTTGGGTGTTTCGCGTGGTGTGTCTGTGTGGTCTTCCGGTTCCTGGACAGTGTCCCCTGGTAGCGGGCGTGTAGCGGGGGTGGGGCTGGGTGGAGGAGGACGGTCCTGGATCTGGTTCAGCGGGTTCGGATGTGTCGGCCGGGTTGGGGCGTGAGGGCGCGGTCTCGCGTCTGCTGGATTTGGACGCGCGTGATGAGTTGACGAGCGCGCACGTCCGCTTGGTGGCGACGGCTCTACAGGTGTCAGAGCGGACGGTGTGGAGCTGGCTGTCTGCGGGGCGCCGTGAGGGACGGACGGGTCCGAGGCCGCGGTCGAGGTTTGTGGTGACGCGGGAGATACGACAGCTGTTGGCGTTGTGGGGTGGGAATGTCTCCGCGGTGCACCGTGAGCTGGTGGCTCGCGCTGTGGGGGATCCGTCGTTGGGCCCGGTGCCGTCGTTGTCGGTGCTTCACCGGGCGGTGGTGCGGGATTTGTCTGCGGGGGAGCGGGCGGGTCTGAAGGGCGGTGAGGCTGCCCGGCGCCGGTATGACGTGTACAGCAAGCGTCCGCCCACGCATCGGAACGCGTGCTGGGAGGGGGATCACAAGCGGATCCCGGTACGCGTGGACCTGGAGGGTTTTGCAGTGTGCCCGTGGGTGACGTGGTTCATCGATGTGGCGACGAAAGTGATTGTGGGGGTGGCGGTGACTCCGCATCAGCCGGCGAGGGACGCGGTCCTGGCCGCGCTGCGCACGGGGATCAGCCGGGCTGAGCCGTACGGGCCGTTCGGTGGTCTGCCCGGGGTGGTGCGGGTGGACCGGGGCAAGGAGTTCTTGTGTCGGACGGTGGAGCGTGCTCTGGGGGGTTTCGCGGTCCCGGTCCATGATCTGCCGGCGTACAAGCCGTACCTCAAGGGCACTGTCGAGGCGCTGAACGATGCGGTGGAGGAGATGTTCCTGGTTTCTCTGCCTGGCTATACCCGCAGGGCCCGGCCGGTCGGTGCTCATTGTCCGGACCGTGTGGAAGACCTCTTGTCGTATCCGGAGTTCGTCGAGGCCTTGCTGAGGTGGGTGCGGGGGTGGAACACCGGTCACCGTCCTGAGGGTCTCGCGGACGGGCTGACGCCGTTGGCGGCGTGGGAGGCGGATCCGACGCCGATCGAGGACATCGCAGAGGAGAGGCTGGCGTTCTTCGCGCTGGAGGACGATGGCCGGGTCCGGAAGATCACCACGAACGGGATTTCATGGCGGCGCCGTGCCTATATCGCGCCGTGGATGGCGGGGAACGTCGGAATGCGGGTCCGGCTGCGGTATCTGCCGCACTACGACGGGCAGATCGAGGTGTTCTCCACCGAGGGGTGGGGCCGGCACCTGGGCAGCGCCCATCTGGCGGAGGCGGCGACGCTGGAGCAGCGCCGTGCGCTGAATTCGGTCAGGGAGAAGAAGGCCCGGCAGTTGAAGGCGGACCTGAAGGCGGCGGAGAAGCTGCGCAAGGCCCGCTACACCGCCACGACCACGGCTGCTGCGCCTCGTCTTCGGCGCACGGTCACCTCCGGTCAGGCCGAGGCGGAGATCGCCCGGTCCGGGGCGGTGGACCTGGCCGCGCGGGCGCTGCCGGACCTCATCCCGCCCCGCGAGCCGCCGCCGGGCTGGGCCCGGCCTCGCAAGCGCGGTGCCGCGCCCACAGGCCAGGCAGTACCGCAGGCTTCCGGGCTTTCCACATCCGCCGCAGACGATCCAGTGGCTGGGGTGCGACCGGCTGTCGAGGAGTGATGCCAGATGCCCACGTCATCAAGGCGGGGACGGCTGCCGGGAGAGCGTGAGGATCACTTCATGCGCCTTCCCGGTGCCCAGATTGTCTCCACCCGCGCTCTGCTGGCAGCGAGGGAGAACATCCGGGCGGCGATCGAGGCGAAGGCGATGATCTGTGTTTACGGGCAGGCCGGCAACGGCAAGTCCTTCGCGGTCAACGCCTGTCTGCGTGAGCTCGCGCCGACGCTGACGCGCCGGATCCAGTTCCGCGCCCGCCCTTCCACCCGGGACCTGCGTCATGAGCTCTTTCACGCTCTTGGTTTGCAGGGCCGTCCGCCGTCGCATGCGATCGAGTTCGACCGGATGCTGCGCGGGGCGTTGGAGGAGCCGCGGGTGCTGGTGTGTGACGAGGCGCAGTGGCTGTCCAAGCTCTGTTTCGAGTACCTGCGCTACCTCTGGGATGACACCGACTCCGATCTCACGATCGTCTTCACCGGGGGCAACGGCTGTTTCGAGATGCTGCAGAGCGAGCCGATGCTGGAGTCCCGTGTGTATGCGTGGCAGGAGATCGGCCGTATGCCGATGGATGAGGTCCTGGACGTCGTTCCCGCTTTCCACCCGGTATGGGAGGAGGCGGACCCCGCCCTGATCGCGGTATGCGACCAGGAGGCCGCGCACGGGAACTTCCGCGCCTGGGCGAAGATCACCCACCACCTGACCATGGGCTTGAAAGAGTCCGGGCGCAAGGCCGTGGACGAGGAACTGCTGCGCTGGGCCTACAGTAAGCTCAGCACCCGCCAGGCGGCATGAGACCGTGCTGACCTGCCCGAACCTGCCGCCGGTCACACTGGTGATGGACCCGCGTGACGACGCGGCCCACACCCGGGCGGCGCTGGCCGCGCACAGTCTGCCCAAGGGACGCGCCACGATCCACCCGACACCGGGCACCGACTCCACGCTCATCCTGGCCTTGGACGTCCTGGCTGCCCTCGGCAAACCCGTCCCGCTCACCGGCTACTGGCGTTCGGACCTCTTCCCGGCCTGGACTTTGTGCGCCGCCTGGATTCTCGCCCTCCCTGTTACTGACCTGACGGTTCTGCGTGCCCATCTCCTCCACGCCCGCGGCCTGGCTGATCTCTTGGCCCTGCGGGCCTGTACCGGGGTGCGGCTCACCCTGGTGTGTCACCACCGCAGACCGCCCGCGGTCTTGGAGCGAGCGCTGGCACGTACGGAGCACCAGCTCGTCGACGCGGAGGCGGTGCTGTCTGAGCAAGGGGAGTCGGCCGACGATGAGGGAAGCGCGTCCGGGGCACTGCGCGGGCGCTGGATCAGCTTGCCGGCCCTGACCACGTTGTTGTCTTGGGAGGACAGCCCCGGGTGTGCGTGTACGGCCCCACCGACAGGAGAGTGCGGGTTCGCACCTCCCGCTTTGCCGGACCTCACCACGAAGGAGGTTGCCCGCCGCCTTCACACGGGGACCGCGCACCCACATCTCGCGGCACAGCTTGCCACGGCCTGTTTCACCGCAGCCTCGATGAGCCAGCTGGACACCGCGCGTGTCCGCGACGCCGCGCTCGACGGCGGCACGATCACGCTCCATGACGCCCACAACGTCCGTCAGGGCTGTATGACCCACACGGTGCCGCCATGGGCACGCCCGCTACTCCAGGCCGCCGTGTTTGCTCATCTCCTTGCCACCGATACCAGTAGCGGCAAGCTCTTCACCGACCCGTTCGACGCAAGGAGACTGCCTCGCCTGACCGATTTCGCAGAGCAGCTGAAACTTCGCCCACCCCAGCCGCCACGCCCCAAGCGGCGCAAGAACACGTGCCGAAAGCTGTCACCACCGACCGTGTGGCCACTGAGCAACGCCCACCACTACCTGCCCTGGTTCATGCCCGAAGACATGAAGGGCTGTCCTCAGCCGCCCGGCCACAAACCGAAACGAGCGCCGTACGGCATGCTGTGATTACGCGAAACACTGCTACTCGGCGGCTCTTTTTCAGGGGTTTGGTGTATTGGCTGTAGTTGGGCGTCGACCCCTGTGACCTGCAGCTTTGTTGGCGAGAGGGCTGGGTGACTGAAGCCTTGGTCACGATTCTGAGCTGAAGGTTGGCGCCGAAGCGCAAGTGAACCCCGCGCCGAGTAGCACTATGGGATCCCTTCAGGTCCAGTTTCTATCCAGATCTCATTCTGAAGCACGCCCGAGCGGTGGTTCTTTCGGTGGGGTTGCCTGGGTTGATGTCCGGGGGTGGGGGTACGGCCGGGGGAGTTGATGGAGGGAGATTGATGGGGCCGGCATTACTTACTCTCGGGGCTGCTGTGCTCGGGGGTCTGGTCACGCTCATGTCGGTGCTGTTGACGCAGCGGGGGGCGGAGCGGCTTCGGAGGGAAGACCTGGAGCGCTTGGATCGCCATCGGTTGGAGGACCGAAAACACACTTGGGACACCCAGGTCCTTGAGGGGCGGCGAGCGTCTTACGCAAGGATCAACGCTGCTGCTCGCAGTGCCAGGGATGCGCTGGTGGCGTGCAGCGTCGAGTTTCTGGATTCGGGGTCTGTCGCGCCGGAGACGGGTGCTGTGCTGGACAGTGTTTGGGCGGCTTATGTTGCGCAGCATGCTGAAGCGCAGATGAGTGTGTCCGATGAGGTACTCGTCGCGTTGGGAGCGGTCAACGGCTCCCTCCGAAAGATGCATGGCCTTGTGCAGGGACTGCGTAGAGGTACTGCCGATCGGGAGTCCGCTCTGCAAGAGCTCGATGTACGCAGAAGCGAGTTGTGGGATCGGTTGACTGTGGCCAGGGACGAGATGCGGAAGGATCTCGGTATCGCCCCCGGTACCTGGCAGCCTGGCACGCCACAGGAAAGCTTGTAGTCGCCGCGCCTGCTGCCGGAGCTGAAGCCGGAGGATCCCAGGGCGGGGGAGCGGAGCGGACCCGCCCAACAGGCCGAAGGTCTGGACCCCGGGGTCATCTTGAGAGCACGCGGTGGGACGGGCCGGGATTCGAACCGGCGTCTTGCAGGGGGGCGCGTCGACCTCTGCGCTACCTGCCCCCACCGCGGCGCGCACAGCCTTCTGTTGCCAGCCGCCCGCGGAGCGGGCTGGTCCTGGAGGCGAAGCCGGAAGGACGGTGGGGAGCGGAGCGAAGCCACCCAACGGGCCGTAGGCCCCGACCCCGTGAAACGGGGTCACCCAGGCCTGCAGAGCAGGCTGTTCGGGGTGGAGCGAAGCGGAACCCCGAACCAGTCCGGAGCGAAGCGCAGGACTCCGGCCCGAAGGGCCGGCCCTAGGACCGCGAAGCGG
>NZ_JBIAUK010000033.1:0-80747 GCF_042892775.1 Streptomyces sp. NPDC001717 | reverse complement strand
TTGGCGTCCTGGTTCGGCTGCGCGCCGTCCTTGTTCCGGGCGGGCTGCCGCCGGGTTGGGTGCGTGTTCGGGGGGGGGGGGGGGGGGGGGGCGCCGGGGGGGGGGGGCCCCCCCCCCCCCCCGCCGCGTTCTCCGGGCCCGGCCCGCCCCCCCCTGGCTGCACGGATGCCCCCGCCCGGCAGGGAGACGGCGTTGGCCCGGGACGAAACGATTCCGCATACTGATACGGCAGGTGATCACGGAGCGGAGGGCGCGGCGCGTGGCGGAAGGCGATGGGGCGGAGGACCGCAAGCCCCAGTCCGACGAGGCGCGGAGCGCCTTCGCTCCGCCGCCCGGGATGGAGCCGGAGCTCCCCGAGGAGGATCAGCCCACCTCGGAGTTCTCCCTGCCGCCCGGCACCGGGCCGGTGCCGCCCGAGCCCGAGGGGTCGGCCTTCCGGCCCCCGGCCACCTACAGCGCCGCGCACTCCCCGCCCGCCTACACCCCGGGCCAGGGCTTCCCGGTCGCGCGGATGACGGAGTCCCCCTGGCAGGACCGCATGCGCACGATGCTGCGCATGCCGGTCGACGTCCGCCCCGTCCCCGAGCTGGTGCAGAAGCCGAGCGAGACCGGGCCCGCCGTGGGCCGCGTGCTCGACCTGACCCTGCGCATCGGGGAGCTGCTGCTCGCCGGCGGCGAGGGGTCCGAGGACGTGGAGGCCGCCATGTTCGCGGTGTCCCGTTCCTACGGGCTGGACCGCTGCGAGCCCACCGTCACCTTCACCATGCTGTCGATCACGCACCAGCCGACCGTGGTGGGCGACCCGGTCTCGGCGAACCGGACCGTCCGGCGACGCGGCACCGACTACACCCGCCTGGCGGCCGTGTACCGGCTGGTGGACGACATCAGCGCCCACGAGTACGACATCTCCCTGGAGGAGGCCTACCGTCGCCTCGCGGAGATCCGCCGCAACCGGCACCCGTACCCCACCTGGGTGCTGACGGCCGCCGCCGGAGTGCTCGCCGGGGCCGCCTCCGTCCTCGTCGGCGGCGGGGTCGTCGTGTTCTTCGCAGCCGCACTCGGCGCCGTCCTCGGCGACCGGCTCGCGTGGCTGTTCGCCGGGCGCGGGCTGCCCGAGTTCTACCAGTTCGTCGTTGCCGCGATGCCGCCCGCCGCCTTCGGGGTGGCGCTCAAGCTCGCCGAGATCGAGGACATCAAGGCCTCCGCCGTGATCACCGGCGGGCTCTTCGCGCTGCTGCCGGGGCGGGCGCTGGTCGCGGCCGTGCAGGACGGTCTGACCGGCTTCTACATCACCGCGTCCGCCCGGCTGCTGGAGGTCATGTACCTCTTCATCGGCATCATCATGGGCGTGCTGGTCGTGCTGTACCTCGGCCTCCAGCTGGGCGCCTCGCCGAAGCCGGAGGAGGTCCTCCAGATCACGCAGCGGCCGCTGATCCAGATCGCCGCGTCGATGGTGCTGGTGTTCACCTTCGCGATCCTGCTCCAGCAGGAGCGCTCCACCGTGTGGATCGTGACCCTGAACGGCGCGGTGGCCTGGGTGACCTTCGGGGCCCTGCATTACGCCGGCGGGATCCCGCCCGTGCCGTCCACGGCCGTCGCGGCCGGACTGGTCGGCCTCTTCGGCCAGCTCTTCTCCCGCTACCGCTTCGCGTCCGCCCTGCCGTACGTGACGGCCGCGATCGGCCCGCTGCTGCCCGGCTCGGCGACGTACTACGGGCTGCTGCTGATCGCCGAGGACCGGCTGAACGAGGGGCTGGGATCGCTGGTGAACGCGGCGGCCATCGCGCTGGCCATCGCGATCGGGGTCAACCTGGGCTCGGAGACCTCGCGGCTGTTCATGCGGATCCCGGGGGCGGCGAGCGCGGCCAAGCGCCGTGCCGCCAAGCGCACGCGCGGCTACTGAGGGAGTACGCCTACGCCCCCGCCGGGGCCTGGGCGGCCCTGCGGGGGCGTACGTGGTGGCTGGTGCGGTCTGCCGTGCGCGGCTCAAGGATTCGGGGCTCCGCCCCGGACCCCGCGCCTCGAACGCCGGCGGGGCTGGATTTCGCCCGGCGGGGCCGGGGCGGCTAGCGCTTGGCGTGGCGGCCGCGCTGGGGGGCTTCGTCCGCCGGCGGGGCCTCGGCCGCGGCGGCCTTCTTCTCCTTGCGGGACTTGAGCACCTCGAAGATCACCGGGATGACGGAGATCAGGACGATGCCGATGAAGATCGGCTCGACGTTCTTCTTGATGATCTCGAACTGGCCGAGCTGGTAGCCCAGGATCGTGACGCCCGCGCCCCACAGCACGCCGCCGATGACGTTGAACGTCAGGAAGGTGCGGTACTTCATCGCGGTCGCGCCCGCGACCATCGGCGCGAAGGTGCGGATGATCGGCACGAAGCGCGCCAGCACGATGGCCTTGGGGCCGTGCTTCTCCATGAACCCGTGGGCCGAGTCGAGGTTCTCGGGCTTGAAGAGCTTGGAGTTCGGCCGGTTGAAGATCTTCGGGCCGAAGAACTTGCCGATCAGGTAGCCGACCTGGTCGCCGATGATCGCCGCGGCCGAGATCAGGGTGCACACCAGCCACAGCGGCTGCGTGATGGTGCCGCTCGCGGTGAACAGGCCCGCCGTGAACAGCAGCGAGTCCCCCGGCAGGAACGCGAAGAGACCCGACTCCGCGAAGACGATGACCAGGGTGCCGATCAGGCCGAACTGCCCGACCAGATACTCCGGGGAAATCCACTCAGGGCCGAGCGCAAGCGTGTTCACGAGTTCCGGGCTCTCCTGGATCGGGGGTCTGCGGTGCCGCGGCGACATGCGGCGGTCTCAGTATGAACGCACACCTCCCCCACCCGGTTCCAGGTCCCGGGTGGGGGAGGTGTGCGGGCTACGCCTTGCGGACCGCGTTCGCCATGATCGCGTCCCGCAGGTGCTCGGCCAGGCCGGGCCTCATGGAGTCGTAGAACTCCTTGAACCGCTCGTCCGCCACGTACATCTCGCCGAGGCCCGTGTGGATCTCGTACGTGCAGTCGTAGTACCAGGTCACGATGTGCTGCCGGTGCTCCTCGGCCATGTCCATGGCCGCCTCGCCCTCGGCCGGCTCACCGGCCTCCATCAGGGCCGCGTACCGGGCGCCCCAGTCGGCGACCTGGTCCTGCACCCGCTGCCAGTCCTCCTTGGTGTACGTGGCGACCCGCCGCTGCGACTCCGCGTAGGCCTCGGTGCCGCCCCAGCGGCGCTCCGCCTCCTCCGCGTACTGCTCCGGGTCCTTGTCCCCGAACACCTCGAACCGCTCCTCCGGTGTGAGGTTGATGCCCATCTTCTTCGCCTCCATGGCGTGCTCAACGGCCTTGGCCATCTGCTGGAGCCGGGCGATCCGGTCGGTCAGCAGGGCATGCTGCCGGCGCAGATGCTCCCGCGGATCCGATTCCGGGTCGTCCAGCAGGACCGCGACCTCGTCGAGGGGGAAGCCGAGCTCCCGGTAGAACAGGATCCGCTGCAGCCGGTCCAGGTCGGCGTCGTCGTACCGCCGGTGACCCGCGTGGCTGCGGCCGCTCGGGGAGAGCAGACCGATCTCGTCGTAGTGGTGCAGGGTGCGCACCGTGACTCCGGCGAATCCGGCGACCTGGCCCACGGAAAAGCCCATCCTCCTCGCCCTCCTCCTGGTTGGGTACGCCCTTCACTGTGGGCCCTCACGCCGCGTGAGGTGCAAGCCCGAAGAGGAGACTCAGCCCATCGCCTTCGTGCCGTCCAGGGTCTCGCGGATGATGTCCGCGTGGCCCGCGTGCCGGGCGAACTCCCGGACCAGGTGCAGCAGCATCCAGCGCATCGACACCTTGGCGTCCTTGGGGAACCAGGGCGCCGGGGGCAGCGGGAAGGTGTCGTCCAGGCTGGGGACCTCGGCGATGAAGGCCTCGGTCTGCTCCTTCACCCCGTCCCAGAAGGCGAGTGCGGAGGCGAGGGTCTCGTCCCCGGAGAGCCGGAAGCCGTCGTGCCAGGCCTCGGGGGCCCGGCCGTGCTCGTTCGGCCGCTGCTGGGCCATGCGGAGCCAGTTGAGCTCGACCTCGGCCGTGTGCTTGACGAGGCCGGAGAGGGACAGCTCGCTGACCGTGGGGCGGCTCGCGGCCTGCTCCTCGGTCACTCCCTGGGCGGCCGTGCGCAGGGCCGCGCGCTGGTCCTCGACGAACAGGAGGAGCGTCCCGCGCTCGTCTCCGGCAATCTCCTGGGTGGGGTGCGCCATGCTGACCGCCTCTTCCGTGATCGTGGTTCTGCCTGCCGTGTCGCGTCCTGCCGACAAGAACCACGCTACGGACCGATGCGGTCAGCCCGTGTCCTAATTCGCCTCCGGTCCCTCAGTTGCCCGCGATCTGCCCGTCCGGGCGGATCACCGGCAGGGCGGTGGCGGGCTGCGGGAGGAGCGCCTTGGCGAGGTCCTGCTTGCCGGTCGGGTCGAGTCCGTACATCGCCTCGTAGATCTTGCGGACGGCCGGTCCCGAGGCACCCGAGCCGGTGCCGCCCTGGGAGATCGTCATGACGATCGCGTAGTCCGAGGTGTACGAGGCGAACCAGGAGGTCGTCTGCTTGCCCTGGACCTCGGCGGTGCCGGTCTTGGCGTGCATGGGGATCTGCTTCTGCGGCCAGCCGCCGAAGCGCCAGGCGGCGCTGCCGTTGGTGGCCACGCCGGCCAGGGCCTCGTCTATGTCGTCGCGGGTCTCGGCGTCCATGGGCAGCTTGCCCTGCACCTTCGGCGCGATCTCCTGGACCGACTTCCCGTCGGCGCTGACGATCGCCTTGCCGATGCTCGGCTGGTGGAGCGTGCCGCCGTTGGCGATGGCCGAGTAGACGGAGGCCATCTGGATGGGCGTGACCAGGGTGTCTCCCTGGCCGATGGAGTAGTTGATGGCGTCGCCCTCGCGCATCTGGTTGCCCTGGCGGCAGTTCTCGTAGGCGATCTTCTCGGCGAAGGTGCCGTTCTTCTTGCCGTCCCGGCACCAGGCGTTCTTGTTCGCGTCGAAGAAGTCCTGCTTCCACTTGCGGTCGGGGATCCGGCCGGGGACCTCGTTCGGCAGGTCGATGCCGGTGCGCTGCCCCAGACCGAATTCGTGGGCCGTCTTGAAGAACCAGTCGTTGGGGTTCTTCTTCGGGTTGATGCCGCCGTCCTTCTTCCACTCCTGGTCGGCGAGCAGGTAGTACACGGTGTCGCAGGAGACCTCCAGGGCCCGGCCGATGGTGATGTCGCCGTGTCCCTGGGACTCGAAGTTGGTGAAGGTCTGGCTGCCGACGGAGTACGAGCTGGGGCAGGGGTAGCGTCCGTTGAAGGGGTATCCGGCGTTGACCACGGCCGTCGAGGAGACCACCTTGAAGATGGAGCCGGGCGCCGCCTGGGCCTGGATGGCCCGGTTCAGCAGCGGGTGGTTCGAGTCCTTGTCGGTGAGCTTGGCGTAGTCCTTGGCGGAGATGCCGCCCACCCAGGCGTTGGGGTCGTAGGTCGGGTTGGAGGCCATCGCGACGACGCGGCCGGTCTTGGTCTCCATGACGACGACGGCGCCCGAGTCCGCCTCGTAGTTGCGGCCGGTGTTCTTGTCGTTGACCTTGCGGGCTTCGATCATCGCGTTGTTCAGCTCGCGCTCCGCGACGGCCTGCACGCGGGAGTCGATGGAGGTCACGACGTTCGAGCCGGGCAGCGCCGGGTCGGTCTGGCCCTGGCCGATGACCCGGCCGAGGTTGTCCACCTCGTAGCGGGTGATGCCCGCCTTGCCGCGCAGCTCCTTGTCGTACGTGCGCTCCAGGCCGGAGCGGCCGACCTGGTCGGAGCGCAGGTAGGGGGAGTCCGTGTTCTTCGCCTTGGCGATCTCCTCGTCGGTGACCGGGGAGAGGTAGCCGAGGACCTGGGAGGTGTTGGCCTCGTCCGGTGCCGCGTAGCGGCGCAGGGCGGTGGGCTCGGCCGTGATGCCGGGGAAGTCCTCCGGGTGCTCGCGGATCTGCAGGGCCTGCTCGGTGGTGGCCTCGTCGGTGACGGGGATCGGCTGGTACGGGGAGCCGTTCCAGCAGGGCTGCTTCGTCTTGGCGTCGCAGAGCCGGACCTTGTCGATGGTCTCCTGCGGGTCCGTGCCGAGGACCCCGGCGAGCCGGGTCAGGACTTCCTTGCCCTTGTCCTTCATGGTGAGCAGCTCGGTGCGGCTGGCGGAGACCACGAGGTGGGTCGCGTTGTCGGCGAGCGGGACGCCTCGGGAGTCGAGGATGGATCCGCGCACGGCGGGCTGGACCACCCGCTGGACGTGGTTGTTCTTCGCCTCGTCCGTGTACTCCTGGCCATTGCGTATCTGCAGGTACCAGAGGCGTCCGCCCAGGGTGAGCAGCAGCGAGAAGACGACGATCTGGATGACGACGAGCCGGTTCTGGACCCGAGGGGTCCGGCCGGTCTCCGGTATGTTGCTCAACTCGATCTCCCCCGGGCGGCACCGCGTACGCCCGGTCGAGTCTAGGGGCAGTGGGGGGTCAGAACGGGAACCGGCTGCGTCCGTGCTGCACCGAGATCCACTTCTGGGTGGTGAAGGCCTCCACGGTCGCCTCGCCGTTCAGCCGGCCCAGCCCGGAGGCCTTCTCGCCGCCGAAGGCGGCCAGGGGCTCGTCGCCGATGGTGGAGTCGTTGACGTGGATCATCCCGGTCTCGATCCGCTGGGCGAAGCGCACGCCGCGTTCGACGTCCCGGGTGTGCACGGCGCCGCTCAGCCCGTACGGGGTCGCGTTGGTCAGTCGTACGGCCTCGTCCTCGCCGTCGAAGACCACGAGCAGGGCGACGGGGCCGAAGATCTCCTGGCCCAGCAGCGGGGAGTCCTCGGGGAGGCCGGCGAGCACGGTGGGTTCGACCAGGTTGCCGCGCGTAGCGCCGCGCACGAGGGCCTGTGCGCCGGCTTCGATCGCCTTGTCCACGAGGGCGGTGAGGGCGTCGGCCTGGAAGGAGTTGATCAGCGGGCCGATCTGGGTGTCGGACTCGTGCGGGTCGCCCGTCTTCAGGGAGCGGACGCGGGCGGTGAACTTCTCGGTGAACTCGTCCGCGACGGCCGCGTCGACGAGGATCCGGTTGGCGGCCATGCAGACCTGGCCCTGGTAGACGAAGCGGCTGAAGACGGCCGCGTCCACCGCGTAGTCGAGGTCGGCGTCGTCGAGGACGACGAGCGCGCTGTTGCCGCTGAGCTCCAGGACCGTCCGCTTGAAGTGGCGGGCGGCGACCGCTCCGACGTGCCGGCCGACCCGGTCGGATCCCGCGAAGGAGATCACCTTGGGGACGGGGTGCGTCAGGAGGGCGTCGCCTATCTCGGCGATGTCGGTGACCAGGACGTTCAGCAGGCCGGCCGGGAGTCCGGCCTCCTCGAAGATCTTGGCGATGACCCCGCCGCCGACGACGGGCGCGTTCTGGTTCGGCTTGATGACGACCGCGTTGCCCAGCGCCAGGGCCGGGGCGACCGACTTCAGGGTCACCAGGAACGGGAAGTTGAACGGGCTGATCACGGTGACGACGCCGACGGGGAGGCGCTGGACGCGGTTCTCCTTGCCCTCGACGGGCGAGGCCAGGATCCGGCCCTCGGGGCGGACGGCGAGCTGCATCGCCTCGCGGATGAACTCCTTGGCGAGGTGGACCTCGTACTCGGCCTTGGGACGGGTCCCGCCGAGCTCGTCGATCATCGCCTCGACGATCTCCTTCTCGCGCTCCTCGGTGATCCGCAGGGCGCGTTCCAGGACCTCGCGTCTGGTGTAGGGGCTGGTGACGGCCCATTCGCGTTGGGCGCGTTCGGCGCCGCGGTAGGCCTGGTCCACCTGCTCGACGGTGGCCACCGTGATGGCCGCGAGCTTCTCGCCGTTGTAGGGGTTGACGTCGATGATGTCCCAGGAACCGTTGCCGGCCAGCCATTCGCCGTCGATGTACTGGTGAGCGAGTTCGCTGAATATGGACATGCCATCCCTTACTGCGAGCGCGCACCCGTGCGCTGCACCGGAGACCGATCGGTCATCATGCACTGATCAGACGTCATACTACGTGCGAATCAAGACAGTTGAAGCAGGCCGCGGAGAAGATCCCGGGTCTGGTCGGGGTCCGGGCAGTCCTCCTGGAGCCGTGCCATCGCCCGCTCGTACTGCCCCACTTCCTCCTCTTTGTCGAGGTAGAGGGCGCTGGTGAGCTGTTCCAGATAGACGATGTCCTGGAGGTCGGACTCGGGGAAGCGCAGCAGGGTGAAGGCTCCGCTCTCGCCCGCGTGGCCGCCGAAGGAGAACGGCATCACCTGGAGCTGGACGTTGGGCCGTTGGGAGACCTCGATGAGGTGTTCGAGCTGCCCGCGCATGACGTCGCGGTCGCCGTACGGACGGCGCAGCGCGGCCTCGTCGAGGACGGCGTGGAAGACCGGCGCGCTTTCGGACACCAGGACCTTCTGCCGTTCCAGGCGCAGGGCGACCCGGCGGTCGATCTCGGCGGCGGTGGCACCGGGCATGCCGCGGCTGACGACGGCGTGCGCGTAGGCCTCGGTCTGCAGGAGGCCGTGCACGAACTGGACTTCGTAGATCCTGATGAGCGATGCCGCGCCCTCCAGGCCGATGTACGTCTGGAACCACCCTGGCAGCACGTCACCGTAACTGTGCCACCAGCCGGTCGCGTTGGCCTCGCGGACCAGTCCCAGCAGGGACTCGCGTTCGGTCGTGTCCATGACTCCGTAGAGCGTGAGGAGATCCTCCACGTCTCTGGCCTTGAAGCTCACCCTTCCCAACTCCAAGCGGCTGATCTTCGATTCGGATGCGCGGATCGAGTAGCCGGCCGCCTCGCGGGTGATGCCGCGGGATTCACGGAGTCGCCTGAGCTGGGAGCCCAGGAGGATGCGGCGCACCACGGAACCGCTGGCTTCTGCGGTCACTAGTACTGCCCTCCCCATCGCAATTGGCATGCGTGCGCGTCGAGGGGCCCCCGCACCCCAGAGGCCGCAGTCTGCCACCAAAACGCATCGGCCCGTACTCGTTCTGTAACGGAATCCCGCCGCCCGGAAAAGAAGTCCGTAAGTATGCGTAGGAAGAAATGAGCAAGAACCGTCACGGGAGTGGACAGGTCCGGCGCGTGCACGTGCATCTGCCCTTGCATCCGGCTCTCCCATTCGGAACGATGGTCACCGCGCACCTGCGTGCACTTCGCGCCGGCGCCGGACCCACCCCGCAGTTCTCTTTGGACGAAGCCGCCGCTTCGCCCGCGAATCCCGGGAGTGCCTCGCATGGGGACGAATGGATCGACCATGCTCGAGCCGTTACGGCAGGGGCTTCCCCCGGTCGACCCCACGGCTGTCTCCGGGTCCGCGTCATGTGCCCTGCCCGCCCGCTTCGACGCGGTGCGCGGGGCACGTTCGTTCACCCGCTCGACCCTGGCCCAGTGGGGTCTCGACGAGCGCTTCGACGACGTGGCCCTGGTCGTCTCCGAACTCGTCACCAACGCGCTGCGCCATGCGCTGCCGGAGGACGCGCGGGGGCCGGAGGCCGAGCCGGAGCCGTCGGTGCGGCTGCACCTGATGCGGTGGAGCACCCGTCTGGTGTGCGCCGTGCGCGACCCCAGCGAGGACCGGCCCGGCGGGGCCTTCTCGCCGGATCGGGCGGAGGAGAACTGCGACCTGGAGTCCGGGCGGGGTCTGTTCCTCGTGGACGCCTACAGCGACAGCTGGGGCTGGCACCCGCTCGCGGGACGGCTGACCGGCAAGGTCGTCTGGGCGCTCTTCCTGCTCCACGACTGAGCCGGGCGCGCGCGGGCGCGCCGGGGCCGCGGGGGTTCCGCACACGCCATCTGGCCGGGAATGATCATTGCGATCAGTCCCGGCCAGTGCACGTGCATGGCTTGATGCCGGCTCGATGAGCGCTCTGTTCCTCGCCTGCCCCGTCAGCCGATCAGGTGGTCGAACTCGCCGTCCTTGACGCCCAGGAGCAGGGCCTCTATCTCGGCCGGCGTGTAGATGAGCGCCGGGCCGTCCGGGAAGCGCGAATTGCGGACGGCGACGTCGCCGCCCGGCAGCTTCGCGAACTCGACGCAGGATCCCTGCGAGTTGCTGTGTCTGCTCTTCTGCCAGGTCAGCCCGAACGCGGTAGCGAGTTCTGCAGCTGCCATCCCGTTGTACGCGTGGTCCACAGGAAGCCCCCGATAGTGCAGATGTCAACTGCACCGGATCATAGCTGTGTTCATAAGCGCATGCATGGGCAGATGCACGTGCACGCGCAGGGTTATCCCTTGATCACAGACACGACATCCCTACGGGCGCAGGGCCTCGGAGACCTCGTCCAGTGACTCCATCAGCTGTTCGGCGGCCCCTCGCAGCACCCCCTGCCGCGGAGCGTCCCATTCCGCGAGCACCGTCCTGACCCCGTCCCAGCACGGGACCCGCCGCTCGCGCACTTCCCTCGCGCCCGCCTCGGTGGCGGTGCGCAGCGCGTGCGCCAGGGCGGCCGCGCCCGGCACCGGATCGTGCGCGCGGTCCGGGATGTGCGCCTCCAGGAGCATGGCGTGGCGGCCCAGCGCCGCCAGGGCGTCACCGGCGTCGTCGGCGGCGGCCCGGGACAGGCCCCGGTGGCGCACCGGCTCCCCGGCGGCCCGGTCCAGCGCGTCCTGCCAGGCGACCCTGGCGTCGCGCGCCGCCAGCAGGGCCTCGCGCACGTCGGAGCGGCGGGCGGCGGCGGGATCGGCGTACTGGCTGAGCACCGCCGCCGCGTAGCGCCCGTCGGCGGCGATCCAGTCGGCGAGGCGGGTGCGCAGCCTCGGGGTCTCCCAGGCCGGGTAGACCGCGTACCCGATCATCGCGAGCAGCCCGCCGACGAGGGTGAGCGCGACCCGGTCGGGCACCGTCTGGTCCCAGCCGACCCCGCCCATGCCGAGCAGGAAGACCACGTACGCGGAGACGAAGAGCTGCGCGACGGCGTACCCGGTGCGCATCAGCACGTACATCAGGCCCGCGCTGATCACGGCGAGGAGGGCGGAGAGGTACACGCCGGGGTGGACGAGCTGCACGATCCCGGTCGCGACGGCCACCCCGGCGAGGGTGCCGCAGAAGCGGGCGACGGCCCGCGCGTACGTCTGGCTGAAGTCGGGCCGCATGACCATGACGGAGGCCATCGGGGCCCAGTACGCGTGCCCGAAGGGCAGGGCTTGGCCGATCAGGTATCCGGCGCAGGCCACGGCGGTGAGCCGCAGCGCGTGCCGCAGGATCGGCGAGCCGGGGCGCAGCTCGGCCCGCACGGCCTTCGCCACCAGCGGCGCGAGCCGCGGCAGGGTGGGCCGCAGCATCGACTCGGCGGGGTGGGCCGTGCGGCCCGATCCCGGCTGGGCGGTCTCCAGTACGTCGTCCAGCAGCGCGGAGAGCCGGCGAGCGGCCCGCAGCGGCGCCCCGGTGAGGAGGTCCGCCGCGTCCGGGGACTTGAGCATCGCGAGGGAAGACGCGGGCAGGGACACCGCCTCCCCGTGCCGGATCGCGTGCGCGGCTGCGTCCAGGACGGTGCCCGCGGCGGCGAGCAGCTCCCGCACCCGGTCCCGGCCGGGCCCCTCGGCGGCGGCCCCGACGGCCGGGTCCGCGAGCGAGGCCAGCACGGGCCGGATCCGCTCCGCGAGCCCCCGCGCCCCGTGCAGCTCGGCGGGGCGGCGGCGGGCCTGGCGCGGGGTGACGGTGGCGGCGGCCCGGGCCCGCATCAGGGGCGCGGGGTCGAAGGGGGCGACGGGGTCCTCGCGCAGGCGCCGGGCGTAGTCGGCCTCGGCGGCGAGCGCGTCGGCCAGGGCGTCGCGCTGGGCGCCCCAGCGGCGCACCGGGAAGACCACGATGAGCAGGGCCTGGACCACCCCGCCGGCGGCGATCATCGCGGCGTGCCCGGCGGCCTGCGGCACGGAGGTCGGCAGGGTGACGGTGACCAGCATGATCGCGACGTTGCCGGAGGCGATCATCCCGGCGGTCGGGCCGGCGGCCCACATCATGCCCGCGGCGAAGGTCCAGACGGCGAGCAGGGCGAGGAACAGCACGGTGTGGGACGAGCCGACGAGGTAGCCGACGAAGGTGGACACGGCCAGGGTCAGCCCGGAGGCGAGGGCGAGGACGGGCCGGGGGCGCCAGCTCTGCTGGAAGGTGGCGATGGCGGCCATGAAGGCGCCGAAGGCGGAACTGGCGGCGGCGCCGGGCCCGAGGAGGACGAGCGAGACCCCGACGACGAGGGCGAGCCCGACGGTGGCGCGCAGCGCGACGAGCGGCTCCAGGCGGGTCCGTTCGACGGTCATGCCGGTGCGGACGGTGTCCTTCAGCGCCCTTGGCCAGCTCATGGCTCCCGAGCGTACCGTTTTGCCGGGTGCGCCCCGCTTTGGCCCGGCCGCTGGGCGGTACCGCCGGGGCTCCGCGCCGGAAGTGCCGCTGCGCGGGGGTTCGGGGGCGGAGCCCCCGCCACGGCGCCGCACCCGGCAGGCAGCGGCTAGCGCGGCAGCGGCTTGCGGCGACCCCCCACGTGCGCGGCATCGGCGGCCGCCGTGCCGTCCTCCCAGCCCGCGTGATCGGTGGCCCCCCGCAGCCGGGTCGTCGTCGTCTTCGGGAACATCTCGTCCGCCCGGGACGTCACCGCCACGTCACGCGCCACCAGCGCGGGCAGGTTGTCCGGCGCCTCGCTCACCGCGTGCTCCGCGGTCTCCGCCAGCCGCCGCCCGAGCCGGCTGGCGTACGCGAGCAGGAACGACTGCCGGAAGGTCTTGGTCCGCTTGCGCCCCCCGGCCCGCTGCGCGGCCTCCGCGCGGGTCATCGCCGCCATGCCCTGCACCAGCAGCGAGGTGTACAGCAGCTCCACCGCCTCCAGGTCGCTCTCGAAGCCGACCACCGTGGAGAACTCGAACGCGCTGTTCCACACCGCCCGGCAGCGGTTGGCCGTGGCCACCGCGTCGAGCAGCACCGCCTTGGCCTCCTCGTACGGCGGCTCGACCCCGATCCGGCAGGCCCCCGGCACCTGCGCGGGGCGGCCTCCGCGCGCGGCCAGCAGCGCCTCGTCCACGGTGTGCCGGGCCATCAGCTCCTGCGCCTTGGCGCTGAGCGCCTCCGCCTCCTCGGGGAAGGTCGTCGCCTCGGCCTTCGCGAGCAGGGCGCGGATGCGGCCGAGCATGCGGGGCTCGATGTGCGCGTGTTCGTGCTCGTCCAGGGGGTCGCCCGGAAGCGGGCCCACCGGTTCGATGGACGGCAGCCGGATCAGCAGCCGGAACACCTCCAGCAGCGCGGTCGCCAGGGTGAACCGGTCCGTCCGTTCCCGCTGCGCGAGCCCTTGCGCGTACTCCCGGTCGCCCGTCCACCACACCTCCGCCTCGGTCCACCGCTCGGGGAGCCGGGCGTAGCGGCGTGCCTCGCCGGCGATCAGGTCGCCGGCGATGCGTATGTGCCGCTCGTCGAGGTCCCGCCGCACCAGCCGCAGCAGGTCGGCCGGCTGCCACCCGCGCTCCCAGGCCTGCCGTACGTACCCCTCCCCGCGCACGAGCAGCTCCTGGCCGATGCCGGCCCAGGCGGCCGGGTCCGCCGCCAGTACGGAGGCGCCGGTGTCCAGCCCGGCGTCGTCCTGGGCGTAGAGGGCGGCGGCGAAGGCACGGTCGACGGTGGCGGCGAGGGGAGTCACATCCCCAGCTTGGCATGCCGCCTTCGCAAGGCAGCCGGGGCGGTGGTGCGTCTGCGTGCGGTGGCCGCTGCGCGGAGCGGGTCCCCTACCCGCCCTTCCACCGTTCCCGCCTCAAACGCCGGCGGGGCTGGATTGCCCTGCGCGCACTTGCAAGCGGACGTCGGACAAATCAGCCCCGCCGGCGTTTGAGGCGCGGGGGTTCGGGGGCGGAGCCCCCGCAACGGCGCCGCACCGGCACGCAGCCCCGGCTCCACGGCACTGTCAGACCCCGGTGGGACACTCGCACCCGTGAGCGAGCGGAGCGGGAACGCGGGGAGGTGGGCCCTCGCCGAGGACGGCGACGGGCAATGGCTCGCCGCGCCCGTCGACGCGGCGGCAAGACCCATCCGCGTCGCCGACCCCGCGGAAGCGATCCGCGCCGCACCCCCCGCCACCCGCTGGATCTGGCAGTCCACCGCCGCCGTCTACCCCCGCCTGCTCGCCGCCGGTGCCCGCGTGGAGCGCTGCTACGACGTCGAGAACGCCGAGCTGCTGCTCCTCGGCCACGAGGGCCGCCACGGCGAGCCCCGCTCGGCCGCCGCCGCCTGGGCGCGGCTCACCGGCGGTCCCGTACCCCCGGATCCACCGCAGCGCGCCGCCGAGCCCGGCACCCAGGACTCCCTCTTCGACGCCCGCCCGGCCCCCGTCCCCCTGGACGCGCTGCTCGCCGTCCACGCCGACCAGGCGAAGCGCATCGACGCCACCGCCCACCCCGACCGCATGCGGCTGCTCACCGCCTCCGAGTCCGCGGCCTTCCTCGTGGCCGGCGAGATGCACCGCGCGGGTCTGCCCTGGCGGGCCGACGTGCACCGGGCGCTGCTGACCGAGCTGCTCGGCGAGCGGTACGCGGGCGGCGGCGAGCCCCGCCGCCTCGCCGAGCTGGCCGACCGGATCTCCGCCGCGTTCGGCCGCCGGGTGCGTCCCGACCTGCCGGCCGACGTCATCAAGGCGTTCGCCGAGGCCGGCATCAAGCTGAAGTCGACCCGCCGCTGGGAGATCCAGGAGCTCGACCACCCCGCCGTCGAGCCGCTCCTCGCGTACAAGAAGCTGTACCGGATCTACACCGCCCACGGCTGGAGCTGGCTCGCGGACTGGGTCCACGACGGCCGCTTCCGCCCGGAGTTCATCCCCGGCGGCACCCTCACCGGCCGCTGGGTCACCAACGGCGGCGGGGCCCTGCAGATCCCCAAGGTGATCCGCCGGGCCGTCGTCGCCGACCCCGGCTGGCGGCTCGTCGTCGCCGACGCCGACCAGATGGAGCCCCGCGTCCTTGCCGCGATCTCCCGCGACCCCGCCTTCATGGAGGTGGCCGGGCGCTCGGAGGACCTCTACACGGCCGTCTCCCGCCAGGGCTTCTCCGGCGACCGCGACCAGGCCAAGCTCGCCGTCCTGGGCGCGGTGTACGGCCAGACCTCCGGCGACGGCCTCAAGAACCTGGCGGCCCTGCGCCGCCGCTTCCCCCGCGCCGTGGCGTACGTGGACGAGGCGGCGAAGGCCGGGGAGGAGGGCCGGCTCGTACGGACCTGGCTGGGCCGCACCTGCCCGCCGCCCGCCCAGGTCCCCGAGGAGGGGGAGGCGGGCATCCCGCAGGACCGGGACGAGGGCCGGCCCCCCAGCTACGCCTCGACCAACACCCGCGCCCGCGGCCGCTTCACCCGCAACTTCGTCGTGCAGGGCAGCGCCGCGGACTGGGCCCTGCTGCTGCTCGCGGCCCTGCGCCAGGCGCTCGCCGGGATGCGGGCCGAGCTGGTGTTCTTCCAGCACGACGAGGTGATCGTGCACTGCCCGGCCGAGGAGGCGGAGGCCGTGGCCGAGGCCATCCGGGCCGCCGGCGACCGGGCCGGGCGGATCACCTTCGGCGACACCCCGGTCCGGTTCCCGTTCACGACGGCGATCGTGGAGTGCTACTCCGGCGTGGAGTGATCCAGTTCGTACCACGTCATGTCGAAGACGATGGACTTCATCTCGTCGAGCGTGAGCGCGGGCGTCTCACGGGTGGCCGAGCCGGTCTCGTCCGCAGTGTTGTAGGCGGTGAGCGTCACCCTCAGCCCGGCCTTGTGCAGGCTGTCCACGGTCCACCGGACCACACCCTTGCCCTGCTCCGCGGGACCCTGTGTGATCCTGATCTGCGTGCCGTCGTTCTGCGGGGGGAGGTTGCCCTCGAAGTTCGGGGCGCCGGTCTGCTTGACGACGTCGAGCCGGATCAGGGACTTGCCCTTGCCGTCGTCGAGCACGACGTAGCCGGACCCCGCCTGTCCGCCCTTGGAGACGACCGGGCCCTTCAACCGGGTGACCATCTTCTCCAGTTGCTCCAGTGCGTTCAGATCCCGCAGCGCGTTCGGCTTGCCGGGCGACCATCCCTGCGGCCACGGATTGGCCGGGGGCATGCCGTCCAGCACCGGGTGCCACTTGTCCGAGGTGACCAGGGCCTTCAACCGGGCGGGGGAAAGCGGCGGGTCGGTCCGGGACATCTCCGGATGCTTCCCGGACGGGACGTTCCCCGGGTACAGCCCGAACGGGGAATTCGATTCGGAAAACTTGACCAGGTACCCCTGCGGGGTCAAGACCGCGGCTCGCCACCGCTTGAAGCCCGCACCCAGATCGGGGGGCGAGAAGTTCTGCTCGATCAGCAGCTTCGAGCCGTCGGCCAGTTGCTCTGCTGTGCAGTCGTCGCCCTCCCGCAGGTACTTCTTGGCGCAGAGGGTCTCCGAGTGCGCCTGGCTGGAGTTCGGATCCATCCGGAGCACGGAGAGACTGATCTCCGCTCCGCCCTCACCATCGTCGTACACGCCCCACACCCTCGCACCGGTGCCGTCGGTACCGGTCGCCTTGGTCACGGACAGAGTCCCTTCCGGAAGCAGCCCCTTGAGCAGCTCGACCACTTGCTCGGCGGAGACCGCGCCGCCCCCGCGCGGCGGCGACGGTCGCGGCGCCGGCGTGCCGGCCCCGCCGGAGGGCCCGCCCGATGGTGACGGCGGCATCGCCACCTCGGCCCGGCCCGCCCCGTCCAGCAGACCCCCCGCGTAGGCGCCCGCCCCGCCGATCAGGGCCAGGGACAGCACCGATCCGCCGATCACGGCGGCCCGGCGGCGGGCCACGAGCCGCCGTCCGCGCCGTTCGCCGGCTTCCACGAGGGCGTGCCGGTCGGCTGTGAAACCGTCCCCCGCACGCCGGAGGGCTTCGCCGAACTCGTCTTCAAAGGACATGGGGAACCAAACCTTCCGTTCTCAGGGGTGTGCGGAGTACGAACCGGTGCGTGCTCAAAGACCCGCGAACTCGGCGATGCCGCCGCCCAGTTGCTCCCTGAGCCGGCCGAGCGCCCGCGAGGTCCGGGTACGGACCGCCGCCGAGCTCGTGTTCATCGCGTCGGCGGTCTCCTCGACGCTGCGGTCCTCCCAGTACCGCAGCACGAGCACCGCCCGGTCCTTGGGCGCGAGCCGCCCCAGCGCCTCCAGCAGCGTCAGCCGCAGCGCCGGATCGGCCGAACCGGAAGCGGAGCCCGAGCCGGCCGCCGCGGCCGCGCCCGGTTCGGGGAACTCCCCGACCGGGCGCTCCCCCGCCGACCGCCGGCGCTGGTGCGTCAGGAAGGCCCGTACGAGCACGGTCTGCGCGTACGCCGCCGGATTGTCGATACGGGAGATGCGCCCCCAGAGCAGGTACATCCGGCCCAGGGTCTCCTGTACGAGGTCCTCCGCGAGATGGGTGTCCCCGCTGGTCAGCAGGCAGGCCGACCGGTACAGGTGCCCCGATCTGCCTTCCGCGAACTCACGGAACCCGTCTCTGCGACCCTGCCGCATCTACTCCCCCTCGCGTCGTCTCACCCCATCGACGCGACGGCCACCGGCAAATGTTTCACCCGAGTTCGTGGAAGTAGACGTGGAACTCCTCGCGTACGAAGCCCTCCGCCTCGTACAGCCCCTGCGCGACCGTGTTGTCGTAGGCCGTCTCCAGCTGCACGCCCGCCACCCCGGCCTCCCGCGCCCGGCGCAGCACCTCGCGCAGCAGGGCCCGGCCGGCGCCGGTGCGGCGGCCTTCCGGGGCCACGTACAGGTCGTTGAGGATCCAGGCGGTGTCCATGGTGAGCGAGGAGAAGGCCCGGTAGACCTGGGCGAACCCGACCGTGCCGACGCCCGGCGCGTCGGCGAGCAGGATCAGCGACTCGTCCTTCGCGATCCGCTCGGCGAGGAAGGCGCGGGGCCGGTCCGGATCGGTCACCTCCACCTCGTAGAAGTCGAGGTATCCGCGGAACAGCGCCGCCGCGGCCTCGACGTCCGCCTCCCCCGCGACACGCAGCTCGATCCCCGACCCGTTTCGCGTGACCTGACCGTCCACACCCGTCTCCTTCGTCCGTCCCTGCGCGCCGGACCCATTGTGCGCGCAGGGGCGGACGGCCCCCGATGGCGGCCCGCGACCGCCCTACTTGGTGGTCGACTGGGCGGGCAGCGAATAGACGTGGTCCGGCGTCACGATCTTGGTGATGGCCTCCGCGAACAGGGTGCTCGGCTCCTCGCCCTCCGCCGTGATGTCGGTGTTCAGCATGATGACCATCGTGGCCTGCGCGGGCGGCATGTAGGTGACGACGGCCTCGTACCCGGGCAGCGACCCGTTGTGCCCGATCCAGCCCTGGAGATTGAAGATGCCGAGGCCGTAGCCCGTGCCCGGCAGGGCGCCGATGACCTTCAGCCGCTGGGCCTGCGTGGCCGGCGTCAGCAGGGTCCCGGTGGCGAGGGTCTTGGCCCAGGACGTCATGTCGTCGAGGTTGGAGATCATCGCTCCGGCCGCCCAGCCCCAGGAGGGGTTCCAGTCGGTGGAGTCCTCGACCTTCCCGGTCAGCGTCTGGTTCGTGTAGCCGTGGGCGTGCGGCTTGGGGAACTCGGCGCCCACGGGGAAGAGGGTGTTCGGCAGCTTCGCCGGCGCGACCACCTTGTTGTTGATGTAGTCGTCGAGGTGCTGCCCGGTCTGCTTCTCCACGACCAGCCCGAGCAGGATCAGATTGGTGTTGGAGTAGTAGAACTTCGCGCCGGGCTCGAACATCACCGGGTGCTTGAAGGAGTACGCGAGCAGCTCCTGCGGGGTGAACGGCCGGTCCGGGTCGGTGAAGAACGCCTTGTCGAACCCCGGGTCCTCGGAGTAGTTGAACAACCCGCTGCGCATCTCGGCGAGCTGGCGCAGCGTGATCCGATCGCCGTTCGGGACCCCTGAGACGTACGTGCCGACGGGGTCGTCGAGACCGACCTTGCCCTGGTCGACGAGTTGGAGCAGGGCGGTCACCGTGAACGTCTTGGTCACGCTTCCGATCCGCATGTTCATGTCGGTCCGCATGGGGGCGCGGGTCGCCTTGTCGGCGATCCCGAAGGCCTTCACGTACGAGCCCTTGCCGGGCGCGGACAGGTGCACCATCACCCCGGGCACGTGGGCCTCGGCCATCACCTTGCGCACGGCCTGGTCCAGCTGCCGCTGCACGGCGGGCGTGAGCTGCGCGAAGTCGTCGTCGCCCGGGACCGGCGCCGTGACCGGTGCCGTGACAGGTGCCGTGACCGGCGTGAACGCCCCGGCCGCGGGAGCGCTCCAGGCGCTGCCGGCCGTCGCCCCGAGGGGCACCACCGCCATCCCGAGGGCGGCCAGTCCGACCGCCGCCCTCCGCACACGTACCACCATGGCGGGCCCTCCTACAGCGCAGACGAACCCCGCCCCTCCAAGCTAGCCCCGCCCACCTGCACCGGCGACCGCAGCGGCGGCGGGCCTCGGGTCGCGCACCGGGCCTGGACGTGCCCACCGCCCGGACATGCTCTATGTTGCAGAGGCAAAACGGGGAGATCGCACAGTCGTACGGGCAGTCGTACGGGCAGGCGTGTGCCCCCGGAGCGGTAGTTGGCGCTCGACGAGCCGAGACTGAGGCGACGGACGACGGATGGCACGGGACTACGACAGCCAGCTTCTGGAATCGGTGGCGGTACGCCGCCGCAGGATGAGGGACGCCCTGCTGTTCGGCGCGCAGCGGGCGCGGCGGACGGCCGACGAACGGCTCGGGAAGATGTTCGCGGGCATCGCCATCGCGGCCGTCCTGTGTGCGGGATGCATCGGCTGGTCCTTCATCCAGCACACGCTCGCGAAGCAGAAGGCCGAGCAGCAGAAGCAACAACAGCAGCAGCAACAGCAACTGGGACCGCTGCCGCAGCCCGGACCGTCGTCGAAGTCGAAGCAGCCGTCGGGACCGGCGAGCCCGGCGAGCCCGGCCGCGTCCTCGCCCGGCCCGTCGAAGCAGCCGAAATCGTCGAAGAGCCCGCAGCCGTCGCACTCCGCCACGGCCAAGTCACCCAAGCCGTCGCATTCGTAGGAGAAGAAGCAGCAGCGATGTGCAGATCCGGGAGAGTTCACAGTCCGGGAGCAGAGCTGTGTCCCTTTGGCCCCGAAAGGTCGCAACGCCGCGATGATAGGTTCCCGTAAGTGGTGAGCACAGCAACGACTTCCCGGGCGCACCTGAGCCGGGTGACCCTCATCGGCGAGCGGCGTCGGGCGGACATCGTCCTGCCCTCGGACACCCCGATCGGGCAACTGCTCCCGGACATCCTGTACTTGCTCGACGACCGGGCGGCGTCGCGCCCGATGACCCGTCAACTGATCACGTCCGACGGTTCCGCGCTGCCGCACGACAGCACGCTCGCGTCGGCCGGGATAGCCGACGGCGCCGTCCTGCGGCTCGTCCGCACCCACTCGGCGCCGCCCGCCCCCGTCGTCCACGACGTCACCGACCTGGTGGCCGACGACCTCGATCTGCAGGCCTGGCGCTGGCGGCCGGCCGCCCGCCGGGCCAGTGCCGGGGTCGCGACCGTCGCGATCACGGTCACCGCGGCGCTGCTCGCACGCCGCGAGTTCGCACTCGGCGCCCTGGCCGGCGCCCTCGCCGCGGTCACCGTCGTCCTGCTGGCGGCGGGCGCGCTCGTCGCCCGGAACGGGCGGGGCAACCAGGGCCTGTCGACCGCCCTCCTGCTCGCCTCCGGCGGCCTGGGCGTGCTCACGGCGTGGACCGCCGCGGACGCCAACCACTGGTCGGGGATCGTCAGGCTCGCCGCCGTGGCGGGCTCGCTCGTCGTGTCGCTGGTGATGCTCGGCTTCTTCTCGCCGCTCGGCCGCGGCGGGCTGATGGGCGGCACGGCCGTCGCCGTGCTCACCGCCCTGTGGGAGGCCGTCGCCGTCGTCCAGGACGATCCGGCCCGGCTCGGCGCGGTCATGGCCCTGTTCTCCGTGGTGCTGCTCGGCCTGCTGCCGCGACTGGCCCTGATGGCCTCCGGTCTCACCGCGCTCGACGACCGCCGCTCCGGCGGTACTTCCGTCAGCCGCCACGAGGTGGGCAACGCGCTCGCCGCCACGCACCGCGGGCTCGCCCTGGCGACGATCGCCACCGCCGTCTCGGCGGCGGCCGCCGGCTGGCTGCTGACGCTGGCCGCGAAGCCGAGCGTGTGGACGGTGGCACTGCCGGCGCTCGTCGCCGTGGTGCTGCTGTCCAGGGCGCGGGCCTTCCCGCTGGTCGCCGAGGTCGTGGCACTGTTCACCGCCGCGGCGCTGCTGGTCGTACGGCTCGTGATGCTGTGGGGCGAGCACGGCGGGGGCGCCGGGCCGCTCGCCGTCCTGGGCGTGGCCGCGCTGCTGCCACTGCTCGTCCTCGCGGTGCAGCCGCCGGACCACGTGCGGGTCCGGCTGGGGCGCGGGGCGGACCTCGTCGAGTCGGTCGGCATGGTGGGGCTCTTCCCGCTCGCCGTCGGGGTCTTCGGTGTGTACGGGCAGCTGCTCGACAAGTTCTGAGGTCCGAGTCAACGCGCAGGCGCTCCGGGCGGGGCAGCAGGTCGAACAAGGAAGAAGAGGGGCAGGGGCAGACATGCCGAGCGACGACAACTGGCAGGGCGACGTCCTGCGCGACCTGAGGTCCGGACCCCCGACCACACCCCCGAACCAGCCCGACCCGCCCCAGCCCCACCAGGACCCCACCGCGCCGCACCCGGCCCAGCCCCACCACGGCCCCGGCACACCGCACGCGCCGCAGCCCCAGCCCGGCCCCGGCACACCGCACCCGGCGCACGCCCCGCAGGGCCCCGGCCCGTCGTACCCCTCGGCAGCGGCCCCGCAGGGGTACCCCGGTCACGCCGCCCCCCACCAGGGCCAGGCTCCCGCCCCCGGGACCCCTGCCTACGGCTACCCGAACCAGACACCGGCCCCGCAGGCCCCGGCCCAGGCGGCCCCCCAGCAGGGCCAGGACCCCGCCTACGACTACCCCGGCCCGGGCCAGGCACAGGCACAGCCTCCGGCCCACGCCGCCGGCCCCCGGCAGGGCCATGACCAGGAAGCCGCCCCGCAGGGGTACCCCGGCCACGCCGTACCCCAGCAGGCCCAGGCCCCCGGAACCCCTGCCTACGGCTACCCGAACCAGGCCCCGGCCCCGCAGGCCCCGGCCCAGGCAGCCACCCCGCAGGGCCAGGACCCCGCCTACGGCTACCCCGGCCCGGGCCAGGCACAGGCCCCGGCACAGGCACAGCCTCCGGCCCACGCCGCCGACCCCCGGCACTTCCCCCACCAGGCCGCCACCCGGCACGACCCGGCCCAAGCGGCCGCCCCGCAGGGCCAGGCACCCGGGTACGGATACCCGGCCCCGAACCAGCCCCCGGCCCAGAACCACGCCGCCGACCCCCAGGCCTTCCCCCACCGGCCCGCCACCCGTCAGGGCCCCCACCAGGCAGCCGCCCCGCAGGGCCAGGCCCCCGCCTACGGCTACCCGGGCCCGGGCGGCCAGGCACAGACCCCGAGCCACGCGAGCCACGCGGCCGCCCCGCAGGGCCCCGCACACCCGAACCAGCCGCAGGGCCAGGGCCCGGGCCCGCACCAGCCCCAGGCGCCCGGCCACGCGGCCGCCCCGCAGGGCCGCCGTACCCCCGACTCCCGCCCCTCCCTCGACCGCAAGGTCGCCTCCGCCGGCCGCAAGCCCCTGCACGGCGAGCCCTTCGCCGCCCGCGCCACCCGCGCCCTGCGACGAATCGTTTCCTCATCCGCGGCCCGCGAGGTCGCCGAGGCCACCCGCGCCGCCGAGCTGCTCCAGCAGCCCGTGACCACCGGCCGCCAGATCGCCGTCACGTCCATCCGCGGCGGCGCCGGCAAGTCCACCGTCGCGGCCCTGCTCGGCACCACGTACGCCCACTACCGGCAGGACCCCGTCCTCTTCGTCGAGGCCGACCCCGCCCTCGGCTCGCTGCCGATCCGCCTCGGCGCCGAGTCCCTGCGCTGGACCACCGGCGACATCGCGGACATCGTCGAACCCCAGATGTCGCTGCTCGACATCACCGGCTACCTGGTCCAGCTCCGCGACAACGCCTGGCTGCTGCCCGGCAGCCAGGGCCAGATCGGCGCGATGCTCGACACCCGCTCCTACGAGCGGGCCATGGTCGCCCTGCGCCGCTACTTCGGCGTGACCGTCGTCGACTGCGAGACGCTGCCCGCCGAGGTCGCCCGCGTCGCGCTCACCGCCTCCCAGGCCCGCGTCCTGACCACCCCCGCCACCCTCGACGGCGTCATGAGCACGTACGCGGTCCTCCAGTGGATGCGGGGCCTGCCCCCGCACGTGATCGCCGGCACGGTCGTCGTGCTCACCGAGCAGTCCCCGCACTCCGGAATCGGCCTCGCCGAGGCCGTGCGCAGCCTGGAGTCCATCGGGACGAGCGTCCACGTCCTGCCGTACGACCGCCACCTGGCGGCCGGCGGCCGCATCCGCACCGAACTGCTCGCCCACTCCACCCGGCAGACCGCCGCCGGGCTCGCCGCGGACGTCTTCCAGCTGTCCCAGCAACGCCACTGACCCGACCGACATGCCGAGCCAGACCCCGACGAGCCCAACGAGCCCAACGAGCCCGACGACCCCGACGAGCCCGACCGCGAACGGCGGACGACACCAACCATGAGCACCCGACTGATCCACCGCCCGGCCAGGACCGTCCGGCCCCTGGTCGCCCCCGCCGCCCGCCTCATCGAGGCCCCGCCCAACCTCCCCGAGGGGAAGGCGGGCAACATCGCGATGTCGCTGCTGCCGGTGGCCGGCGTCATGTCGTCCGTCGTGATGATGACGGTCGTCCGCAACAGCCAGTTCGCCGGACTCGGCGCCCTGATCCTCGTCGTCACCATCATCGGATCCCTCGCGCTCGTCTTCTCGCAGCGCGGCAAGGCCCAGCGCACCCGCCGCACCCAGCGCGAGGCCTACCTCGCCTACCTGGAGGACCTGCGCGAGGAACTCGCCGGCGAGGAACGCGAGCGCGGCGAGCTCGCCGACGTGCTCAACCCGCCCCCGCACGCCCTGTACGACATCGTCCGCGACCCGGCCCGGCTGTGGGAACGCCGCCGCGTCGACGGCGACTTCCTGCGCGTGCGCGTCGGCACCGGCGAAATGCCCGTGCGCGACCTGCAGATCGGCCAGCAGGGCTCCACCGTCCTCACCCCGCCCGACCGCTTCATGCTCAACGAGGCGTCGGCGCTCACGGCCCGCTTCCGCAGCGGCACCGACCTCCCGCTCACCATCCCGCTCGACCGCGTCGGCAACATCAGCGTCGTCGGCCCCCGCGAGGACTGCCTGCGCGTCGCCCGCGCCCTGCTCGTGCAGGCCGCCGCCCTGCACGCCCCCGACGACGTGGCCATCGCCCTGGCCGTCCCCGGCGACCGGCTCCCCGACTGGGAGTGGGCCAAGTGGATGCCGCACCTCCTCGACACCGAGCAGCTCGACGGCCCCGTCGCCGCCCGCCGGATCGCCCCCTCCACGGCCCAGCTCGCCCGCCAGATCGGCCCGGAGCTGCGCCGTCGCGCCTCGTACGCGGCCGAGGTGCGTCGCGGACTGTCCGGCCAGGACGCCCTGTCGATGACCTCCCGGCTGCTCGTCGTGACCGACGGACACGGTGAGGACGCCGTCGAACTGCCCGTACCCGACGAGGCGGTCGGCCTGCGCGAGATGGGCGTCACCGTCCTCCACCTCCTCGACCAGCGCGTCCAGGAGCCCGGCCACGTGGGCGTGCGCATCACCGTCGAGGGCGACCGGGTGTTCATCGAGGACCTGCGCCAGGACGAGCCCATCAGCGCCCACGGCACCGTGGACGAGGTCGGCATCCCCTTCGCCGAGGGCCTGGCCCGGATGCTGGCGCCGCTGCGCCTGTCCGCTGAATCCCTGATCGACGCCCCGCTGTCCGGGCCCGTCGACTTCGCCGACCTGCTCGGCATCGACGACGTGGCCCGCCTCGACCTGGCGAGCCTGTGGGCCCCGCGCGGCGAACGCGCCTTCCTGCGCGTGCCCATCGGCATCAGCGACGCCCGCGAGCCCGTGCTGCTCGACCTGAAGGAGTCCTCCGAGCTCGGCATGGGCCCGCACGGCCTGTGCGTCGGCGCGACCGGCTCCGGCAAGTCCGAGCTGCTGCGCACCCTCGTCCTCGCCCTGGTGGCGACGCACCCGCCGGAGGACCTCGCCCTGGTCCTCGTCGACTACAAGGGCGGCGCGACCTTCGCGCCGTTCGCGGACCTGCCGCACGTCGCCGGTGTCATCACCAACCTGGAGAACCAGGCCGGTCTCGTCGAGCGCGTCCACGCCTCCCTCGCCGGCGAGGTCAAGCGCCGCCAGCAGGTCCTCAAGGACGCGGGCAACGTGGCCGACATCGGCGACTACGCCGCGCTGCGCGCCGAACGCCGGCCCGACCTGGAGCCGCTGCCGCACCTCTTCGTCGTCATCGACGAGTTCGGCGAACTGCTCACCGCCAAGCCCGACTTCATCGACCTGTTCCTGTCCATCGGCCGGATCGGCCGGTCCATCGGCGTGCACCTGCTGCTGTCCAGCCAGCGCATCGAGGGCGGCCGGCTCAAGGGCCTCGACACGTACCTCTCGTACCGGCTGGGCCTGCGCACCTTCTCCGCCGACGAGTCCCGTACCGTCCTGGACACCTCGGACGCCTTCCACCTCCCGCCCCTGCCCGGTTTCGGCTACCTCAAGGTCGACACCAGCCACTACGAGCGGTTCAAGGCGAGCTACGTCTCGGGCGGCTACCACGGCCCCGTGCAGCGCGCGGAGCAGGAGGACAGCGGCCCCCTCGCCCTGGAGTACGAGGCCTTCAACACCCTGTCCGAGCCGGATGGCGCGGGCCCGCAGGAACCGGCCTCCCGGCGCCGCGAGACCGGGCCGACCGAGCTGGGCGTCATCGTCGAGCAGCTGGAGCGCGCCGCGGGCCCGGTGCGCCGCATCTGGCTGCCTCCGCTGCCCGAGGCGATCCCCCTGGACGCGGTCGCCGGCCCCCTCGACGTGGGCGCCCGCGGCATGCAGCTCTCCAAGCGCCGCGGCCGGCTCGCGGTGCCGCTCGGCCTCATCGACGACCCGACCCGGCAGTGGCAGGGCGAGTGGTACCTCGACCTGACCGTCGCGGGCGGCCACGCCGCCGTCATCGGCGGCCCGCAGTCCGGCAAGACCACCCTGCTGCGCACGCTCGTCCTGTCGCTCGCGCTGACCCACACCCCGCAGGAGGTCGGCGTCTACGGGCTCGACCTGGTCGGCGGCGGCCTCCAGGCCCTGTCCGGCCTGCCGCACGTCGGCGGCATCGCGGGGCGCGCCGACCGCGAGCGGGCGGCCCGTACCGTCGAAGAGGTACGGAACATGCTCGCCACCCGCGAGGACCTCTTCCGCGACCACGGCATCGACTCCGTGGAGCAGCTGCGCACCCTGCACGCGGCCGGCCGGCTGCCGCAGCTGGCCTCCGCCGAGATCGTCCTGGTCATCGACGGGTTCGGCGCGCTGCGCGACGACTTCGAGCAGCTCGACGACGCCATCGCCGACATCCTCAAGCGCGGCGGCGGCTACGGCATCCACGTCGTCGCGGGCATGCTCCGCTGGAACGACGTCCGCATCGCGACCCAGTCGAACTTCGGCACCCGCGTCGAACTGCGCCTCAACGACCCCAGCGAGTCCAGCATCGAGCGCAAGCTCGCCGAGACGCTCTCGCCCGACGAGCCCGGCCGCGTACTGACCGACGGCAAGCTCTTCGCGCAGGTGGCGCTGCCCCGGACGGACGGGCTGCGCGACACCGCCGAGCTGGGCGCGGTGCTGGAGCGCACGGCGCGCACGGTCCGCGCCACCTGGACCGGCGAGACCGCCCAGCCGGTGCGGGTGCTGCCGCACGTGCTGGAGCCGCACCTGCTGCCCGGCCCGGTCGCGGAGCCGAAGCGGGTGCCGATCGGCCTCGACCAGGGCGCGCTGGCGCCCGTACTGCTCGACCTGTTCCACCACGACCAGCACCTGCTGGTCATGGGCGACAGCGAGTGCGGCAAGACCAACCTGCTCAAGACCGTCGCGGCCGGGCTCATCGAGCGGTACGGCGAGGACGAGCTGGTCTTCGCGATCATGGATCCGCGGCGCAGTCTGCGCGGTGCGATCCCGGAGGAGTTCAACGGCGGCTACGCCTACAACGCCAAGATGTGCGCGGGCCTGGCCGCCGGCATCGCCACCGAGCTGGAGCGGCGGATGCCCGACGACGACGCCCCGCTGGAGGACCTGGAGCCCGGCAGCTGGGGCGGCGGGCCGCGGATCGTCGTACTCGTCGACGACTACGACGTACTGACCACGGCCGGGCAGTCGCCGCTGCAACCGTTCCTGCCGTACATCCCGTCGGCCATGGACATCGGCCTGCACTTCGTCCTGACCCGGCGCGTCGCCGGCGCCTCGCGCGGGATGTACGAGCCGCTGGTGCAGGGCCTGCGCGAATCGGGGGCCTCCGCGATCGTCATGGCGGGCGACCGCGGCGAGGGCCAGCTGTTCCCGGGCGTGTACGCCTCGCAGCAGCCCGCCGGCCGCGGCGTCCTCGTCCGCAGGGGCCAGTCCAACCGCCTGATCCAGACCGTCTACACCCCCGAGTGAAGGACCGCACGACCACATGACCAAGGACGTCATAGCCCTCACCCAGCGGATGCCCGACCCGTGGGCGGTGCTCGCGGGCCTGCTCTCCGGGGGCCCGGACAAGCTGGTGAACGCCACGGGCGAGGGCGCGGTCGTCCAGCTCTGCGACGAGCAGGGCCGGCCGCTGGTCTCGGTCGAGGCGCCGATGCTGATCCAGGTCGAGGGAGAGGCCGAGCGGCTGCTCGGAGCAACCCCGCCGCGGGTCCCCTACTGGTGGACCGAGGCCCGCGCCACGACCGGGGTCCCGGACGCGGAACGGCTCGCGGGGACCTTCGCGGGCCGCCTCGCCACCCTGTCCGACGGGTCCGCCTGGCCGCCGGAGATGGCGCGCTCGCTGGGCGTGGTGCGGACCGACGGCGTGAGCGTCGCGCCCGCGCCCGCGGCGGCGCAGCCCGCCGTCGACGTGCTGACCCACAGCGTGGCGGTGATCATCATGGACCGCCCGGTCGTCGCCATGACGGCCTGGCTGTCCGACGCCTTCCGGGGCGCGGCGGCGGCCGAGCGGGGCCTGCAGATCGTGACCCCGCCGGGGACGACGCTCTCCCCGGCGGTGCTGGCGAACATGCCGGGCTGGCCGTCGCGGTGGGTCGTGCAGGACGAGCGGGAGGGCTACTACGACGGCCTCTCGGGTGCGGTGCTGCGCTGGCAGGACGGCATGTTCGGCACTCTGGTCTCGCCACGGGCCACCGAGGAGGACCCGGCGACCCCGGTCGCGGCCTCGTACCAGGAGGTCACGGACACGGGCGAACGACAGCTCGCCGTCACTTTCCGTACGGTCCACCCCGCCGACGACCGGCTGGTCCTCGGCGGGGCCCTGGAGACGGTCTGGCGGGAGCTGACCGGCGAGCCCCCGGCGGGTTGGGGCACGGCGGAGCCCGCGAACCTGCCGTGGTCTCCGGGCCGCCTCACCGACGTCGCCCACGCCCGCTCCCCCGAGCCGACCTGGTTCGTGGTCGTGGGCAGCCCGGATCGCCCCGGCCTCGCCACGGTCCGTGTGCGGCGCACGAAGACGGGGGTCGAGGAGGACATCACCCTGGCCTTCGGCTACGGGGCCGACGAGGAACTCCCGCTGGAGGCCCTCCACCGCACCGCCGAGACCCTCGTCACCCGCCACCACCTCCGGTCGATGCTCGTACAGCTCCGCAAAGCCCGCCGCGACCTGCTGGTGCCGCCGCGCTTCGAGGGGCCGGGGGTGCCGCTGGGCTTCGTCCTGGGCGCGGAGGAGGTCCGGAACATGCCCGACGACCGCGCCCGGCGCACGCCGCTCGCCGAACAGCCCTTGCGGCTGGGGCCGAAGGCCCGCCCCGGCTACTACTACCCGCTGCCGGGGGATCCGTCCGATCTCTCCGGCTGGAGCGACTTCGAGCAGTTGATGAGGCATCTGAAGGGCGTGTGAAGATCTCTGTCGGTATGTCATGAGTGAGTCACAAGTGGCTCGTTGCTGATTGCATCAGCGATGTATGTTGATAGAACCAGGCATACTTTTGATCGTTCGCACGTACGACCGCGGGGGAGTGGGATGAAGTTCGACATGGGGACTCAGGTTCTTTCGAACCTGATGAAGGGGTCGCGGAATTCGAGTACGGACCTCGGCGCACTGGTCAAGCAGCTGGTCCACGCCGCCCAGCCGCTGGAGGGCAAGTTCAACGGCCAGGGCAAGGTCGCGTTCGACTCGTTCAAGTCCCGCTCGGACTCGATCGCGGCGGAGCTGAACGCCTCGCTGTCGGCGATCCTGGGCGGCCAGTCGGGCATGGAGCAGGCCTTCGGCTCGGGTGACCAGGAGCAGGGCGACAACGCGCGGCAGCAGCAGTCCGCGGCGAACTTCGACGCGGCCCGCTTCTCGGGCCGCTGATCTACTTCACGGGGAGTGATGTGTGATGGCCGGTGACAAGGACCGCCGTTCGTACGACCTGGGCGCCTCGACGGAGGCCCAGGGCAACATCAAAGCGGTGATCGGACAGCTGGAGCGGCTGATCGCCGAACGCGACGCGCAGGTGGCGGCCGCGATGGCGGACTTCGCGGCGGACGGCGTGTCGGACGACTACCACGCCAAGGAACAGCGCTGGAAGAACGCCTCGCAGGAGGTCAAGAACATCATCCACCTGCTGAACACGACGCTGGAGAAGAACGACGGCACGGCGCAGCAGACGCTGCAGCGCGCGAAGGCCGCGGTCGACAACATCGGCTGAGCCTCAGCCGAATCGTTTCAGCAGTACGGCAGGGCAGTAGGGCAGCGGGTTACACGGGGGTGGGTCGTCGATGACGTCATGGGACATCAAGCCGCAAGGCGTACAGGGTCAGTTGAAGACCGTCGGCGACCACGCCGGCGAGCTGGAGAAGGCCTTGAACGCCCTGCTGACGGACATGTCGCTGGCGGCGCAGTTCGCGGGCACGGCGATCATGGGCTCCCAGTCGAAGGTCGTCGGCCCGCTGGCCCCCGGCCAGGCGCGCAACGCCATGGGCCCGGTGGCGGCCGCCCTCGGTGAGTACCTGAACGGCCGGAAGCCGGAACTCAAGTCGATGACGGAACGCATCGAGGCCTGCATGCGCGGCGCCGCGACGGCGACCAACGAGTACCTGGAAGGCGACCTGGACCAGGCGAAGGCAGCCCAGGACGCCGCCCGCTCCGTGAACCTCCAGTACCTGCGCGAGCACTCGGGGGAGCAGAAGTGACCGCGGCACCGGTAGATCCGGCCGAAGTACCCGTCTTCACCGGAGACTTCGCGCAACTCGACCTGAAGGTCAAAGCGATCTCGGCGGGCGGCGCCGCGATCTCGACGGCCACGAGCGACGTCCACAGCAGCTTCGGCGGCCTGTCGGCGTTCTACCAGGCACCCGAAGCCGACCAGCTCTTCGCGACGACGAAGCCCGTCGCCGACCTGGGCCTGAAGCTCAGCTCGGACATGTGCACGATCGCGGGCGCCCTCGGCACCTACGCCCGCGACGCGGAGCCCATCGCCAAACGCCTCGACTCGCTCAAGAAGGAAGCCGAGGCCTTCCGCACCAAGGTCGCGTCCGACGAGCACTGGGACCGCGACGGCGACCTGATCGACGAGAACCTCGAACGCCGCAACAAGATCGCCGAGGTCTGGGCCCAGTTCCAGGACGTCGAACGCGCCGCCCACGCCAAGATCGTCGCCCTGGTGGGCGGCACCCCCCTCACCAAGGACGACGGCTCCCACGGCAAGGGCATGTACGGCTACGACGCCGAGGCCATGAAGCAGGCCAAGACCCTGCCCTGGGGCGAGGCGGTCGAGGAGGACATCCCCGCCTGGCAGATCTGGGAACACGCCTGGGAGTTCACCAAGGGCTTCTTCGTCGACGGCGTCTGGGGCACCCTCAAGGGCCTCGGCGGCCTCGTCGGCCTCCAGGGCTGGGACACCTTCAAGCAGTCCTGGACCGGCCTGGCCAAACTCGCTACCGGCCTCGCGATCATCTCCATACCCGGCGCCGGCCCCCTCTTCATGGCCGTCCCGGACGACAAGCTCCCCACCTGGGTGCGCGATTCACGCACCGCGCTGAAGGAGACCGGCAAGGCCCTCCTCGCCTGGGACCAGTGGAGCTCCAACCCGGGCCGCGCGGCGGGCGCCGTCACCTTCAACGTGATCACCACCATCGCCACGGGCGGCTCGGGCAGCGCGGCCGCCGGCGCGGGCAAGGCCGGCGCGGTCGCCAAGGCCCTCTCGGCGGCGGGCAAGGTCGGCCACTACGTCGACCCCATGACGTACGTCTTCAAGGGCGCCGGCGCCGGCATCTCCAAGATCGGCGACGTCATGACCGCCCTCAAGGGCATGGGCAAGGTCGAAGTCCCCACCATCAACATCGACAACGCCATCGCCCTCCCCGAGGGCAGCATCCACCTCCCGGACGGCGCGATCAAGCTCCCGGACGGCGCACCGATCCCGGAGGGCGCGACCAAGCTCCCGGACGGCAACATCAAGCTCCCCGAAGGCACCGCCACCCTGCCCCCGGACGCGGTCAAGCTGCCCTTCGAACACGCGGACGCGAAGTACGTCGACGGCGCGGGCAACCTGTACAAGGAGGACGGCAGCCTCCTCCAGGACGGCACGCACTCCCCGAAGGAGCCCGGCGCGGGCGCGGGCGTGCCGAAGACCGACGCCCCGAAGATCGACTCCCCGTCCACGGTCAGGGTCCCGGAACGCGAGTTGGTCGGCGTAGGCGGGCGCGGCGGCGACGACGCCATCCGCCTGGGCAGCGACACCTCCCACCCGCTCCACCCTCTGGACAACGGCGCTCACGGCAACCCGCACGGCTTCGACAACACCCCCACGGGCCGAGCGGGCGACCACGGCACCCCGGGCGGTCACGCCCCGGACCACATGCCCCGCAACGACCTGAACAACGGCCCCCACGGCGGCGGCACCCACCCGGACACCCCGACCACCCACACCCCGGACGGCCCGGGCGGAGGCGGCACCCACCCGGACGGCCCGGGCTCAGGCGGCCACGGCAGCGACCCGTCCGGCGGCGGCGGAGGCCACCTCCCGGACAACCCGGGTGCGGGCGGTGTGGACGGCGCGGCGCACGCGGGCGACGGTACGACCCCCGCGGGCGGTCACGACAGCCAGCCGACGAACCCGGCCACCGGCGAGAAGCTGACGCCCGAGGAGGTCAAGGCCAAGCAGGACGAGTTCGTGCAGAGGGCGAACGACCCCGACAAGACCTGGTTCGAGCAGTACTACCGGTCGGATGGACACCGTCACAGCATCCACACCAAGATCGACGGCGTGGAGCTGCCGATCCTCGCGAAGGACAGCGACGGAGCCTGGATCTCCAAGAACAGCCTGCCGTCCGCCGGCTCCGAGACCAAGTTCGGCCGTGACCCGTTCGTCCGCGACGAGGCCCACCCCGCGATCGACCATCTCGACGACGTCGCCAGGGACCGCAAGGCCTCCGTGGATCTCGCCAACGCCGAGCGGGCACACAAGGCCTCGCCCACCGCCGAGACGCTCGACCAACTGACGAAGGCGCAGGAGCGTTTCGACGCTCGGATGACCCCGCGGTGGGGTGAGAACACGTCCAACAACACCTCGTTCTCGGAACGCCTGGGCGAGGACGCGGCGCGGCTGCACGTGGTCCCGGAGAAGTTCCCGGGCTCGGTGGAGCAGCCGCTGCCGAAGACGCCCAACGGCGCCAACATGTTCGACCAGCTGTACCGCCGTCCGGACGGCAAGCTGATGATCATCGAGGCGAAGGCGCCCTCGTCCAGCCTCCTCTGGCGCAAGGGCGTCGGTCCGGCCGAAGGCTTCATGGTGAAGCAGGGCACCGAGCCGTACCTTCGGACGATCATCGCCGAGATGCTGGCCCGGCCGAAGCTGAAGGTGACCGATGCCTCGGGCAAGGTATGGACGAACGAGGCCCTTGCCGATGAGCTCACCAAAGCCCTGGACAGCAAGAACCTGGAGTACGCCATGGTGAAGGCCACGGACGGTGGCGGTAAGTACGCTGGAGCCGTTCTCGAATTCTTCAAGATCTGACAAAGGAGGCAGTGTTCGTGATCGTGCCGCGCCATGAATACGAGAAGGACGAGTGGACAGAAGTGGTTCCCTCCATGGAGGGGTCGCTGTCCTATTCGCTGGAAGAGATCGAGACCTCGCACAACTCCAGGTCGGGCGCGCTCATAAGGTCGCTGAACGTCGCCCTCGTCCGCTGTGTCGGGGACCCCACTGCCGGCATGCTGGAGACCTGGGAGTCCTGGCTGCTGGCCATGCAGGTGCACTCGGCCGTCTTCGCCGCCTCCACCACCGACCAGGAAACGGTCACCTGCAAGATCCGCGAGGAGGAACGCCACCTCGCCACCACCGGACCGCAGACCTACCTCACCGCGAACACCTGGCTCAACGCCTTCTACCTCTCGGTCATCTGCCGTGAAGCAGCTCGCCTCGACATGCTGGCCCGGATCCCGGTCTCTTTCCTGCGCGACTTCGGCGGCACACTGGACGAGTACGCCTACGCCTGGGTGGAGACCCTCCAGAGCTTCTGGCTCCGCCGTGACGACCTGCAAAGCCACCTGGTGCGCGCCGTGGACCTGAGCGCGGCCGAGCACGCCCGCGTCATCGACGCGGAGGAGATGACCAAGCTCAAGTATCCGCCGATCATGATGTTCTACCGCTACCTCCGCAACGACGCCGCCGGCTTCAACGACGCCCTGGCCGACGCGGTCACCTGGCACAAGGAGTACTGGACCGCCAACGAGGACCGCACCGAACACACCCACGGCATCGTGGCCCTCGCTCCGCTGGCCATCGCCTGCCTGGCCAAGGCCAACAACCTCCCGGTCGAGGTCCAGTCCGAGTACCTCCCCGAGGCCCTCCTCGACTTCCTCTGGCGCGGCGAGTTCGACGCGTAACACCCCGCTACGTCAGCCACCTGGAGAAGCCTTCCGTAACCATGACCGTCACCGTGAGTCGACACTTCTCGCCTGGGGCAATCGAGGAGCGCTGGGCTGAGTCACTCCGTGAGGACCTGACCGGGCACATCGACAGGTTGGAGCGCCGCCCCGTCAGAGGCCTGTGGGCGATCGGTCCGCCGGCCATGGCCTGCTTCGCCTACGACGGCGGCCTCGAGGCCACTGACAGGAGCGATCCGTGACGGTGACGGTGGAGCGGCACGCCGTTCCCGTGGTCGACGAGCAGCTCACCGGGCGCTTGGCCGAGCAGTTCGAGACGACCATCCGGAACCTGGACGCGTCCCCCGCGATCATCGCCAGGGCGATGAACGAGGCACTCCTCCAAGTGCAGGTGCACCAGGCGCTGAACCCGAGGGCCAACCGGTTCGGCACCTGGGATGCCACCGTCTGCGCCATGCAGGTGGGTACGGCCGCCTTCGCCGCCGCCTCCGTCACCGAAGGGTCCTTCGAAACGCGCATCGCGCACGAGATGCGGACCATCTCGGCAACCGGGCCGCAGTCCCATGCGAATGCGGGCAATTGGCTGACCACGCTCTGGTTCGTGATCGTCTGCCGGGACCAGCCCCGCATGGACGCGATGTGCCGCCTCCCACTCGGTCTCCTGCGGGCATCCGGGGCCGAGGACGACGACGCGTACGTCCACCACTGGGTCGACGCCCTCCAGACGTACTGGCACGAGCAGCCGGGCCTGCTGGAGAAGCTGACGCGCGCCATCGAGCAGTCCCACCCGGACATCGCCACGAACGCGCCGCGCGACCTGCTCCAGTGCGTCCTCTACCCGCCGATCAACCTCTTCCACCAGTTCCTGCGCAAGGACGAGGACGGCTTCAACCGGGCCCTCGCGGAAGCCCTGGAGCTCCACAGGGCCTACTGGAGCGCCCCGGAACGCGCCGGCGACATCGCGGGCTTCCTCGCCTTGGGCCCACTGGCCATCGCCTGCCTCGCGTACGACGCCGGCCTGGAGATCGAGGTCGAGTCCGACTACCTGCCCCTCCGCCTCCTCGACCGGTCGTGGCTGGGTGAGTTCGACACGTGAGGGACGTAAGGAAGTCGTGTCGATGCTGATGCGCGCGCCGAAGGAGTGCGGCTCGTGGTTCTGGGACCTGGACGACGTGGCGGAGCCCGGCCTGGAGTCCGCGCTCGCGACCGCGGCGCGCATGGGTGCGGTGCTTCGGAAGCACGCCCTGCTGGAGCCGTCCTCCCTTGAGTGGCACTGGTTCCGGATCGGCGAGGGCGGCCTCGGCATCCACAGCCGCCTGGACCTCGTCAGGCGTTCGCTCGATGATCCGGCACTGCCCGGTGACCTCCGTGCCTGCCAACCGGCCGGACACCCACAGGCGGAGATGGGCGGAATCCTCGTACTGGGTTCCGGCGCCTGGTTCGACGCGAACGGAACACGCCACACCGAGTACCGCCTGGTCGAACTCATGGTGTCACCGGACGAGATCGGCCCCTCGGCGGAACTGTCCGTGTACCACGACGTATGGGGCCAGTGCGATTTCCTTGGCGACCCGCACCCGGCCATCCACGCCAACAACGCGCCACGGCTCGCGACGGCCCTGCGGGAACTCGACCAGCTCCTCGGGGTCGAGGCGCAGCCCGGCGAGCCGACGTACTACGGCCGGGCCGAGGGCTACGGCCTCCGGGCTCCCGACCTCATCGACGGGCGGGGGCCGGACCTGACCGATACCGCCTACGGCTAGGCGGCGGCAGGAGGAGAACGAAACCGTGGCCGCGCAGGCCACGGCTGTACACCCCCTACGGGACGAGTCCTTCGTGCCGTGCTTCTCCCACCCCGCATACCGACGCGCTCCCCATGAGCGAGCTCCACGCCCGTTCACCGGGCCCGCGACCGACCCGGCCGCGGCCCAGCCCCCAAAGTGGGACAACATCCGCCCCCGCAGTACCTTTTGCTCTTCAGCGAGCAGAGCGCACGGACAAGTCCCCCGTCCGCCATGCCTTTCTCTATCCCGACCAGCCCTTGGGAGGCTTCCCCATGTCCACTCCACCCGCACCGCAGCCCAACCCGTACGCCCAGTCCAACCCGTACGCCCAGCCGAACCCCTACGCCCAGCCCAACCCGTCGTACGGTGCCACGGCCGGGATGCAGGCACCCGCCCACCCCGGCGCTCCCGCATGGCAGCCGCAGCCCGGCACCCCGTTCTGCCGCAGCTGCGGTGCGCAGCCCGCCGCCCCGATGACCGTCCGCTCCCACGCGGGCTTTCTGATCGTGATGCGCTTCCACAAGGTCGAGGGGCCGTTCTGCAAGTCCTGCGGTACGTCCGTCGTCCGCCAGATGACGACCAACACGCTGGGACTGGGCTGGTGGTCCCCGTTCTCCCTGGTGTTCTTCAGCCCGTTCACGCTGATCTGGAACCTCGTCGTCAGCCGCAAGGTCGCCGCTCTGCCGGCGCCGGGCCCGGCCATGCCGGGTGCCACCCCTCTCGATGAGGGAAAGCCGGTCCTCCGGCGCCCGATGGCGTACCTCGCGATCGCACCGGTGATATGGGTGGGCTGGGTCATCACCAACATCATCACCCACGCGTAGGCCCGTTCAGGCGCGGAGGTAGCCGGCCGCCCCGCGCCGGGGCAGGTTCGCCCAGGTCCTGGTCCCGCCGCCCGGCTCGCGGGACTCGCCGAAACCCCAGGCCCCGCCGCACTCCCGGACCACCGCGCCCATGACCCTCAGGGCGGCCCGACGGCGGGCCTCGCAGTGGGCGGCGAGGCGGGGGTGGGCGTGGGGCGCGTGGCCGTCGTAGACGGTGAGGCGCAGGGCGTCGTCCCGGTAGCGGACGGACAGGTACAGGGCGCGGCCAGGGTCCAAATGCCAGCCCGCCGCGACCAGCTCCCCGGTCACCTGTTCGGCGGCGGGCGCGAGCGGGTCGAGGTCGTAGGCGTGGAGGACCGAGCGGACGGCAGCCCGCGCGATCTGGCCGCTGAGCGGCTCCCCGGGGATGGTCAGGCTGCACGTGAGCGTGTCGAGCGCGGGTTCGCCTGCGGCGGGCGCGGGCGGGGAGGAGGGGCAGGCGGTGAACGGGTATGTGGACATCGCGGACTCCCTGAGGTCTGAGGTGACTACGGCGAGTTCGACGCGCACGGGTGGCTGACGCGGCGGCGGGAAGCGTGGCTCGTCGCCGAGGCCTAGGCATGCTGCGGCGGTGCACTTCAACTCCCCTGCGTGAGCGGTGCATTACTTAATGTAGCGCGTCCGGTGCACATTTTTACACCGCCGCGAAAATCGTTGCTCGGTGGCCACCGCGCCGTTCAGCGGGGCAGACTGCGAACGCACAGCCCGAGGGAGGAAGTCATGGGGGCCAGGACATCGCCGACCGAGCGGCAGCGCCGGCTGGGTGCGGAACTGAAGCGGATGCGACTGGCTGCCGGGGTATCCGCTGAGACCGCGGCCGGGCTCCTCAAAGTCGACCGGCCCCGCCTCTCGCAGATCGAGCAGGGCTACCGCGCCATCAGCTCCGACCGCCTGCGGACTCTGGCCTGCAATTGCGACTGCGCCGACGAGGCGTACATCGACGCCCTCGCGGCAATGGCCCAGCCCAGCCGGCGGGCCTGGTGGGATCGGTACCGGGGCACTTTGCCCGCCCAACTGCTCGACATCGCCGAGCTGGAGGCGCACTCACCACACCTGCGCACAGCTCTCGCGGTTCACATCCCCGGGCTGCTCCAAACCTTCGACCACGCCCTCGCCGTCTTCGGCGTTGCCGTGCCACAGCTTCCCGAGCACGAGCTGGCACTGCGACTGGAGTTCCGAATGGAGCGCCAGGAGGTACTCGGCGGCGTCCAGCCGACCAGGTACACCGGCATCGTGCACGAAGCCGCCCTGCGGATGCAGTTCGGCGGGGCACGGGTGGCAAAGGCGCAGCTGGAGCACCTGCTGACCCAGTCCGAGCAGGACCACATCACCATCCTCGCCATCCCGTTCAGCGCAGGCGCCTTTCCCGGCTCGGGACAGACCCTGACCTACGCCGAAGGCCCCGTCCCCCAGCTGGACACCGTCCAGGTCGACAGCACTCACGGGCCCGAATACGTGCACGCTGAGGCACAGTTGAACAAGTACCGGGCACACCTGGACTGGATGGAGAAGATCACGCTGTCTCCGCAGGGCACGCGGGACCTCATCCGCTCCATCGCGCAGGAACTCTGAGGGAGCAGCCATGCCGGACATCACGTGGGAAGAGCCGTACTGCGCCGAGGGGAGCGCCTGCTACCGGATCGGCGTCGACGACAACGGCAACAGCTACATCGCCATCGCCGGCCGCGAGGACACCTACCTCACCGACACCGCCGACGCCCTCCGACAGCTGATCCGGGACATCAAGGGCGGCAAGGCCGACCATCTCCTGGCCGAATAGGGCACGGCCTCGCCCGCCGGGCCTGCCGGGCCTGCCGGGTACGGATCGCGCGCAGGCGGACGCCCTCCGGGTGGACGCCTGGCCGGCAGTCAGCACCGGCGGGAAAAGCAGAAGCCCCAGGTCACGGCGAGTGATTCCCGGGGCTTCGCTGGAGCCGCCTTCGGGATTCGAACCCGAGACCTACGCATTACGAGTGCGTTGCTCTGGCCAACTGAGCTAAGGCGGCACCGCTGGTTAGACAAGTGTTCCCTCGGAGAGGGGCTCTCATCAGCAGCGGCGCCAAGTCTACAGGGTCCGGAGGGGTGCCCCGAACCGGGTTGTTGCCGGGTGGGGGCAGGTCAGCACTTTTTGCCGTTCGCCGGGGCCTTGCCCTCCAGGAGGTACGTGTTGATCGCGGTGTCGATGCAGTCGCTGCCGCGGCCGTACGCCGTGTGGCCGTCGCCGTCGTACGTGAGGAGGGTGCCCGAGTCGAGCTGCTCCGCCAAGGCCTGCGCCCACTTGTACGGGGTCGCCGGGTCGCGGACGGTGCCCACGACCACGATCGGCGCGGCGCCCTTCGCCGCCAGCCGCTTCGCCGTGCCCGTGGCCTTCACCGGCCAGTACCCGCAGTTCAGGGAGGCCCAGGCCAGGCCGGCGCCGAAGACAGGGGAGGCCTTCTCGAAGGACGGGAGGGCGGCGTCCACGGCCTCCGGGCCGTCGAAGGCCGCCGGCTGGTCGAGACAGTTGACGGCGGCGTTCGCGAACATCAGGTTGGCGTACTTGCCGTTCGGCTCGCGCTCGTAGTAGCTGTCGGCGAGGGCCAGCAGGCCCGTGCCGTCGCCGTTCATGGCGGCCGTGAGGGACTCCCGCAGCTGGGGCCAGGCGCTCTCGTCGTACAGGGCCGCGATCACCCCGGTCGTCGCGAGGGACTCGCCCAGCGGGCGGGCCTGGTCCCCGGTGGGGGCCGGTTGGGCGTCGACCTTGCGGAAGAACTCCTTCAGGCGCTCCGCCATCGCCGCCTCGTCACCCTTGCCGAGGGGACAGTCCGGCTGCTTCGCGCAGTCCTTGGCGAAGGAGACGAAGGCCGTCTCGAAGCCCGCCGTCTGGTCCCGATTGAGGTCCAGCGCGTTGCGGGAGGGGTCCATCGCGCCGTCCAGGACCAGCCGCCCGACCCGGTCCGGGAAGAGGTCCGCGTACGTCGCCCCCAGGAAGGTGCCGTACGAGGCCCCGACGTAATTGAGCTTCTCGTCGCCGAGCACCGCGCGCAGCAGGTCCATGTCCCGGGCGGCCTCCACCGTGGAGACGTGCGGCAGGACCCGCTGCGAGCGCTTCTCGCAGCCCGCCGCGAACTCCTTGAAGGCCGTCACCAGCGCGGCACGCTCCGCCGGGGTGTCGGGCGTCTGGTCCACCTGGGTGTACTTGTCCATTTCGGGACCGGTCAGGCACTCGACGGGGCTGCTGCGGTCCACCCCGCGCGGGTCGAAGGAGACCATGTCGTACCGGGCGCGGACCGGCGCGGGGTAGCCGATGCCCGCGTACGCCTGGAGGTAGCCGATGCCGGAGCCGCCCGGGCCGCCCGGGTTGACCACCAGCGAGCCGAGTCGCTTGCCCGGGCCGGTGGCCTTGCGGCGGGCCACCGCGATGTCGACGTCCTGGCCCGCGCCGGCGTTCGCGTAGTCCAGCGGGGCCTTCATGGTGGCGCACTGGAATCCGGGGACGCCACACTCCCGCCAGTTCAGCTTCTGCTCGTAGTACGGGCGCAGCGCGGCCTCGTCGACGGACGGGCGGGCTGCGGAGGGGCCCGTGGAGGACGCGGAGGCCCGCGGTCCTCCCGACCCGCCCGAGGTGCACCCGGAGACGAGCAGCCCGGCGGCTGCGATCACGGTTCCGGTCGTACGCAGCAGGCGACTGGTGTCCATCCCAGGAGCCTACGGCCTGTCGGCCCTGGGCACCGGGGGTCCCTGCCCCGGACGGCCGCGCGCCTTCCGTGGCCCGCACCTGGCAGGACACGGACCGGGCCGCTCCCGTCCCGGGCGACCGGTCCGCCCGTAAGGGTGAGCCGGCCGGTCAACCGCCTCCGGTCAGCCCGCGCGCAGGGCCATCGTCATCGCCTCGACCGCGAGGAGCGGGGCCACGTTCCGGTCGAGGGCCTCCCCGCAGGCGATGATCGCCTCGATCCGGCGCAGGGTCCGCTCCGGGCCGGAGGCGCGGGCGACGCGCTCCAGGTCCTGCCGTATGTCCTCGTTGGCGATGGCGAGGTCGGAGCCCAGCTGGAGGGCCAGGACGTCGCGGTAGAAGCCGGTCAGGTCGGAGAGGGCCACGTCGAGGCTGTTGCGCTGGGTGCGGGTCCGGCGCCGCTTCTGGTTGTCCTCCAGCTCCTTCATGACGCCGGCCGTGCCGCGCGGCATGCGTCCGCCGGTCCCGGCGCCGGCGCCGAGGGCGGCCCGGAGCTCCTCGGTCTCCTTGGTGTCGACCTCCTCGGCCACCAGCTTGGCGTCCTCGGCGGCCGCGTCCACCAGCTCCTGGGCGGCCTTCAGGCAGGCGCCGACGTCGTCCACGCGGAGCGGGAGCTTCAGGACCGTCGCCCTGCGCGCCCGGGCCCCCTCGTCGGTGGCGAGCCGGCGGGCCCGGTCCACGTGCCCCTGGGTGGCCCGGGCGGCGGCCAGGGCCACCGGCGGCTCGATGCCGTCCCGTCGCACCAGCACGTCGGCGACGGCGGCGACCGAGGGGGTGCTGAGGTTGAGGTGGCGGCAGCGGGATCGGATGGTGGGCAGCACGTCCTCCACGGAGGGCGAGCACAGCAGCCAGACCGTGCGGGGAGCGGGCTCCTCCACCGCCTTGAGGACCGCGTTGGCGGACTTCTCGTTCAGCCGCTCGGCGTCCTCGACCAGGATGACCTGCCAGCGGCCCGTGGCCGGGGACGTGTAGGACTTGCGGACGGTGTCGCGCATGGCGTCGACGAGGATCTGGCTGCCGACCGCGACGACGGTGGAGACGTCGGCGTGCGTGCCGACCATCGTGGTGTGGCAGCCGTCGCAGAACCCGCAGCCCGGTTCGCCGCCGAGGGCGCGGTCCGGGCTGGTGCACTGCAGGGCCGCCGCGAAGGCCCGGGCGGCGGTGGCCCGCCCCGATCCGGGCGGCCCGGTGAACAGCCAGGCGTGGGTCATCTTGGAGGCCGCCGGCGGCGCTGTCCCCTCGGCGGCGGCCGTGACCAGGGCGTCGGCGTCACGGGCGGCGGCGGTGAGCTGTGCCCGGACCCGCTCCTGTCCCACCAGGTCGTCCCATACGGGCATCCCGCCCACCACCTTTCACTTCACTCTCCGTGCACCCATTGTGGCGCGCGGCACTGACAATCCGGCCCCGCCCGGGGACGGCCCGGGTCAGCGGCGGCGGCCCGGGCCGCGGCCGTCCTCGTCGTCGTCCCGGTGCGGGCCGAGCAGTTCGTCCGCGAGCGTCGGCAGATCGTCCAGCGGGGTCTCCTCGGCCCAGTCGGGGCGCGGCCGGCGCGGGCGGCCGGCGTCGTCGAGTACGGGGATCTCCCGCGTCCGGTCGTTCGCCGAATCCCGGAAGATGCCCGGCGGCACCCGGTCGGCCGGGTTCTGCTCGGGGCGCTGGGCCGTCGGACGCGTGGCGGAGTGGGCCGCCGCGCCGCCCTTGGCCCGCTCGGCCTGCGGCGGGGTGGCCGCGCCGGAGGGACGTACGGGCGGCAGCACGGCCGTCTCGTCGGTGGCCCGGACCGGCGGCAGCACCGCGGTCTCCGCCGCGTCCGCGGGAGCGGGGGCCGAGGGGTCGACCTTCGGCACCGGCACCGTCTGCGTCACGTCGTCGGGCCGCATGACCCGCCTGTCCGGCTGGACCATCGGGGTCTCGACCGTCACGGCGTCGTCCGGGTGCGGGTCCTTGGTCATGCCGACCTTGGGCGCGGGGGCCGCGGGCGCCTCGGGAGCCATGGGGGCCTCGGGAGTCGCAGGGGCCTCGGGAGTCGTGGGGGTCGCCGGCACGGGCGGGGCCGCCGCAGCGGCAGCAGCAGCCGCCTTGGCCGCGGCCGCGGCCTTCGCCGCTTCGGCCAGCCTGCGGGCCTCCTCCGCCTTCAGCAGGGCCTCTTCGGCCCGCCGCTGCTTCTCCAGCCGGCGCTCCTCGGCCTCGGCCCGCAGCCGGGCCTCCTCCTCGGCCTGCTTCCGCAGCCGCTCGGCCTCCGCGGCACGGGCCTTCTCCTCGGCCTCCATGCGCAGGCGCTCGGCCTCGGCCCGGGCACGGGCCTCCTCCTCGGCGCGCAGCCGCTCCTCCTCCGCCTTGCGGGCGGCCTCGGCCTCGGCCTTGATCCGGGCCTCCTCGGCCTCGCGGGCGAGCCTGGCCTCCTCCTCGGCCTTCAGTCGGGCTTCCTCCGCCTTGCGCGCGGCCTCTTCCTCGGCCTTGCGGCGGGCCTCCTCCTCGGCGAGGCGCCGGGCCTCTGCCTGGGCCGCCACCTCGGCCTCCGAGAGCGGAAGCATCCGGTCCAGGCGGTGGCGCACGACGGTGGTCACCGAGGCGGGGTCCTGGCCCGCGTCCACCACCAGGTAGCGCCCGGGGTCGGCCGCGGCGAGCGTCAGGAACCCGGCCCGCACCCGCTGGTGGAACTCGGCCGGCTCCGACTCCAGCCGGTCCGGCGCCTCCGTGAACCGTTCCCGCGCCGTCTCCGGCGACACGTCCAGCAGCACGGTCAGGTTCGGGACCAGCCCGCCGGTGGCCCAGCGCGAGATCCGGGCGATCTCCGTCGGCGACAGGTCGCGCCCGGCGCCCTGGTAGGCCACCGAGGAGTCGATGTAGCGGTCCGTGATGACGACGGCGCCGCGCTCCAGGGCGGGACGCACGACGGTGTCCACGTGTTCCGCGCGGTCGGCGGCGTACAGCAGCGCCTCGGCGCGGTTCGACAGCCCGGCCGAGGAGACGTCCAGCAGGATCGAACGCAGTCGCTTGCCGACGGGGGTGGCCCCCGGCTCGCGGGTCACCACGACCTCGTGGCCCTTGCCCCGTATCCAGTCGGCCAGCGCCTCCACCTGGGTGGACTTGCCGGCCCCGTCGCCGCCCTCCAGGGCGATGAAGAAGCCGGTGGCGGACGCGGCCTGTACGGGCTCCCCGCCGCGCAGCGCCTCGCGCAGGTCGCGGCGCAGGGGCACTCCGCTGCGGTCGTCGGCCTTGGTGAGCACGACCACGGCGACGGGCAGCAGCAGGGCCCCGACCAGCATCAGGGTGAAGGCGGCCCCGCCGTGCGCGAAGACGATCTCACCGGCGGTGAGCCGGTGCGGGCCGATCACCGCGGCCAGCGCCGGGGCCAGGACGGCGCCGAGGGCCACGGCCACCCGTACGACCGCCTGGAGGTGCTCGGTGAGCCGGGCCCGGCGGAACTCCTCGGTCTCCTGGTCCAGCAGCGTGTGCCCGGTGTTGGCGGCGACGCCCGCGGCGAGGCCGGCGAGCAGCGACAGGAAGACCACGGTCGCGGTGTCCGGGACGAGCCCGGTCAGCAGCAGCGCGAGCCCGGTCACCGCTATGGCGAGGGCCAGCAGGCGACGGCGGGACAGCGCGGGCAGCACCTTGCCGGCCTGGGTGGCGCGGATCCCGGCGGCGGTGCCGCCGAGCAGCGCGAGCACCAGCAGCGCGAAGCCGGCCGGGCCACCGCCCAGGTCGAAGGCGTGCAGCACGGCGACCGCGGCGGCGCAGGACACCGCTCCGGCGACGGCGGCCGAGGCCAGGACGAGCAGCGGGATCGCTCCCGTACGCCCCTTCTCCGGGCGGTCCCCCGCCTTGGGCGTGCGCAGACCCTCCAGCGGGGACCGCGGCCGCGGGGTCTTCGTGTCGGGCAGCACCAGCGGGAGCAGCAGCGAGACCGACGCCGCGAAGAGGCCGGAGGCCACGTACGAGCCGAGCGCGGCCTGGTTCTCGGCGAACCAGTCCACGCCGAGGCCGAGGGCCTCGCCGACCAGGGTCGCGGCGAGCAGCACGGCCGCGGCGGCGGGGAGCGCCGCGAAGGCCGTACGCAGGGTCAGGCGCCGCAGTGCCTCGAGGTGGTCCGGGAGCGGCCGTACGGTCGCCCCCTCCGGCGGCGGCGCGGGCAGCAGGGCGGGGGCGGCGCTGTCCTTGGCCAGGCCCCACAACCGTTCGGCGGCACCGGAGACGAAGACCGTGGCCAGCAGCGCGGTGAGCGCCTGCGCCGGGATCCAGTCGAGCCACAGCGGGGCGACGACGAAGAGCGCGAGCCGCACGCCGTCCGCGCCGATCATCGTCCAGCGGCGGTCCAGCTTGCCGCCGGGGGCGACGAGCGCGGAGAGCGGGCCGAGGAGGACCGCGCCGAAGAGCAGGGTGGCGAGGATCCGCACGCCGAAGACGGCGGCGACGGCGAGGGCGGCGCCCCGGTACCCGTCGCCGAAGGCACCTTCCTGCACGGCCGCCTGGAGGGCCAGCAGCACCAGCACCAGCAACGCCAGTGCGTCACCGATGCCGCTCACCAGCTGGGCGCTCCACAGCCGGCGCAGCCTGGGGGTGCGCAGCAGTGCGCGCACCGCTCGCTCGCGGGAATCCGCGGCCAGGGCTTCGTCGTAGGTGGGGTTCGCGTCGGCGGTCACGACCGTTGGCTGCTCGGCTCGCGTCATCCGCCCAGCCTATCCGCTGCGCTTGGCCGCTGCGGAGGCCTGTGGACAAGGTCCGGTGTGACCCCGCACCCACCTCCGGGCACCGGCTGCCGTGCTGCCCTCACGGGTGTCGGCTTCCTGGCCCCGGGGCGGCTGCCGTCGGGGTCGGGTGTGCGGTGGGGCGCCCCCGTGGGGTGCCGCTGCGCGGAGCCGTCCCCTACCCGACCTTCCACCGTTCCCCGGGCTCCGCCCGGATCCCTCCTGGGGCTCCGCCCCAGACCCCGCGCCTCAAACGCCGGCGAGGCTGGAAAGGTCCCCCGCGCCTCAAACACCGGCGAAGCGGAAAGGCGGCAGGGCCCCGTGCGGATCGCACGGGGCCCTGCCTCAAGTGAGCCACCGCCGGCGGCCGGCGGCTATTCGTCCGCCGGGGCCGCGGCGGCCTTCTTGGCCACCGTCTTCTTCGCCGTGGCGGTCGTCTTCTTCGCCGCCGTCTTCTTCGCCGCGGCGGTCGTCTTCTTGGCCGCGGTCTTCGTCGCCGCCGCCTTCTTCGCCGGGGCCTTCTTGGCGGGGGCCTTCTTCGCCACCTTCTTGGCCGGGCCCTTCGCCCGCTTCTCGGCGAGCAGCTCGTAGCCCCGCTCCGGCGTGATCGTCTCGACGTCGTCGTCCCGCCGCAGCGTCGCGTTCGTCTCGCCGTCCGTCACGTACGGACCGAAGCGGCCGTCCTTGACGACCACAGGCTTCTCGCTGACCGGGTCCGTGCCCAGCTCCTTCAGCGGCGGCTTGGCCGCGGCCCGGCCCCGCTGCTTCGGCTGCGCGTAGATCGCGAGGGCCTCGTCCAGGGTGATCGAGAACAGCTGGTCCTCGGTCTCCAGGGACCGCGAGTCCGTGCCCTTCTTCAGGTACGGGCCGTAGCGGCCGTTCTGGGCCGTGATCTCCACGCCCTCGGCGTCCGTGCCCACCACTCGCGGCAGCGACATGAGGCGCAGGGCGTCGTCGAGGGTGACCGTGTCCAGGGACATCGACTTGAAGAGCGAGGCCGTGCGCGGCTTCACCGCGTTCTTGCCCGTCTTCGGCGTGCCCTCGGGCAGGATCTCCGTCACGTACGGCCCGTAGCGGCCGTCCTTCGCGACGATCTGGTTCCCGCTCACCGGGTCGGCACCCAGCGCGAACTCGCCGCTCGGCTTCGCGAAGAGCTCCTCCGCGTACTCGACCGTCAGCTCGTCCGGAGCCATGTCGTCCGGTACGTCGGCCCGCTGGTGGCCCTCGGCGTCCTTCTCGCCCCGCTCCACGTACGGCCCGTAGCGGCCGACCCGCAGCACGATGCCCTCGCCGACCGGGAAGGAGGAGATCTCCCGGGCGTCGATCGCGCCCAGGTCCGTGACCAGTTCCTTCAGGCCGCCGAGCGCGTCGCCGTCGGCCGGGACGACCTCGCTCGCGTCCTCCGAGCCGAAGTAGAACCGCTTCAGCCACGGCACGGACTGGGCCTCGCCCCGCGCGATGCGGTCGAGGTCGTCCTCCATCTTCGCGGTGAAGTCGTAGTCGACGAGCCGGCCGAAGTGCTTCTCCAGCAGGTTGACGACGGCGAAGGACAGGAAGGACGGGACGAGCGCCGTGCCCTTCTTGAAGACGTATCCGCGGTCGAGGATCGTGCCGATGATCGACGCGTACGTCGACGGGCGGCCGATCTCCCGCTCCTCCAGCTCCTTGACCAGGGAGGCCTCGGTGTAGCGGGCCGGCGGCTTGGTGGAGTGGCCGTCCGCCGTGATCTCCGCAGCGGCCAGCGCGTCGCCCTCCGCAACCTGCGGCAGCCGCTTCTCGCGGTCGTCGAGCTCGGCGTTCGGGTCGTCCGCGCCCTCGACGTACGCCTTCATGAAGCCATGGAAGGTGATCGTCTTGCCGGAGGCGCTGAACTCGGCGTCGCGGCCGTCCGACGCGCGGCCGCCGATCTTGACGGTGACCGAGTTGCCGGTCGCGTCCTTCATCTGCGAGGCGACGGTCCGCTTCCAGATCAGCTCGTACAGGCGGAACTGGTCGCCGGTCAGACCCGTCTCGGCCGGGGTGCGGAAACGATCACCCGAAGGCCGGATCGCCTCGTGCGCCTCCTGCGCGTTCTTGACCTTGCCCGCGTAGACGCGCGGCTTCTCCGGCAGGTAGTCGGCGCCGTAGAGCTGCGTGACCTGCGCGCGCGCCGCCGACACCGCGGTGTCGGAGAGCGTCGTGGAGTCCGTACGCATGTAGGTGATGAAGCCGTTCTCGTACAGCTTCTGCGCCACCTGCATCGTCGCCTTCGCGCCGAAGCCCAGCTTGCGCGAGGCCTCCTGCTGGAGCGTCGTCGTGCGGAACGGGGCGTACGGGGAGCGGCGGTACGGCTTGGACTCGACCGAGCGGACGGTGAACGAGGCGTTCTCCAGCGCGGCGGCGAGCGCCCGCGCGTTCGTCTCGTCGAGGTGCAGCACCTCGCCCTTGAGCTGCCCGTTCGCGCCGAAGTCGCGGCCCTGGGCGATGCGCTTGCCGTCGACCGTGTTCAGGCGGGCGACCAGCGTCGAGGGGTCGGAGGCGTCACCGGCGCGGCCGGTGGAGAAGGTGCCGGTCAGGTCCCAGTACTCGGCGGAGCGGAAGGCGATGCGCTCGCGCTCCCGCTCGACGACGAGGCGGGTGGCGACCGACTGGACGCGGCCGGCCGACAGCTTCGGCATGACCTTCTTCCACAGGACCGGCGAGACCTCGTAGCCGTAGAGGCGGTCGAGGATGCGGCGGGTCTCCTGGGCGTCGACCATGCGCTGGTTCAGCTCGCGCGGGTTGGCGACGGCGTCGCGGATCGCGTCCTTGGTGATCTCGTGGAAGACCATCCGGTGGACGGGGACCTTGGGCTTGAGGACTTCCTGGAGGTGCCACGCGATGGCTTCGCCCTCGCGGTCCTCATCGGTGGCGAGGAAGAGTTCGTCGGACTCGGCGAGCAGGTCCTTGAGCTTCCTGACCTGCGACTTCTTGTCGGCGTTGACCACGTAGATCGGCGCGAAGTCGTGCTCGACGTCGACGCCGAGACGGCGCACCTCGCCGGTGTACTTGTCGGGAACCTCCGCCGCGCCACTGGGGAGGTCGCGGATGTGCCCGACGCTCGCCTCGACGACGTATCCCGGGCCGAGGTAGCCCTTGATGGTCTTCGCCTTGGCAGGGGACTCGACGATGACGAGTCGGCGGCCGCCCTTTGCGGTCTCGCTGGTCGGGGACAACTTGGCTCTTCTCTCCGGTCGGCACTCGGTCGCGGTACGGCGACGCTGCGGAGTGTGACGGTACAACCCGCCCCCGTGTCAAACGGCACAAGCCCGCAACGGCCACTCGAACGGTAACCCGACAAGTGCCGGTTCTGCCGCCCGGATGTCGCGGCTGACCGTTCGCGATCACCGGGCCGAGTGGCTGGGGGGCCGTCTGGCCCCTCCCCCGCGGCGGCTTCCGGATGTGGTCCCGCATGTGGTTCCGCGTGCGGCGCGGCGTGTGCTCTGACCGGCGGTTCCGTGGCGCTGTCGGCCCCGCGTCAGAGCCGCGCGAGGCACCACGCGCCGAGGGCGAGCGAGACCCCGCCGACGAGCACGGCCAGCGGTACCGCCAGGACGGGGCGCACGCCTTCGGCCACCGGCGCGCCCTTCAGGACGCGCGCCCCCGTCCAGGTCAGCAGAGCGGCTCCGAACAGCAGGAACACGGCCCCCGCGAAGATCGCAGGACCGGCGTCCATGCTGTTTCCCCCATCCCCCGGACCACTCTCGGGACCCCCCCCGGATCCCGCTGGACAGAACCCTTTCAGCCCCCGGCGTACACCAGGCGAACCCCGGGTGACATTCAGGTTCCGCTCCCGGACGCGGCTACTGCCCCTGGCCCGCCACGGGCTCCAGGAAGCCCTGCTCGACGAGCATCCGGATCGCCTCCGGCGTACGGTCCCGCAGCACGACCGGGTCCTCCTGCATCAGCTGCGCGATCGCGTCCAGGATCCGGCCCGCGCTCAGTGAGCCGTCACACACTCCGGCGAATCCCGCGCCGACCGTGTCGACCTTGGTCGCGCGCCGCATCCCGCGGTTCTGCCGGAGCACCACGTGTTCCGGATCCTCCGCGCCGGGCGCGCCGACCTGCTCCTGGACCACCTCGGCGGCCAGCACGAAACGGCCTTCCAGCAGGGACGCGTCGTCGTGCTCGCGCAGGTAGTCCTGGCGGGCGAAGTGGGCCAGGACGGCCTCGCCGAGCGGCTGCTCCACCGAGTGCGGCCACTCCTCGACCACGATCGAGGGTTCGGCCGCGTCCGTCCGGCGCAGGGTGATCCAGCCGAAGCCGACCGCCTTGGTCTTGCGGGCCTCGAACTCGTCGAGCCAGTCCTCGTAGCGCCGCGCGTACTCGGCCGGATCCGTGCGGTGGTCGCCCGCGTCGCGCAACCACAGCTCCGCGTACTGCGTCACGTCCTGTACGTCACGCTGCACGATCCAGGCGTCGCAGCCGTGCGGCACCCAGGAGCGGACCCGGTCGTGCCACTCCTCGCCCTCCACGTGCTGCCAGTTGCCGAGGAACTGCGCGTACCCGCCGGGGTTGAGGTGGGTGCCGGCCTCCTGGACCAGGGTCCGGCACAGGTCGTCGCCCCCCATGCCGCCGTCCCGGTACGTGAGCCGGGCGCCGGGGGAGATCACGAACGGCGGGTTCGACACGATCAGGTCGTACGTGGCACCGCCGACCGGCTCGAAGAGGGAGCCGGTGAGCAGCTCGGCCTCGGGAGCCCCGGACAGCGCCAGCGTCAACCGGGTGAATTCCAGGGCCCGGGGGTTGACGTCGGTGGCGGTGACCCGGGTGGCGTGCTGGGCCGCGTGCAGTGCCTGGATGCCCGAACCGGTGCCGAGGTCGAGGGCCGAGCCGACCGGGATGCGCACGGTGATCCCGGCGAGGGTGGTGGAGGCACCGCCCACCCCGAGGACGACCCCCTCCTCGCGGCTGCCGATCCCGCCGGCCCCGCCGACGGCGCAGCCGAGGTCGGAGACGATGAACCAGTCCTCGCCGTCCGGGCCGCCGTACGGGCGCACGTCGACGGTGGCGCGTACGTCGTCGGCGTCACGCCGGAGCCACCCGTCGGCCAGGGCCGCCTCCACGGGCAGCGCCGCCGCGGCGTGCGCGTACGCCACGGGCTCCTGGAGCAGGAACAGCCGGACCAGGCTCGGCAGCGGGCCGTCGCCGCCGCTCCGCGTGGCGCGCAGGGCGGGGACCGTCTCGCTGCGGGCGAGCGCGGCGTAGGCGGGCGCGCCGAGCAGGTCGAGCAGACCGTCGGCGGTGAAGCCGGCGGCGAGCAGGGCGGTGCGCAGCTCGGCGGCGCGTTCGGGCGTGGGAAGGCTGGTGGTACTCACCCGTCCATTGTGGCCGCCGGCGGCCACAATCCGTGCGCCGCGCGGGCAGACGTCCCGGGCGGCGCGCCGGACCGCGCGCGTCCGGGTGTACGACAGGGCGGCCGGGGCCCTTCCGGGGCCCCGGCCGCCCTGGCCGACGTACTGGCGCCCGGAGGGCGTGCGGAGGGCGCTACTTGGGCGACGGCGCCGTGACCTGGCAGCCCTTCTGGGCGTTCATCGACTTGTCCAGGCCACCCGACTTCAGCTGGTCGAGGGCGTCCTTGCCGCCCTTCGTGGCCTCTTCCAGACCACCCGCGAGCTCCTTGAGGCCCTCGGCGAACTTCGTCTGGTCCTTGGGGTCGAGGGCGTCCATCTTGGCCTTCAGGTCGGCGTAACCCTTGGAGGTCGACTCGAAGCCCTGGACCGCCGCGCCCAGGGTCTTCTCCCCGTCCTTGACCGGGGGAACTCCGGCGCCCTGCAGGGCGCTGCCCATCGTCTTGTACGACTCGGACATCGTCCCGAAGGCGGCAGAGTCGGTCTTCTGGACTTCCTCGGGCTTGCTGCTCTCCGTCGCCACCCGCTTGATGTCGGCGTTGGCGGTCTCGATCTTCTTGAGTTCGGGCGACCACTGGTCACAGACCTTCTTGGCCCAGGCGTTGCCCTTCGCGTCGCTGTCATCCCCGCCGCAGCCGGACAGGACGAGCATCAGCACAGCGCCGCCCGACAGCGCGGCCGCAAGCTTCTTGTTCACCGGATTGGTCCCTTCGAAGGCTCTCGGCCCGGAAGATACACGGCTCCCCTCCGGCGACGTACAAAGGCGGACGGGCGGCGCGTCGGTCCGCGCCGCCCGTCCGTCGTTCGGGCGTACCACCGGCCCTGCCCGGCTGCGCCCTTGTCTCGTGGCGAGAGGGTCAGGAGACCGTCGCCGGGTCGGCCGACTGGGCCACCCGCTCGGCGGCTCCGCCGTCGCCGTCCTCGCCCACCGCGATGCCGCGGCGCTTGGACACGTACACGGCGGCGATGATGACGCCGATCGCGAGGACCGCGACGATCGCCCGGATGCCCGCGCTGGTGTCCTCGCCGAAGCTGAACTGCACGACGGCGGGGGCGATCAGCAGCGCCACCAGGTTCATGACCTTGAGCAGCGGGTTGATCGCGGGACCCGCGGTGTCCTTGAACGGGTCGCCGACGGTGTCGCCGATGACGACGGCCTCGTGGGCCTCGCTGCCCTTGCCACCGTGGTGGCCGTCCTCGACGAGCTTCTTCGCGTTGTCCCACGCGCCGCCGGAGTTGGCGAGGAAGACCGCCATCAGGGTGCCGGTGCCGATGGCCCCCGCGAGGAAGGAACCGAGCGCGCCGACGCCGAGGGTGAAGCCCACCGCGATCGGGGTGAGAACGGCGAGCAGGCCGGGCGTGGCGAGTTCGCGCAGCGCGTCCTTGGTGCAGATGTCGACGACGCGCCCGTACTCGGGCTTCTCGCTGTAGTCCATGATCCCGGGGTGCTCGCGGAACTGGCGGCGCACCTCGTAGACCACGGCGCCCGCGGAGCGGGACACCGCGTTGATGGCGAGGCCGGAGAACAGGAACACCACGGCCGCGCCCAGGATCAGCCCGACGAGGTTGTTGGGCTGCGCGATGTCCAGGCTGAGGTTCATCTCCCCGGCCTTGGCGCCGACTTCCTTGACCGCGGTGGCGATGGCGTCGTTGTACGAGCCGAAGAGCGCGGCCGCGGCGAGCACGGCGGTGGCGATGGCGATGCCCTTGGTGATGGCCTTGGTGGTGTTGCCGACGGCGTCCAGGTCGGTCAGGACCTGCGCGCCGGCGCCCTCGACGTCGCCGGACATCTCGGCGATGCCCTGGGCGTTGTCGGAGACGGGCCCGAAGGTGTCCATGGCGACGATGACGCCGACGGTGGTGAGCAGGCCGGTGCCGGCCAGGGCCACCGCGAACAGCGCGAGCATGATCGAGGTGCCGCCGAGCAGGAACGCCCCGTAGACGCCGAGGCCGATGAGCAGCGCCGTGTAGACGGCGGACTCCAGACCGACGGAGATGCCGGCGAGGACGACGGTGGCCGCGCCGGTGAGGGAGGACTTGCCGATGTCCCGGACGGGACGGCGGTTGGTCTCGGTGAAGTAGCCGGTCAGCTGCTGGATGAGGGCGGCGAGCACGATGCCGATGGCGACGGCGACGAGGGCCAGGACGCGCGGGTCACCGGAGTGGTTGGTGATCGCCGGGTTGTCGACGCCGACGAGCTCCTTGTAGGTGGCCGGCAGGTACGCGAACACGGCGATCCCGACCAGCACCAGGGAGATCACCGCGGAGATGAAGAATCCGCGGTTGATGGCGGTCATGCCGCTGCGGTCGCTGCGGCGCGGGGAGACCGCGAAGATGCCGATCATGGCCGTGATCACGCCGATGGCGGGGACGATCAGCGGGAAGGCCAGGCCCAGGTCGCCGAAGGCCGCCTTGCCGAGGATGAGTGCGGCCACGAGGGTGACGGCGTACGACTCGAAGAGGTCGGCGGCCATTCCGGCGCAGTCGCCGACGTTGTCGCCCACGTTGTCGGCGATGGTCGCGGCATTGCGCGGGTCGTCCTCCGGAATGCCCTGTTCGACCTTGCCGACAAGGTCGGCGCCGACGTCGGCGGCCTTGGTGAAGATGCCGCCGCCCACGCGCATGAACATCGCGATCAGGGCGGCCCCGAGGCCGAAGCCCTCCAGCACCTTGGGTGCGTCGGCGGCGTAGACCAGGACGACGCAGGAGGCGCCGAGGAGGCCGAGGCCGACGGTGAACATGCCGACGACGCCGCCCGTGCGGAAGGCGATCTTCATCGCCTTGTGGGAGACCTCGGTCAGGTCTCTGGCGGGCTCTCCCTCGGCGGGGGTGGCCTCGCGGGCGGCCGCGGCGACGCGGACGTTGGCGCGGACCGCGAGCCGCATGCCGATGTAGCCCGTGGCCGCCGAGAAGAGGGCGCCCACGAGGAAGAAGGCGGACCGTCCCGCCCGCTGCGACCAGGTGTCGGCGGGGAGCAGGAAGAGCAGGAAGAACACCACGACGGCGAAGATGCCGAGGGTGCGCAGCTGGCGGCCGAGGTAGGCGTTGGCGCCTTCCTGGACGGCGGCGGCGATCTTCTTCATGCTGTCGGTTCCCTCGTCGGCCGAGAGGACCTGGCGGACCAGGATCTGCGCGACGACGAGTGCGGCGAGTGCCACGACCGCAATGACGATCACGATGAGCCGATTGTCATCGGTGAGTACCGCGGATGCCAGATCGATCGTGTGATCCGGCGCATTGGGGGTGAAGAGCCCCGTCATTCGTCCTCCTTGACGTGATGAGCTCAAGATGTGGACGGATTGTAGGGAGCGCGCCCCGATCAAAACAGTACGCAGCAAACGGAATTGGCGTTCTCTTGCTCCTCACCAATAGATCGCGTCACTCCAATACCCTCGAAAGCGGTAATGGGGCAAAGGCATTGACGCCTGGTCATTGATCTACGGGCATGAAAAAGGCCCTGCTCAGCAGGGCCTTGATAAAGATCGGAAGATAGGACCGAATGTTGTCCTGCCTTCTTTGGATCTAGGGAAGATCGGAGGACGCGGACACGGGCCAGCTCATCCGGATCGTGCCACCCGACTCCCCGGTGCTCACCTCGACGTCGTCGACGAGCCCGCTGATCACGGCGAGGCCCATCTCGTCCTCGCCGTCGCCGTCGGAGTCGAGGGCGGCCTCGAGTCCGGGCACGGCGGAATCCGGGCCGCCGCCCGGTCCGGGGACCTCGTCGCCGACCTCGATGGAGAACACCTTCTCCTCCTCGGTCAGCACGACCCGGACGGGCGCGGTCAGCCCGTTGCTGCGGTGGAGTCCGACGGCGCGCGAGCAGGCCTCGCCCACGGCGAGGCGGACCTCGTCGAGGACGGCTTCCTCCACGCCGGCCCGGCGTGCCACGGCGGCCGCGACCAGGCGGGCCGTCCGGACGTGTTCGGGCTGGGCGCTGAAGCGCAGTTCAACGGTGGCCATGCGCGTCCCCCTCGGACTACGGGCGTGCCTTGACAGGGGCCCGGACCGACCGTGGCCCGGCACCCCCGTTCTCCTCGTCGGCTCCTCGCCGTCCGCGGGGCGCCCCAGGGCGTCCCACGGGCGGCCGGGAGTCGTCAGTCGGTGGCGTTGACGGCGTCTTCCACAGTGGTGTGGATCGGGAACACCTTGGTGAGACCGGTGATCCGGAAGATCTTCAGGATGCGCTCCTGGTTGCACACCAGACGGAGCGAACCCTCGTGCGCGCGGACGCGCTTGAGACCTCCCACGAGCACACCGAGACCGGTGGAGTCGAGGAAGTCCACTCCCTCCATGTCGACAACCAGGTGATAGCTGCCGTCGTTCACCAACTCGACCAACTGCTCGCGCAGCTTGGGCGCGGTATACACATCAATCTCGCCACCGACCGCCACGACCGTACGGTCGCCGACAGTGCGAGTCGACAGGGACAGGTCCACGGATCCTCCAGCACCTTGCTATCGAGCGGCGCCCCCCGGGGGCCTCCCCACCCGAAGGTAGGTGAGGGATCGGCTGCCGCGATGGCATTCAATCACTTACCGGCAGGCGCGCACGACGCCTTCGGACCATTGTCCCGCACGCCGGTGACACACTCGGTTCCAATGGCCAATACTCACCGTCCCAGGCGGCCCACGCCACCCGCGGACCCTCGACCCACCCCCGGCGCGGTCCTCGACCGCTTGTCCCGGGGGCCTTCCCGGGCTGCGCGCATCACCCATACGGAGCACTTGCCCCCTCGGGAGGGCCGTCATGCCGTCTGGCCCGACCGCATCCGAACGGATGTAGTAGCCGCCATCCAGGCGGCCGGGATCGAACACCCGTGGGAACACCAGGCGGCCGCCGCCGAGCACGCCCTCGACGGCCGCTCGGTGGTCGTCGCCACCGGCACGGCCTCGGGCAAGTCCCTCGCGTACCTCGCGCCCCTGCTCTCGGCGCTGGCGGACGGCGCCGAGGCCCCGAACGGGCGGGGCGCGACGGCCCTGTACCTGGCCCCCACCAAGGCCCTGGCGGCCGATCAGCGCCGCGCCGTACGAGAGCTGGCGGCCCCGCTCGGCAACGCCGTCCGGCCCGCCGTCTACGACGGGGACACGCCCGTCGAGGAACGCGAATGGGTGCGCCAGTACGCCAACTACGTCCTGACCAACCCCGACATGCTCCACCGCGGGATCCTCCCGGCCCACCCCCGCTGGTCCTCCTTCCTGAGGGCCCTGCGCTACGTGGTGATCGACGAGTGCCACACCTACCGCGGGGTCTTCGGCTCCCACGTGGCACAGGTGCTGCGCCGGCTGCGGCGGCTGTGCGCCCGCTACGGCTCCGAACCGGTCTTCCTGCTGGCCTCGGCCACCTCCAGCGACCCGGCGACCGCCGCCTCGCGGCTGACGGGCGTACCGGTGACCGAGATCACCGACGACGCCTCTCCGCGCGGCGAGGTGGTCTTCGCCCTGTGGGAGCCGCCGCTGCTCACCGAGTTGCGGGGCGAGAAGGGCGCTCCCGTACGCCGTACGGCCACGGCCGAGACCGCCGACCTGCTGACCGACCTGGTCGTCCAGGGGGTCCGCACGGTCGCCTTCGTCCGCTCCCGGCGCGGCGCCGAGCTGATCTCCGTGATCGCCAAGGAACGCCTCACGGACGTGGACAGGTCCCTGCCCCGGCGGGTTGCCGCCTACCGTGGCGGATACCTGCCGGAGGAGCGCCGGGCCCTGGAGCGGGCCCTGCACTCCGGCGAGCTGCTCGGTCTCGCCGCCACGACCGCCCTGGAGCTCGGCGTGGACGTCTCCGGCCTGGACGCCGTCCTGATCACGGGATACCCGGGCACGCGGGCGTCGCTGTGGCAGCAGGCCGGCCGCGCCGGGCGCTCGGGGCAGGGCGCCCTGGCCGTCCTGATCGCCCGCGACGACCCGCTGGACACCTACCTCGTCCACCACCCCGAGGCCCTGTTCCGCCAACCGGTGGAAGCCACCGTCCTCGACCCGGACAACCCGTACGTCCTCGCCCCGCACCTGTGCGCGGCCGCGGCGGAGCTCCCGCTGACCGAGCCCGATCTGGAGCTCTTCGGCCCGGCGACCGGGGAACTCCTGCCCCAGCTCGAAGCGGCGAAGCTGCTGCGCCGGCGGGCCACGGCCTGGCACTGGACCCGGCGGGAGCGGGCCTCGGACCTGACCGACATCCGGGGCGGCGGCGGCCGGCCGGTGCAGATCGTCGAGGCCTCGACCGGGCGGCTGCTCGGCACGGTCGACGAGTCGGCCGCGCACACCGCCGTCCACGACGGGGCCGTCCACCTCCACCAGGGCCGCACCTACCTCGTGAAACACCTGGACCTGGAGGATTCGGCGGCCCTCGTCGAAGAGGCGGACCCGCCCTTCTCCACGACCGCCCGCGACACCACCTCCATCTCCGTCCTGGAGACCGAGACCGAGGTCCCCTGGGGATCGGGGCGGCTCTGCTACGGCTCCGTCGAGGTCACCAACCAGGTCGTGTCCTATCTGCGGCGCAAACTGATCACCGGCGAGGTGCTGGGCGAGGCCAAGCTGGACCTGCCGCCCCGCACCCTGCGCACCAGGGCCGTGTGGTGGACGGTCACCGAGGACCAGCTCGACGAGGCCCGGATCAACCCGGAGATCCTCGGCGGCGCCCTGCACGCGGCCGAGCACGCCTCCATCGGCCTGCTCCCGCTGTTCGCCACCTGCGACCGCTGGGACATCGGCGGCGTCTCCGTGCCGCTGCATCCCGACACCCTCCTTCCGACGGTCTTCGTGTACGACGGCCACCCCGGCGGCGCGGGCTTCGCGGAGCGCGCCTTCCACACGGCCCGCGCCTGGCTGACGGCGACCCGGGACGCCATCGCCGCCTGCGAGTGCGAGGCCGGCTGCCCCTCCTGCATCCAGTCACCCAAGTGCGGCAACGGCAACGACCCCCTCCACAAGCGCGGCGCCATCCGTCTCCTCACCCGCCTCCTGGCCGAAGCCCCCACCGCCCCGCCCGCCGGGCCCTGACGACTGCCTGACCGGCGCCCGAGGCCGTACCAGGGCCGGGGCGCGCCGCCCCCGGGTAGAAGGCCCGGGGCAGACGCTTGCGGGCGGCTGGGGGGCCGCTACGGCCCCGGGCGCCGCAGAGGTTCCGCCGCCGGGCCCCTCGGCGGCTCCGGGGCGGGGCCGGCTCGGGACCGGATCGTGGGGTCGAAGGGGCCCGCCGCCACCCCGGCGGTGACCTCCGCGACCTCACCCTCCAGGACGCACCCGGACAGCCGAGCCCCCTGCGCCCCGGCCACCCTCGCCGCCGCCGCGCAGGCGGTCGCCGGGCCGTGGGCCCAGCTCGCCGCCGCCGCGAGGGCCGCGAGGTCCGCTGCCGCCGCCGCCCGGTGGCGCGCCACGACCGCCTGGCCCAGCAGCAGCACCCCGCCGAACACCGCGCTCAGCACCGCCACCACCAGCACCGCCCACACGGTGGCCGAGCCCCGGTCCCGGCTCACGGCGGCGGCCCCACGCTGTCCTCCGCCAGGGCCACCGCCTGCGCGCCGAGCCGCACCGGCAGGGACCCCGGCCCCGGCGCCCGCGCCTCGACCCGGACCCGCCAGAGGTCACCCACCCGCTCCAGCCCCACCCGGGCCCCCTCGGGCGCGGCCGCCCGGGCGGCCGCCACCGCGACGTCCGCGGGCTCGGACCGGGCTGCCGCCCTGGCCCCGGCCCGGGCCGCGTCCACGCACCGGATCTGCGCGGCGGCCGCCATCAGCGCCCACACCAGCAGCGCCGCGAACAGCACCAGGGCCGGGATCACCAGGGCGGCCTCCGCCGTCACATATCCGCGGTCCCCCATTTTTCGACGTGCCCCGGATTCCCTCTCAGAACGGCACATCGAGCGCCTTCCCGATCGTCGACTGAAGGGCGGTGGAGACGACTTCACTCGTCACGACCTTGTACAGCACCGCCGCGAACGCACAGGCCGCGATGGTGCCCATGGCGTATTCGGAAGTGGACATCCCCGCATCGCTCCGACGACCGCTCAGCGCCGTCCGTACACGAAACCAGATGATCCTCATGGCAACCTCCTGTTGATTTCCCTTGTTGATGCGCGTGATTCATGTGACGTCAGTTGTTCGAGAGAAGACCCGAGGCCATTCCGATCACCACGGGCGCGACCCCGATCGCGAGAAATGCGGGGAGGAAGCACAGCCCCACCGGTGCGGTGACGAGCACCGCCGCCTTCTGCGCACGGGCTCCCGCCCGCCGGGCCCGGTCCGCCCGCAGGTGCGAGGCGAGGCGGGAGACCGGCTCCGCCGCCGGCGCTCCCGTACGGGCGGCCCGCTCCAGGCAGTCCGCGAGCGGCCGGGCGCCCGGTATCTCCGCCAACCTCCCCCACCCGGCTCCCGGTTCGCCGCCCAGCCGCAGCTCGGCACCGGCACTCGCCAGCCGCTCGCCCAACGGGCCGCCCAGCGACTCCCCCACCACTTCCGCGGCCTCCACCGGGCCGGCGCCGGCCGCCAGACACGCGGCCAACAGGTCCGCGGCGAAGGGCAGCTGACGCTCCGCCTCCCGTGGATCGACCCCGGCGGGCGGGCGGGCCCGGACGAGCCGGCGCCGCACACCGAGGGCCGCGAGGGCTCCCACGGCCACTCCCGCGACGCCACCGCCGAGCACCCAGCCCGCCAGCACCGCTCCGGCCGGCCCGACCCAGCCCGCCGCACCCCGTATCCGAAGGGGCACCGCAGGCCTACGCCGCCCGGGGGCGACCCCCAGGAGGACCGCGACCCTGCGCCGGGCGGCCCGCGCCCGCACGCCCGCCGTCACGGCGGACAGCACGCTCAGGGCCACCGCAGCCAGGCACAGCACCGTCCCCAGCCTGTGGACCGCGAAGCCGCCCATCACCGCTCCCCCGTCCGTACGATCCGTCGGCACCACAGCAGCCCCAGCGCCTCCAGCACCGCGCCCGCCAGCAGACAGCCCCACCCCACCGGGGTGTGCAGCAGCACGCGCAGTGGGTCCGCGCCCAGTGCGGTGCCGATGAGCAGCCCCACGAGCGGCAGCAGGGCCAGCACGACCGCCGTCGAGCGCGCCCCCGCGAGCTGGGCCCGCAGGGACTCCTCGCGGTCCCGCTCGGCGCGCAGCGCCCCCTCCAGCCGGTCCAGCCCGGCGGCCAGCCCCGCACCGCCGTCCACCGAGACCCGCCAGCAGGCCGCCATCCCGGCCAATCCCTCCGCCCCGGATTCCCGCGCCGCCTGGCGCAGCGCCCCGGGCACGTCCCCGCCGAACGCCGCGGCGGCCAGCACTCCCGCTTCCGCCGCGCCCGGTCCGCCGGGGCCCGCCACCGTCCGCCGTATCGCCGCCGTCAGCGCCTGACCGGGCTGGGAGCCGGCCCGCAGCTCCCCCACCACCGCCCCGCACAGCTCCGCCACCTCGGCGGCCCGAGCCACCCGGGCCCGCTCCCGGGCCCGGGTGCGCAGCCACCGCCGCACCAGCGGCACCGCGGCCGCTCCCACCAGCAGCGGGAGCACCGATCCGCCGAGCAGTGCGACCAGCAGTCCGACCCCGAGGCAGGCCCACTCCCGCCCCTGCGCCGCCCGGACCCGCAGCCCGATCAGCCACCGCTCCCGGCGCACCGGCCCGCCCGCGGCCACCGGCCCGACCCCCGCGAGCACCAGCCGGGCCCGTCGGGAGGCCCGGTCGCCCCCGGCCAGCACCCAGGCGGCCGCACCCGCGCACAGCACCCCGGCGAACACCGGCACCGACAAGCCCGCCCCCGCCCAGGCACTCATCGCGCACCCCGCAGCAGGGGACCGAGCCGTTCCCAGCCCCGTTCCCGCAGGAATCCGCGTGCGGCCCAGCGCAGCGCCGGTACGGTCACCACCAGCCCGGCGGCGTCCCGCTCCAGCACGTGCACCTCGGCGACCCGGCGCCGCCCCGCCCGGTCCCGGGCCAGGTGGACCACCAGGGTCAGCGCGGCCGCCAACTGGCTGTGCAGGGCGGCCCGGTCGAGCCCGGCGGCCGTCCCGAGCGCTTCCAGCCGGGCCGGTACATGAGCGGCGGCGTTGGCGTGCACAGTGCCGCACCCGCCTTCGTGGCCGGTGTTCAACGCGGCCAGGAGGTCGGCGACTTCGGCACCCCGGACCTCGCCGACCACCAGCCGGTCGGGCCGCATCCGCAGCGCCTGCCGCACCAGATCCGCCAGGGTGACCAGGCCGGCACCCTCCTGGTTGGCCGGTCGGGTCTCCAGCCGCACCACGTGCGGATGGTCGGGGCGCAGCTCGGCGGAGTCCTCGGCCAGCACGATCCGCTCACCGGGGCCCACCAGTCCCAACAGGGCGCTGAGGAGGGTGGTCTTGCCGGTCCCCGTGCCTCCGGAGACGAGGAACGACAGCCGGGCCTCGACGATCGCCCGGAGCAGCCGGTGCCCTCCGGGCGGCAGCGTCCCCGCCGTGACGAGCTCCTCCAGGGTGAAGGCGCGTGGTCGCACCACCCGCAGCGAGAGGCAGGCCGACCCGACCGCGATCGGGGGCAGGACGGCATGCAGCCGGGTCCCGTCGGGCATCCGGGCGTCCACCCAGGGCCGGGCGTCGTCCAGGCGGCGGCCGGCGACGGCGGCCAGCCGCTGGGCGAGCCTGCGCACGGCCTGCGCGTCGGGGAAGGTCACCGGGGTCAGCTCCAGCCCGCCACCGCGGTCCACCCACACCCGGTCGGGCGCCGCCACCAGCACGTCGGTGACCCCGGGGTCGGCGAGCAGCGCCTCCAGCGGGCCGGCTCCGACCAGCTCGGACCGTAACTCGGCGGCCGCACCCAGCACTTCGGCGTCGCCGAGCAGCCTGCCCTGGGCCCGCAGGGCGGCCGCCACCCGCGCCGGGGTCGGCTCCGCCCCGCTCTCGGCGAGCTGCCTGCGCACCGCCTCCAGCAGCACCGCGCTCATGCCGCCGCCCCTCGGGCGGGGCCGAGCACGCGCTGCCAGAATCCGTCGCAGAAGCGGGCCAGCGCGCCCCGCCCCTGCCCTCCCGGCGGTTCGCCCTCGGCCACCCGTCCGGGCAGTCCCACCTCGACCGGCACCTCACCGGCCAGCGGCGCCCCCAGCAGCCCGGCCACGGCCTCCGCGTCGAGCCCGCCCGGGCAGCGGCCCCGTACGACCACGCGCACGTCCCGGGCCACCATCCGCACCCCGGCCGCCACCCGGCCCGCCGCGGCCACCGCCCTCAGCTCGCCCGGCACCACCATCAGCACCAGGTCGAGCTGGGCCAGCACCTCGGCCACGGCTTCGTCCACCCGGCGGGGGAGGTCGACCACCACCACCCCGCCCCTGCGCCGGGCGGCGGCCACCACCGACCGCATCGCGGTGGGCGGCACCACCACCCGGTCCCCCCGGTCCCAGCTGAGCACCCGCAGGGCGTGCAGCTCGGGCAGGGACTCCTCCAGGGCTCCGGCGCCGACCCGCCCCCGGGAGCCCGCGAAGTCCGGCCAGCGCAGCCCTTCCGCGGTCTCGCCCCCGAGGAGGACGTCCATGCCCCCGCCCAGCGGGTCGCCGTCGATCAGGATGGTCCGCTCCCCGCCGCGGGCGGCCCGCAGGGCGAGCGCGCAGGCGAGGGTGGAGGCACCGGCACCGCCGCTGCCGCCGATCACTCCTACGGCGAGGGCGGGCCGCCCGGCGCCCTCGACCACATCGGCGATGCGGTCGACGAGCCGGCTCTCGGCATCGGGGAGCCGCAGCACCTCCTCCGCTCCGATCTCCACGGCCCGCTGCCACACCAGGGGGTCGTCCAACTCGCGGCCGACGAGGAACACCCCGCCCCTGCGCGGCGCCCCGCGCACCCGACGGGCCGCGTCGTCCCCGACGAGCACGAGCGGCGCGGACTCCCAACCGATCCCCGCAGCAGTCCCGTTGCTCCCACCGCTCCCGACGCCCTGCCCCGGCACCGCGTGGTGCACGTGCGGCTCGGCGCCCGCCGCGGCGCACAGCCGCAGCAGGTCGTCGAGCAGCAGCGGATCCTCGGTGATGATCAGCGGTCGCCCGCCGGCGGGCTCCGCCCCGGCCGCGCGACCCGAGGCGCTCCCGGCGACGGCCACAGCACCGGCCACAGCGCCGGCCACGACCCCGGCCGACTCCCCCGACCGCGATTCACACGACTTCGATCGAGCCACGATCTCCGCCCCCTTCTCCCTGCAAATCCGTGCGCCGCGGACTTCGCGGCCGGAATCACCGTGCAGCGATCGGGAAAAAGAAGTGGATCTTGCTCGAAAACTGTGGACAGCAGACCGATTGTGAATAACCCGGTCACCCTCACAGGTGAGTTCCGGAACGCGCCGGAACCACTACGCTCCGTTACGAGTCTGATGTGGTGGGGGCCTTCGACGGACAGGGCCCAGCACAAGAGGAAGGGCCGGGAGATGGTCACTTGGGGCCGAAGGCAGGGACGCGAACCGCGTCCGGACATGCGACGACCCCCGCCGGGGGGGAGAGCGGGGGTCGTCCCCACGGTCCGACTCGGGGGGGGAGGAGCCAGACCGGGTTAGCACGGTCGCGAACGATCCGTGACTTCCATGGTGTACCCGAGAGCCTTCTCAGGCAAACCCACGCGCCACACCTTACGCCGAATGGTGGGCGCATATGCTCGGGGCGTGGAAAATCAGCCCTTGCCGCACTCCTCGCCTCGTACCGCAGCCTTCTTCGACCTGGACAAGACGGTCATTGCGAAGTCGAGCACCTTGACGTTCAGCAAGTCCTTCTACCAGGGCGGCCTGATCAACCGCCGCGCAGTGCTGCGCACCGCGTACACACAGTTCATCTTCCTGGCCGGCGGCGCCGATCACGACCAGATGGAGCGGATGCGGGAGTACCTGTCCGCCCTCTGCAAGGGGTGGAACGTGCAGCAGGTGCGGGAGATCGTCGCGGAAGCGCTGCACGACCTCATCGACCCGATCATCTACGACGAGGCGGCGTCCCTCATCGAGGCCCATCACACCGCCGGCCGCGATGTGGTGATCGTGTCCACCTCCGGCGCCGAAGTGGTCGAACCGATCGGGGAGATGCTCGGCGCGGACCGGGTCGTCGCCACGCGCATGGTCGTGGGCGAGGACGGCTGCTTCACGGGTGAGATCGAGTACTACGCGTACGGGCCCACGAAGGCGGAGGCCGTGCGCGAGCTGGCCGAGTCCGAGGGCTACGACCTCGCCCGCTGCTACGCGTACAGCGACTCGATCACCGACGTCCCGATGCTGGAGGCCGTGGGGCACCCGCACGCGGTCAACCCGGACCGGGCGCTGCGCAAGGAGGCCCTGGCGCGCGAATGGCCCGTCCTGGTCTTCGACCGGCCCGTGCGGCTCAAGCAGCGGCTCCCCGGGCTGTCCATGCCCGCGCGGCCCGCGCTCGTCGCAGCGGCCGCCGTGGGGGCCGCGGCGGTCACGGCCGGGCTGGTCTGGTACGCGAGCCGGCGCCGCGCGAGCGCACTGCCGGCCGCCGCGTCCAGGTGAATGTCCTGACCTGCACCGATAGCGGCTGTCCGGTTCGCCCGAGCTCGCCCCGGAAAGTAAAAAGTGGAGCCAGGGGTTTCGCATGGAACCGAACCGGAGTACAAATAAAGCAACGGCCCGCGAGACCAAAGAACATCCGAGAGGATCATCTTTAAAACGCAGTAAGGCCCACGGACCGAAGCATGAGCGCCGAGCACCCACGCGACGTCGACCCGTCGATTACGGGCCAGCCGCACCAGGGAACGGGCAAAGCTCCCGACCTGATGGGCAACCATCGAGGACGCTTGGTAACTGGGCGTGAATGCCAGCGGCGACACCAGAGCGGTATGGGTGTCGCCGCAACCCGTGTCCGGACGAAAATCGCAGGCCGAACGGGGCCCGACGGCCCGGACGGGTGAAACCGCTCAGGCCGCGCCCCGCTGAAGCGCCTCGCAGACAGCCGTCGACTCGCGCACACCGAGTTCGATCGACCGCCCGCAGTGGGCGATCCAGGCGGCCATCCCCTCGGCGGTGCCGGAGACGTAGCCCGCGAAGGCCTCCAGGTACGCCTCGCGCCCCTGCTCCGCGTGACCGACCTCGGCCGGGCAGATCGCCTTGGGGTCCAGCCCGCTGTTGATCAGGACGATCCGCTCCGCCGCCCGTGCGACCAGACCGTTGTACGTGGCGAAGGGACGCAGGGCCAGCAGCTCTCCGTGCACCACGGCGGCCGTGATCAGCGCCGGGGCGGAACCGCCCGCGATGACCAGGCGGGACAGGCCGTCGAGCCGGCCCGCGACCTCGTCCGCGCTCGGCAGCGGCAGGTCCACCAGCGGTTCGTCCACCGGCTCGCCCGCCAGTCGCGGACGCCCCACGACGTCCCCTTCCACCGTCGACCCCGACGCCACCAGGTGCAGGCGCGCCAGCACCCGCAGCGGCGACTGGCGCCAGATGCTCAGCAGTTGGCCGGCCTCGGCGGTGAGCCGGAGGGCGGCTCCGACCATGCGGGCCTCGGGCTCCGAACCGAAGTCCGTCCGGCGGCGCACCTCCTCCAGCGCCCAGTCGGCACCGGACAGCGCCGCACTGGCGCGCGCGCCGCGCAGCGCGGCCTCCGAGGTGATCTCTCCGCTCCGGCGGCGCATCACGCGGTGCCCGTAGACCCGGTCCACGGCCTTGCGTACGGAATCCACGGAATCGGCGACACCCGGCAGCCCGGCCAGTGCGGCCAGCGGGTCAGCAGCGCTACTCATAAGTAAGGAGCCTACGCACTGCGCCCCCGTAGCACCGACCCCTCCTTGGAGTGGTCTTCTTCACTCACCTTGACAACTCCCCGTCGTCGACCCACTACGCTTGGTGAACATGAAGATCGCTTTCGTGGGAAAGGGCGGCAGCGGCAAGACGACGCTGTCCTCCCTCTTCATCCGCCACCTCGCCGCCAATGAAGCCCCCGTCGTCGCGGTGGACGCCGACATCAACCAGCACCTGGGCACCGCGCTCGGCCTCGGCGACGAGGAGGCAGCCGAACTGCCCGCCATGGGCGCGCACCTGCCCCTGATCAAGGAGTACCTGCGGGGCTCCAACCCGCGCATCGCGTCCGCCGACACGATGATCAAGACCACCCCGCCGGGCAGAGGCTCGCGCCTGCTGCGCATCACCGAGGACAACCCGGTGTACGAGGCCTGCGCGCGCACGCTGCTGCTGGACGGGGAGCCCGTACGGCTCATGGCGACCGGGCCGTTCACCGAGGCCGACCTCGGGGTCGCCTGCTACCACTCCAAGGTGGGAGCGGTCGAGCTCTGCCTCAACCACCTCGTCGACGGACCCGACGAGTACGTGGTCGTCGACATGACGGCCGGCTCGGACTCCTTCGCGTCGGGCATGTTCACCCGTTTCGACGTGACCTTCCTGGTCGCCGAGCCGACCCGCAAGGGCATCTCCGTCTACCGCCAGTACAAGGAGTACGCCCGGGACTTCGGGATCACGCTCAAGGTCATCGGCAACAAGGTCCAGGGGCTGGAGGACATCGAGTTCCTCCAGGACGAGGTCGGCGAGGACCTGCTGGTCACCCTGGGGCACTCGGACTGGGTGCGGGCGATGGAAAAGGGCCGCCCGGCCGCCTTCGAGCTGCTGGAGGCGAGCAACCGGCTGGCCCTCCAGGCCCTCCAGGACGCCGCCGACGACTCCTACGCGCACCGCGACTGGGGCCGGTACACCGAGCAGATGGTGCGCTTCCACCTCAAGAACGCGGAGAGCTGGGGCAACGCCAAGACCGGGGTCGACCTGGCGGACCAGATCGACCCCGACTTCGTGCTCCGCGAGGACGCGGCGGCCGTGGAGGCGATCCTCAGCCCTCGTCCGCAGCCCCATCGGCCGGCTCCGCAGCCGGCTTGACGCCCGCGGGGGCGGCCGGCTTCGCCGGCGGCCCCGCGGTCAGGAACTTCGCCCAGCCCGCCTTCGGCGCCTCGCCGACGTCGAGCGACCGCATCCAATCCAGGGTCTTCGGGTCCTGGGCGTCCAGCCAGTCCGCGAGCTCTCGGAACGGCACGCAGCGGACCTCGGGCTTGGTGCACATGGTCTTGATGGACTCCTCGACGGCACGCATGTAGGTGCCGCCGTTCCAGGACTCGAAGTGGTTGCCGATGATCAGCGGCGCCCGGTTGCCCTGGTAGACGCGGTCGAAGGCCTGGCGCAGGCCGTCGCGCATCTGGTCGCCCCAGTACGCGTGCTGGGACGGGTCGCCCTGGGACGTCGTCCCGGACTGGTTGACCATGTAGTTGTAGTCCATGCTCAGCGTGTCGAAGGCGCGGCCCGGCATGGGTACGAGCTGGAGCGGGATGTCCCAGAGGCCGTCCGTCTTCTTGGGCCAGATCTGCTTGCTGATGCCGCTGGAGTCGTAGCGGAAGCCCATGTCCTTGGCCGCCAGCATGAAGTTCTTCTGGCCTTCGAGGCAGGGGGTGCGGGCGCCGATGAGCTCCTTGTCGTAGTCGAACGGCAGCGCCGGCATGGCCTTCAGGTCCGCGTTCGTCTTCCAGTTCTTGACGAACGACTTGGCCTGGTTGATCTCGCTCTTCCACTCCTCCACGGACCAGGTGCCGACGCCGCCGTCGGGGCCGCAGAAGTGGCCGTTGAAGTGGGTGCCGATCTCGTTGCCCTCCAGCCAGGCCTCGCGGACCTGGGTGGCGGTGTCCTTGATGCCCTGGAGGTCGCCGAAGCCGATGTCGGAGCGGCCGGACGAGTGCTGCGGGGCCGTGTAGAGGGAACGCTTCTCCTCCGGGAGCATGTACACGCCGCTGAGGAAGTACGTCATGCGGGCGTTGTACTTCTTGCCGACCTCGCGGAAGTGCGAGAACAGCTTCTGGCTGTCCTCGCCGGCCCCGTCCCAGGAGAACACCACGAACTGCGGCGGCTTTTCACCCGGCTTCAGCTTCTGCGGCTTCCGTACGTTCGGCTGCGGGCCGGTGTAGGCGGTCGAGCCGTCGCCGATGGGCCGGTTGACGCTGCCCGGGGCCTCCGGGGCGGCCGCTCCCTTCCTGGCGTTCTGGGGTCCGGGGGCCGGGGACTTGACGGGTTCCGAGGCGGTGCACCCGGCGACCCCCAGGGCCAGAGCCGTGGCGACCAGGCCACCGGCGATCTTCTTCGTGGCGGCGATCATCCGCCCCACCTCTCCCTCGCAGATCCATGGCAGAGCCATCGGGGTTCATCGCGGTTCCCTCACGGGACTTCCGCGCCGCAACGTCCCATGCGGTCTGCTTTGAGGAAGGTGTGACAAGCCGGATAAAAAGCTCAATCACCCCTTGGGGGTATTTCATGGGCCATTTGCCCGTATTACCTTTCACCCGCCTTTACTCACCATTACCATTCGTTTACTGAGCGTTGAGACTCCCGCCGCTTCACCCCTCCCCAGACCAGACCGGGCCAGACCAGGCCAGAGGAGACGGGACCTTATGACTGCCCCTGCCAAAAACCTCCCCGCCAACCTCCCGGCCGACCTTTCGGCCTCCCTCGCGGTGTTCCTCATCGCCCTCCCGTTCTCGCTCGGCATCGCCCTGGCCACCGGAGCCCCGCTCCAGGCGGGTCTGGTCGCCGCGGCGGTCGGGGGGATCGTCGCCGGGCGGCTCGGCGGTGCCCCGCTCCAGGTGAGCGGGCCGGCGGCCGGACTCACCGTGGTCTCCGCCGAATTGATCCAGCGCTACGGGTGGCGGACCACCTGCGCCATCACCGTGCTCGCGGGATGCTGCCAGCTCGGGCTCGCCGCGCTGCGGACCGCCCGGTCGGCGCTCATGGTCAGCCCGGCCATCGTGCACGGCATGCTCGCGGGCGTCGGCGTGACCATCGCACTGGCCAACCTGCACATCGTGCTCGGCGGCACCCCGCAGAGCTCTGCCGTGGCCAATGTCCGGGCACTGCCCGGCCAGTTGGCCGACCTGCACCCGGGCGCACTCGCCGTCAGCGTGTTCACGCTGGCCGTCCTCATCGCCTGGCCGCGGCTGCCCGGCCGGGCGGGGCAGGCGCTGCGCAAGGTTCCGGCGGCGCTGGCCGCCGTCGCCACAGCCACCGTCCTCGCCGCCCTCGCCGGGCTCACGGTGCCCCGTGTGGACCTGCCGTCCTGGCGCAGCCACGCGCTGCCCGAGCTGCCCGAGGGGCCGGTCCTCGGCATCATCGCCGCCGTACTCACCATCACCCTGGTCGGCAGCGTGGAATCCCTGCTCTCGGCGGTCGCCACCGACAAGCTGATCGCCTCCGAGCGGCAGACGGGGAACCGCCCGCCGCGCGCCGACCTCGACAAGGAGCTCCGCGGCCAGGGCGTGGCGAACATCGTCTCCGGGGCCCTGGGCGGCTTGCCCGTCGCGGGCGGGGCCGTCCGCAGCGTCGCCAACGTCAAGTACGGGGCCGTCAGCCGGCGGTCGGTCATGCTGCACGGGCTCTGGGTGCTGCTGGCGGCCGGGCTGCTCGTCCCCGTCCTCGACCTCATCCCGCTCGCCGCGCTGGCCGCCCTGGTCATGGCGCTGGGCGTGCAGATGGTCAATGCCACGCACCTGCGCACCGTCACCCGGCACCGCGAGATCCTCGTCTACGTCACGACGATCGTCGCCGTGGTGTTCGGCGGGGTCCTGGAGGGCGTGGCCATCGGGGTCGCGGTCGCCGTGGCGCTGGCCCTGCACCGCCTCGCCCGGACCAGGATCACGGTGGAGCAGCTGGACGGCGGGGTGCACCGGGTGCGGGCGCGCGGACAGTTGACCTTCCTCGCGGTGCCGCGGCTGAGCCGGGCGCTGAACCAGATCCCGCACGACGGGCAGGCATTGATCGAGCTGGACGGCTCGTTCATGGACCACGCGGCCTACGAGACCCTGCAGGACTGGCAGGACTCCCATGTGGCGCACGGAGGTTCGCTGAAGGTGACCGGCCGCGCCAGCGCGGCCGACCGGCCCCGCGGCGGGCCGCAGCGCGGGGCGCACCACTGCTGCCGGCCCTGGACGCCCTGGCAGAACCACTGCGACCACCGACCGGACCGGCCCCGTACGGCGGAGCCCGGCGGCCTGGAGGCGGCGGCCGAGGCCCTGGAGTCGGCGGCCTCGCGGGAGGCGCGCCCCCGGGGGCGCGGGGCAGGTCAACTGGCCAACGGCATCGGCGCCTTCCAGCGCGATACGGCGCCCCACGTACGAGACGAGCTGGCCCGGCTGGCCCGCGAGGGGCAGCGGCCCTCGCAGCTCTTCCTCACCTGCGCGGACTCCCGTCTGGTGACCAGCATGATCACGGCCAGCGGCCCCGGGGACCTCTTCACCGTCCGCAACGTCGGCAATCTGGTCCCGCTCCCCGGGGCGGAGTCCACGGACGACTCGGTCGCCGCGGCCATCGAGTACGCCGTGGACGTGCTCAAGGTGGACAGCATCACGGTGTGCGGCCACTCGGGCTGCGGGGCCATGCAGGCGCTGCTCAACTCCGCCCCCGGCCAGCCGATGACCCCGCTGCGCCGCTGGCTGCGGCACGGGCTGCCCAGCCTGGAGCGGATGGCCAGCCGCCACCACGCCTGGGCCCGGATCTCCGGGCGGCTCCCGGCCGACGCCGTGGAGCAGCTGTGCCTGACCAACGTGGTGCAGCAGCTGGAGCACTTGCGGGCCCACGAGTCGGTGGCCAGGCGGCTCGCCGAGGGGACGCTGGAGCTGCACGGAATGTACTTCCACGTGGGCGAGGCGCAGGCGTACCTGCTGTCCGAGGGTGAGGACTTCTTCGACTGCCGCGTCTTCGACAGTGTCGGCCAGAACGCCTGACCTGATCCCCTGACCGCGAGGTGTGAACCGATACCCTCCCGTATCCGTGCAATCGCGTGGCCCCTTCTCGCACCCTGCAGCGGGAAGGGGCCTTCGCACGCCGTCTCGCGCGGCACCGGAACGGACATAGGTCTAAACCAATTGTCGGCTACCCCTTGTCACCCGGGCCACCGACTGATGAGCTATGCCCGGGGACACAACGGACACCCTGGGAAAGGGAGATCTCGTGAGCAATGAAAGCCTGGCCAATCTGCTCAAGGAGGAGCGGCGGTTCGCACCGCCCGCCGATCTGGCCGCCGCCGCCAACGCGAAAGAGGCTGCGTACGCACAGGCCGACGCGGACCGGCTGGGCTTCTGGGCCGAGCAGGCCCGGCGGCTGACCTGGGCCACGGAGCCGACCGAGACGCTCGACTGGACCAACCCGCCCTTCGCGAAGTGGTTCGCCGACGGCAAGCTGAACGTCGCCTACAACTGCGTGGACCGCCACGTCGAGGCCGGCAACGGCGACCGCGTCGCCATCCACTTCGAGGGCGAGCCCGGCGACAGCCGCGCGATCACCTACGCCGAGCTCAAGGACGAGGTCTCCAAGGCCGCCAACGCCCTGACCGAGCTGGGCGTCCGGGCCGGCGACCGGGTCGCCGTCTACCTCCCGATGATCCCCGAGGCGGTCGTCGCGATGCTCGCGTGCGCCCGTGTCGGCGCCGCGCACTCCGTGGTCTTCGGCGGCTTCTCCGCCGACGCCGTCGCCTCCCGCATCCAGGACGCCGACGCCAAGCTGGTCATCACCGCCGACGGCGGCTACCGCCGCGGCAAGGCGACCGCCCTGAAGCCCGCGATCGACGAGGCCGTCGGCAAGTGCCCGCAGGTCGAGCACGTGCTCGTCGTACGGCGCACCGGCCAGGACACCGCCTTCAGCGAGGGCCGCGACCTCTGGTGGCACGACCTGGTCGGCCGTCAGTCCGCCGAACACACCCCGCAGGCCTTCGACGCCGAGCACCCGCTCTTCATCCTGTACACCTCGGGGACCACGGGCAAGCCGAAGGGCATCCTGCACACCTCGGGCGGCTACCTCACCCAGGCCTCGTACACCCACCACGCCGTCTTCGACCTGAAGCCGGAGAGCGACGTCTACTGGTGCACCGCCGACATCGGCTGGGTGACCGGGCACTCGTACATCGTCTACGGGCCGCTCGCGAACGGCGCCACCCAGGTGATGTACGAGGGCACGCCGGACACCCCGCACCAGGGCCGGTTCTGGGAGGTCGTGCAGAAGTACGGCGTCACCATCCTCTACACCGCCCCCACGGCCATCCGTACGTTCATGAAGTGGGGCGACGACATCCCCGCGAAGTTCGACCTGTCGAGCCTGCGCGTGCTGGGCTCGGTCGGCGAGCCGATCAACCCCGAGGCCTGGATCTGGTACCGCAAGCACATCGGCGGCGACCGCTGCCCGATCGTGGACACCTGGTGGCAGACCGAGACCGGCGCGATGATGATCTCCCCGCTGCCCGGCGTCACGGAGACCAAGCCGGGCTCGGCGCAGCGCGCGCTGCCCGGGATCTCGGCCACCGTGGTGGACGACGAGGCCCACGAGGTCCCGAACGGCGGAGGCGGCTACCTGGTCCTCACCGAGCCGTGGCCTTCGATGCTGCGCACCATCTGGGGCGACGACCAGCGGTTCATCGACACCTACTGGTCGCGCTTCGAGGGCAAGTACTTCGCGGGCGACGGCGCCAAGAAGGACGAGGACGGCGACATCTGGCTGCTCGGCCGGGTGGACGACGTGATGCTCGTGTCCGGCCACAACATCTCGACCACGGAGGTCGAGTCCGCGCTCGTCTCGCACCCCTCGGTCGCCGAGGCGGCCGTGGTCGGCGCGAACGACGAGACCACCGGCCAGGCCATCGTGGCCTTCGTCATCCTGCGCGGCAGCGCCTCGGAGACCGAGGGTCTGGTCGCCGAACTGCGCAACCACGTCGGCGCCACCCTCGGCCCGATCGCCAAGCCGAAGCGGATCCTGCCGGTGCAGGAGCTGCCGAAGACCCGCTCCGGCAAGATCATGCGCCGCCTGCTGCGCGACGTGGCCGAGAACCGCGCCGTCGGTGACGTGACCACACTCGCCGACTCCTCGGTGATGAGCCTGATCCAGAGCAAGCTGCCGAACGCCTCCAGCGAGGACTGAGACACGACGAAAGGGGCACCGGGCGCGCCGCGCCGGGTGCCCCTTTCGCGCATAAAGTGATGATCACCGGATATGCCCTCGCGTACACCCTGTAAAGTATTCAAAGCGTAAAAACCAAGCGTGAAACCACAGGGTGCGCCGGGAAGTCTGGTCGGCAACGAGCTTCGCCATGCCGTCCAACCGACCCCGGAGGTGCCCCGCTGTGGCCACGCCCGACCGCACCGACCGCCAGAGCCGCAAGTTCCTCGGTCTGCTCTCGCTGCCCGAGCGGCGTTTCATCGCCGATGCCCTGCGCGCCGAGACCGTCGGCGGTGTGCTGCTCCTCGTGGCCGCGGTCGCCGCCCTGATCTGGGCGAACACCCCGGGCCTGGCGGAGAGCTACCAGACCGTCAAGAACTTCCACATCGGCCCCGCCGCCCTCGGCCTGGACCTCTCGATCCAGCACTGGGCCGCCGACGGCCTGCTCGCGATCTTCTTCTTCGTGGCCGGCATCGAGCTCAAGCGCGAGCTGGTCGCGGGCGACCTGCGCGACCCCAAGGCGGCCGCCCTCCCGGTCATCGCCGCCCTCTGCGGCATGGCCGTGCCGGCCGGGGTCTACGCCCTCGACAACCTCATCGGCAACGGTTCGATGGCCGGCTGGGCCGTCCCGACCGCCACCGACATCGCCTTCGCGCTCGCCGTCCTCGCGGTCATCGGCACCTCGCTGCCCTCGGCCCTGCGCGCGTTCCTGCTGACCCTCGCCGTCGTCGACGACCTCTTCGCGATCATCATCATCGCCGTGTTCTTCACCGAGAAGATCGACTTCCTGGCACTCGGCGGCGCGGTCGTCGGCCTGGCCCTCTTCTGGTTCCTGCAGCGCCGGGGCGTCCACGGCTGGTACGTCTACGTCCCGCTCGCCCTGGTCATCTGGGGGCTGATGTACAACAGCGGGGTCCACGCCACCATCGCCGGCGTCGCGATGGGCCTGATGCTCCGCTGCCACACCAGGGAGGGCGAGCAGCACTCCCCCGGCGAGCACATCGAGCATCTGGTACGGCCGATTTCGGCCGGTCTCGCCGTGCCGCTGTTCGCGCTCTTCGCCGCCGGTGTCTCGCTCTCCGACGAGGCCATCACCGCGGTCTTCACCCGGCCCGAGACCCTCGGCGTGGTCCTCGGCCTGGTCGTCGGCAAGGCCGTCGGCATCTTCGGCGGCACCTGGCTGGCCGCCCGATTCACCAAGGCCGAGCTGAACGAGGACCTCGCCTGGCCCGACGTACTGGCCGTGGCCTCCCTCGCCGGCATCGGCTTCACCGTCTCCCTCCTCATCGGCGAGCTCGCCTTCGCGGGCGACCCCGTGCTCACCGACGAGATCAAGGCCGCCGTCCTGATCGGTTCCCTCATCGCCGCGGTGATCGCCTGCGTCCTGCTCAAGCTCCGCAACCGCAAGTACAAGGCGCTCACCGAGGCCGAGGAGCGCGACGAGGACCAGGACGGCATCCCGGACATCTACGAGGAGCACAACCCGGCGTACCACCTGCGGATGGCGAAGATCTACGAGGAGAGGGCCGCGGAGCACCGCCGCAAGGCCGAAGCGGCGGCCGGGGCCAGCAACGAGGCCGACCGTCCGGCATGATCTGACTGACGACGGAGGACAGCCGCCGGCGACACACGAAGCAGACCGGCAGACGACAAGAGGGAGAGAGCGATGACCGCAGTGGACCAAGGGGCGCAAGGAGCCGAGCGCACGCTGGGCCAGCTGGTCGCCTCGGCCACCGCCGAGATGTCCGCCCTGGTGCACGACGAGATCGCCCTCGCCAAGGTGGAGCTCAAGCAGGACGTCAAGCGCGCGGGCATCGGCAGCGGCGCCGCGATCGTCGCCGGAGTGCTGCTGCTCTTCTCCCTGCCGGTGCTGAGCTTCGCCGCGGCCTACGGGATCCACAACCTCGGACTCGGCCTCGCGTGGTCGTTCCTCATCGTCGGCGTGGCGTTCTGGGTGCTCGCGGCCGTGATCGGGCTGATCGCCATGTCCAAGTTCAAGAAGGTCAAGCCGCCGGTGAAGACCATCGAGTCCGTCAAGCAGACGTCCGCGGTCCTCGGAACCGTCAAGCCGCACCCGCGGCCGGTGAGTGACCAGGCCGTGGGTGTGGCACGCTCGTCCTCATGACAGCCCCCACGCCGGACCCGAGCACTCCCCCCACCGCCGCCACGGCGGTACGGCTCGACCTCCCCGGCGGCAGAGCGGTGACGCACCGGGACGTCGCGGCCAACGGCGCCCGCTTCCACGTCGCCGAGGTCGGCGACGGGCCGCTGGTGCTGTTGCTGCACGGATTCCCGCAGTTCTGGTGGACCTGGCGGCACCAGCTGACCGCGCTCGCCGACGCCGGATACCGGGCGGTCGCGATGGACCTGCGCGGGGTGGGCGGCAGCGACCGCACCCCGCGCGGCTACGACCCCGCGAACCTGGCGCTCGACATCACCGGGGTCGTACGGTCCCTGGGCGAGCCGGACGCCGCCCTCGTCGGGCACGACCTGGGCGGGTACCTCGCGTGGACGGCCGCGGTGATGCGGCCGAAGCTGGTGCGCCGGCTCGTGGTCTCCTCGATGCCGCACCCGCGCCGCTGGCGTTCGGCGATGCTCTCGGACTTCGGCCAGACCAGGGCCAGTTCGCACATCTGGGGCTTCCAGCGCCCGTTCATCCCCGAGCGCCGGCTCGTCGCCGACGACGGGGCGCTCGTGGGGGAGTTGATCCGGGAGTGGTCGGGTCCCCGACTCCAGGAGTCCATCACCGACGAGGACATCGCCGTGTACCGGCGGGCCATGTGCATCCCGTCCACCGCCCACTGCTCGGTGGAGCCGTACCGCTGGATGATGCGCTCGATGGCGCGGCCCGACGGGCTCCAGTTCAACCGGCGGATGAAGCGGCCGGTGCGCGTGCCGACGCTGCACCTGCACGGCTCGCTCGACCCGGTGATGCGGACGCGCAGCGCGGCCGGTTCCGGTGAATACGTCGAAGCCCCGTACCGGTGGCGGCTGTTCGACGGGCTCGGGCACTTCCCGCACGAGGAGGACCCGGTGGCCTTCTCCACCGAGTTGGTGAACTGGCTCAAGGACCCCGAGCCGGACCGCTGACCGACCCTCACATAACCGGCATAACCGGTATGACAAGCATTCAATTGCCTGGCGCATAGGCCAATTGGCCCCCGCATACGGGGTTACCGACCTTGGGGCACGGGCACAGCTCGGAGTATGGGCTGGACGCACGACTACGGTGACACCGCACACGAAGACCGCTCGGCCGCCGCGCCGGGCACCCACGAGAGGGCCGGCCGGCACGGCCACGACCTCAGACTCGGGATTCCGCGCATCCTGCGCCGCCGGGCCATGTGGGTCTCGGCACGCCTGCGTCATCCACGAACGTAGAAAACGCAGAGAACGCAGAGGGCGCGGAAGGCGCTGAGGACGCGGGCGGCGTGGACGGCTCAGGGGCGGGTCGGCGGCGGGTCAGAGGGCGCAGCCCTGGCTGTCGACCCTCTGGCCGGCGGTCTTGCCGACCCTGATGTCGTCGCGGATCTCGTCCGCCGTCAGTGCGTAGCCGGTGTTCGGGTCGTCGAGGGACTTCGCGAAGACGACCCCGTACACCTTGCCGTCGGGCGTCAGCAGCGGGCCGCCGGAGTTGCCCTGGCGGACGGTCGCGAAGAGCGAGTAGACGTCCCGTCGGACGGTGCCCCGGTGGTAGATGTCCGGGCCGTTGGCGTTGATCCGGCCGCGGACGCGGGCCGCTCGCACGTCGTACGCGCCGTTCTCCGGGAAGCCGGCGACGATCGCGTCGTTGCCGCTCACCGCGTCCTTGTCGGTGAACTCCAACGCCGGCGCCTTCAGCTTGGGCACGTCCAGGACGGCGATGTCGCGCGCCCAGTCGTAGAGCACGACCTTGCCGTCGTACAGCTTGCCCTCGCCGCCGATCTGCACGGTCGGCTCGGCGACCCCGCCGACGACGTGCGCGTTGGTCATCACCTTGCCGGGCGCGAACACGAAGCCCGTGCCCTCCAGCACCTTGCTGCAGCTGGGCGCGGTGCCGACGACCTTGACGATCGAGCCCTTGGCCTGCTGGGTGACGGGGCTGCTGACGAGGTCCGGGTCCGGCGCCTGCACCGTGGGGATCGGCTCGTTGGCGAACGGGGTGAACACCTGTGGGAAGCCGTTGCGCTCCAGGGTGGAGCTGAAGTTCGAGAACCAGGTGTTGGCCTGGTCGGGCAGCACCCGCGAGACGCCGAGCAGCACCCTGGAGGTGCGAACCTCCTTGCCCAGCGTGGGTATCGAGGTACCGGCGACCAGCAGGCCGATCAGCCAGGCCACCAGCAGCATCGCGACCACGTTGACCACGGCCCCGCCGGTCGCGTCGATGACGCGCGCCGGTGACCAGGTGATGCGGCGGCGGAGTCTGCTGCCGAGATGGGTGGTCAGGGCCTGGCCGACGGAGGCGAAGACGATGATCACGACGACGGCGATCACCACGACCGTGGTGGACACCTGGCTGCCGTTGTCCGTCACCCGGTTCCAGACCAGCGGCAGCAGGGACACGGCGATGAGGCCACCGCCCAGGAAGCCGATCACCGACAGGATGCCGACGACGAACCCCTGCCGGTAGCCGACGATCGCGAACCACACGGCGGCGACCAACAACAAGATGTCCAGCACGTTCACGTGGGCCACCGTCTCATGCGTGCCAGTCGAGCGGGACCTGCCGTGACCGGTCCCACGGTCGCTCCCACCCCGCGAAGTGCAGGATCCGGTCGATCACCCCGGCGGTGAAACCCCAGACCAGAGCCGATTCGACGGTGAAACCCGGGCCCAGGTGGCCGCGCGGGTGGACGGTGGTGACCCGGTGTGCCGGGTCCGTGAGATCGGCCACGGGGACCGTGAAAACCCGGGCCGTCTCCGCCGGGTCCACGGCGCCCACGGGGCTCGGCGTGCGCCACCAGCCGAGGACCGGGGTCACGACGAACTCGCTCACCGGGATGTAGAGCCGGGGCAGCACCCCGAAGAGCTGGACCCCGGAGGGATCGAGCCCCGTCTCCTCCTCGGCCTCCCGCAGGGCGGCGCGCAGCGGGCCGGTGGTGGCCGGATCGCCGTCCTCCGGGTCCAGGGCGCCGCCCGGGAAGGACGGCTGGCCCGCGTGCGAGCGCAAGGTGCCGGCGCGCTCCATCAGCAGCAGCTCGGGGCCGCGGGGGCCCTCGCCGAAGAGGACGAGCACGGCCGACTGCCGCCCGCGGCCGTCGGCCGGGGGCAGGAACCGGCTGAGCTGCGGCCCCTGCACGCTGCGGGCCGCCTCGACGACGGGGTCGAGCCAGGAGGGCAGCCCGTCGGTGCTCACGGCGACGTCGCCGCCCGCCCGGGCTCCCGTGGCCGTTTCGTCCCGAGTATCGCTACCGCGCGTCATAGGCATCCCCGTCCGTGATCTCCCACACCGCCAAACGCGATCCGGGTGCTGATTCGTTCCTACGGCCGCGGCGCCGCTGCCGGGGCTCCGCCCCGGACCCCGCTCCTCAAACGCCGGAGGGGCCGGATTTCGCCGAGGCTGAGCCGGACGGTGCCGGGGCCGGGAGGCCGGGGTAGTCCGCGGGCGGGGTCAGGCGCTGACCGGGCTGGCCGCCCTTCTCGTACTTGAGCAGCTTCTTCGCCTTCTCCGGGTCGGTCTCCCCCTCCCCGTACGCCGGGCAGAGCGGGGCGATCGGGCAGGCGCCGCAGGCGGGCTTGCGCGCATGGCAGATCCGGCGGCCGTGGAAGACGACCCGGTGCGAGAGCATGGTCCACTCGCTCTTCGGGAAGATCGCGCAGATCTCCGCCTCGACCTTTTCCGGATCCTCCTGCTCGGTCCACTTCCAGCGGCGCACGAGCCGGCCGAAGTGGGTGTCGACGGTGATCCCCGGGACGCCGAACGCGTTGCCGAGCACCACGTTCGCCGTCTTGCGGCCGACTCCGGGCAGGGTCACCAGGTCCTCGATCCGGCCCGGGACCTCCCCGCCGAAGTCGTCCCGCAGCGCCTGCGACAGGCCGAGCAGGGACCTGGCCTTGGCCCGGAAGAACCCGGTCGGCCGGATGAGCTCCTCCAGATCCTCCGGAACGGCCGCGGCCATGTCCTCGGGGGTCGGGTAGGCGGCGAACAGGGCCGGGGTCGTCTGGTTCACCCGCAGGTCGGTGGTCTGGGCCGACAGCACCGTCGCGACGAGCAGCTCGAAGGGATTGCGGAAGTCGAGCTCCGGATGGGCGTACGGATAGACCTCGGCCAGCTCGCGGTTGATGCGGCGGGCCCTGCGCACCATGGCGAGGTGCGATTCCGGCTTCGCGGCGGCCCTCGGCTTCGGCGGCTGCGGCGGCTTCGATGCTTTCTTGGCCGAACCTTTGCCCTCGGAGGCGGCTCGGGCCCCCGCGGACACCTTCCTGGGGGCTTGTTCGCCCACGGCTGAATTTTGGGGCGTCGTCACTCCTGAGGACCCCTTGGCCTGTGCTCTCACCGGCTTATTGGACACCCGGCCAGCCTAAGGCCGGGCGCCGACACCCGCCCGGACCTCAGGTAACACCACCCCGATTGGTCTCCCACCGCACAGCACGCGCCTCCGTCCGGCATCCTTAGTAGTGATTGATCGCACTGTTTGAGCCGTCCGGCAAAATGGGGGACCGGTCCCCTGAGCTGGTCGACATAGGAGAGAGACTCGTGGACGACGTTCTGCGGCGCGCCCCGCTCTTCGCGGCGCTCGATGACGAGCAGGCCGCGGAGCTCCGCGCCTCCATGGGCGAGGTGACCCTCGCACGCGGCGACGCCCTGTTCCACGAGGGCGACCCCGGCGACCGGCTGTATGTCGTGACCGAGGGCAAGGTGAAGCTCCACCGCACCTCCCCCGACGGCCGCGAGAACATGCTGGCCGTCCTCGGCCCCGGCGAGCTGATCGGCGAGCTGTCGCTCTTCGACCCGGGCCCGCGCACCGCCACCGCCACCGCGCTGACCGAGGTCAAGCTGCTCGGCCTCGGTCACGGCGACCTCCAGCCCTGGCTCAACGCCCGGCCCGAGGTCGCGACCGCGCTGCTGCGCGCCGTCGCCCGCCGCCTGCGCAAGACCAACGACCAGATGTCCGACCTGGTCTTCTCCGACGTTCCCGGCCGTGTGGCGCGGGCGCTCCTGGACCTGTCGCGCCGCTTCGGCGTCCAGTCCGAAGAGGGCATCCACGTCGTCCACGACCTCACGCAGGAGGAGCTGGCCCAGCTCGTCGGCGCGTCGCGCGAAACCGTGAACAAGGCCCTGGCCGACTTCGCGGGCCGCGGCTGGCTGCGGCTGGAGGCCCGCGCGGTGATCCTGCTCGACGTGGAGCGCCTCGCGAAGCGCTCCCGCTGACGCTCGTAGGCACTGTTCGAGGGGGTCCTGCCCGGTTGGGCGGGGCCCCTCTCGCGTTTGCGGGTGCGGCGCCGTCGCCGGAGCCTCCGTTCCGGGCCCCGCGCCTCAAGCGCCGGCGAGCCGAGATCGCCCCCAGGCCCCCCGGCCAGGGGACGTGCACAGTGGCCGTATGGAGCGCAGAGGCGTGGACGCGGACGGCTTCTTCGAGCGCGAGGGGTCGCTCGGACAGGTGCCGGCCGAATTCAGGGGCGTCGTCGCGGCCGCGCGCGAGCGGATCTCCGAGGCGTACGGGCGCCGGCTGCACAGCGCCTACCTGCACGGTTCCCTGCCGCGCGGGACGGCCCGCCCCGGGCACTCGAACCTCGACCTGCTGATCGTCCTGCACCACGAGCCCACGCACGAGGACCGCGACACCACCGAGGTGCTGGCGCGCGGACTCGACGAGGACTTCACGGAGATCGACGGGGTCGACGTCCTGCTCCACGGCAAGGACCGGGTGCTCGGCGAGGCGGAACGATTCGACCTCGGCTGGTTCCTCGCCTGCCTGTGCACCCCGCTGCTCGGCGCGGACCTGGCCGAGCACCTGCCGCGCTACCGGCCCGACAGCCTGCTCGCCCGCGAGACCAACGGCGACCTGGCCGAGCTGCTGCCCGACTGGCGCACGAGGACGCGGGCCGCGTCCACCCCGCAGGAGTACCGGCAGCTGAGCCGGTCCTTCGCACGGCGTCTCGTACGCACCGGATTCACCCTGGTCATGCCCCGGTGGGGCGGCTGGACCGGCGATCTCGCCGAGTCCGCGGAGATCTTCGGCCTGTACTACCCCGAGCGCGCGGCGCAGATGCGGGCCGCGACCACGGTGGCGCGGGAGCCGGTCGACGACCCGGCGGTGCTGCGCTCGTACGTCGAGGACCTCGGGCCGTGGCTCGCGGACGAGTACGCGGCCCGGCACGGCACCAAGGGCCCCCGACCACCCGAGCGGACGTAGGGGTCTGTCTTTGGGATCAGGCCCTAGATGTATTGCTCAGTGAGGTTGGGGACGCGGCTGGCGGGTGGTTTGCCTGCGAGCGCGGTGTGTCCGCGGTGGTGATTGTAGGAGTGCAGCCAGCCG
>NZ_JBIAUK010000032.1:0-88015 GCF_042892775.1 Streptomyces sp. NPDC001717 | reverse complement strand
GATGAACCGCTGGGACCGCTACCACTACGCCCGCGTCGCCGTCATCATCGCCGCCTTCACCCTGCTGGTCACCGCCCTCGTCTGAGCCGGACGGCAAGCAGGTGCTCCCCACCCACGGCTGACGCCACCGGCGTCACCGCCGCGATCGATGACGCCGGAGCACGCTGCGCTGGGACGGACTCACGAGGTACCCGGCGGCTCGGCGTTGAGACGGGCCGCCTGCCGGGTGAGGTGGGTTCGTTCGGCCAGCGTCGGGGCGTGGTGGGCGGCTTCCGCGTAGAGGCGGGCCGCGTCGGCGCGGTCGCCGTTGCGGTCGTGGAGCCAGGCGCTGACGGCGGTGTGGCGGGGCAGGTCCGGGTCGAGTTCGGCCAGGGCGGCGAGGCCGAGGAGGGGTCCGTCTGCCTCCCCGATGGCGACGGCCCGGTTGAGACGGGCGACGGGGCTGTCGGTGAGGGCGACGAGTTCGTCGTACCACTCCACGATCTGCGGCCAGTCGGTTTCCTCGGCGGTGCGCGCGTCGGCGTGGAGCGCCGCGATGGCGGCCTGGGCCTGGTACTCGCCGAGCCGGTCGCGGGCCAGAGCGCCGTGCAGGATTCCGATGCCCTCGGCGATGGCGGCGGTGTCCCAGCGGCCGCGGTCCTGCTCGGCGAGGGGGACGAGGCTGCCGTCGGGGGAGGTACGGGCCGGGCGGCGGGCGTGGTGCAGGAGCATCAGCGCGAGCAGGCCGGCAGGCTCGGGGTGGTCGACGGAGGCGACGAGCCGGCGGGTGAGGCGGATGGCCTCTGCGGCGAGGTCCACGTCCCCCGAGTAGCCCTCGTTGAAGACGAGGTAGAGGACGCGCAGGACGGTGGCGACATCGCCGGGCCGGTCGAGCCGGACCCCGGAGACGGTCCGCTTGGCGCGGCTGATCCGCTGCGCCATGGTCGCCTCGGGCACCAGTTAGGCGCGGGCGATCTGGCGGGTGGTGAGGCCTCCGACGGCCCGCAGCGTGAGGGCGACGGCCGAGGACGGGGACAGGGCGGGGTGCGCGCACAGGAAGTAGAGGCTGAGGGTGTCGTCGGCATCGGACGCGGGGCCCGGCTCCGGTTCGCGGTCGACGAGGTCCTCGCGGCGCCGGCGGGCCGTGTCGGCGCGGGTCGCGTCGAGGAAGCGGCGCCAGGCGGCGGTGACGAGCCACCCCCGCGGGTCGCGGGGCGGGTCGGCGGGCCAGACGCGCAGTGCGTCGAGGAGGGCGTCCTGTACGGCGTCCTCGGCCGCGGCGAAGTCGGCTCCGCGCCGGACGAGGATGCCGAGGACGGCGGGGGTGAGCTCCCGCAGCAGGGCCTCGTCGACGGCGGACGTGGACGTGGAAGGCGACGTGGAAGGCGACGCGGACGCAGACGCGGGCGGTCGGGCCCCGCCCGGGACCGCGGGGTCCGGGGCGGGGCGGGGGTCGGGGGTGGGGGCGGTCATCGGGGGCCGGTCACTCCGTGATGGTGGGCGGCTCGGCCATGAAGGGACGCAGCTCCAGCCACTCGTGGATCGGCCGGCCGCCGGCGCCGGGGGCCGCCGACAGTTCGGCGGCGAGCTCCAGGGCCCGGTCGTGGGTGTCCACGTCGATGACCATCCAGCCGGCGATGAGGTCCTTGGTCTCGGCGAACGGGCCGTCGGTGACGGGCGGGCGCCCCTCACCGTCGTACCGGACCCACGTGCCCTCCGGCGCGAGTGCCTGCGCGTCGACGAACTCGCCGGTCTGCTCCAGTTTCGCGGCGAAGTCGCGCATGTACTGGATGTGGGCGGACACCTCCTGGGGGGTCCAGCGCTCCATGGGGATGTCGTTGGCCGGGGCCGGGGCGCCGCGGTAGTGCTTGAGCAGCAGGTACTTCGCCATGACGGTTCTCCTCGATCCGTTGCGACGCGTCCATTCTGGCCGCGCTCACACCTGGGACGGAGCCGACGCCGGGTTCTCGACATCCTCCTCGAAGATTTTTTCCGGGGTGTGGAGTGCCGCGGGTCAACGCCCCGCCGACCGGGCCGCCCCCCTGCCCGGCGGCCGGCCCCCTTACAGCCGCCGAGCAGGCGATCGCCATCGGGCAGTGGTACACGGCCTAGCCGACCAGGCGACGGCGCCAGTCCAGGGGGGTGACGGTGATGGCCCGGCCCGGGTCGCCGTCCCAGTCGGTGTGGAGGCCGACAGCTTCGAGGGCGGCCACGACCTCGTTGCCGACGGCCACGGTGGTCTCGGACGAGCCGTCGAAGCCGTCGAAGTCGTCGAAGCCGCCGTAGAAGAGCATCAGGCCGTGGCCGGCCGCGGCGGAGTCCGTGCACTGGGTGTGGAAGTAGACGTAGCCTCGGGCATCGGGCCCGCCTTCGTCCTCGATCTCGGACTGGCCGCAGCTGCGGCAACAGGTGAAGTTCTCCCGGGCGGTGATGCCGGCCTCCTCCAGCGCGGTGAACGCGCGGGTGAGCCGCTCGGGGTCCGTCTCGCCCCGCCACTCGGCCTGCTCCGCGACCCGCACCAGCCACAACCGGTCCACCAGCGCCTCCGCCTGCTCGCGCGAGACGGGCCGATGGTCCCCCGTGACCAGGTAGTCCTCGGCGAGCTCGGCGAGTTCGGAGCGGGACGAATAGCCGCCGACCAGCACCTCGCGGACGTACTCCTCCAACTCCGCGCTCTCTTCTTCGTCGAGGTCGAGGGGCGGCACCTCCCGGATGGGGCCCATGTCCAGCAGCGACCAGGCCGGCCCGTCGTCCCATCCCGCTTCCCGACGGGCCCAGCCGGCGAGCGCCGCGATCACGGCCTCGGGCCCGTGGACCGTCGCCTGGAAGTGTCGGTCGGCGGCGCCGTCGCGGTACTCCAGGGTGTAGTCACCGTCACCGTCACCGTCGCCATCCGTCTCGTGCCAGACCTGGGCGAAGACGTCCGGCAGGTCGGGTATCCGCTGGACCACCAGGAACCGGTCGTCGTCACCGCCGATGCGCCGGACGAGAGCGCCCAGCTCCTCGTCGGACACGCGGACGTGCCGCTCCCGGTTCTCCGTCTCCACCACGATCTCGATCATGAGCCGACTCTGACACACCCCTCTGACAGCGGACCTCCCGGCGCTCGACCCGCCTCAGGCGCGGCGCGGGACGTACGCCATGCCGTGTGCGCCGGCCTCGCCGAGCTTGGTGATGTCCAGGCAGGCCAGGCGCTCCAGCGTTTCCAGGTCGACGATGTCGACGGTGGAGGAGATGACGCAGGCCACGTAGCCGAGCCGACCGTCCGGGGACGAGGTGATGGTCAGCGGGAAGAGCCCGACCTCGACCTCGCCCAGCCGCTTGCGGGTGTCGGCGCAGAACACGCTGAGGCGGCCCGGTGCGTGGCGGCCGAGGCGTGCCCCCGGTTCGGCCGTCATGCGCAGCTCGCCCGCGAGGAGTTTGCCCGTCGACGTCAGGTGCACAGGGAGGATCACGTTCTCCGTGGGCAGGGTGTCGACGACGGACGCCGTCCGGGGGTCGATGACGCGGATGCCGGCGGCCGGCGGCTCCTCGGCGCTGCCGGAGAAGTTGCCGTACGGCGCGGCGACGAAGGCGTGGGCGCCGTCTGCGGAGACGGCGAGCCCCTCGCTGCCCGGCACCTCCACCTTCGCGGTGAGGACGCCCCGTTCGAGGTCCACGACGGACACGAACGGCGCTTCCTTGTTGGTGGCGTACCCCGTCCGCCCCGCCGGATCGATCGCGAACCAGTGCGGGCCGGGCGCGTCCGTGTCGATCCGGCCCAGGGGCCGGCGGGTCCGGGTGTCGAGGACCACGACACCGCCGGTCCGGTCCGGGCCGCTCTCCACGCTGACGTAGAGCCGGCCGCGCGCGGTGTCCAGTGCCAGTCCGTGCGGCCCGTGTTCCGGGGCGAGGTCGACGATCTCGACGATGCGGCGGCTGTCGGGATCGATGACGGCCAGCTCGGTACGGCGGCCGCCGTTCGCGTGGTAGTAGCCCGAGTGGTACGTGAGCGTGCACCACAGCAGTCGCTGCGTCGGGTCGAAGCACAACTCGTGAGGCTCAGAGGGGACTTGTACGTCACCGAGGTGCCGGTCCGACGCGGCGTCGAAGAACGAGACAGTCGGGCCGCTCTGGCTGACGACGGCGAGTACATCGCCTTCCCGGCCGGTACGGGGGGACTGCTGCACGGGGACTCCTTGAACGGGGTGGAGCGGAGGTGCCACGCGTCTTCGCGGGCGTCTTCACTCTCCGATGTCGACGGATGGCCCGGCAATGCAAAGATTGGCACCCAATCATTGCCTCAGACGCAAAGATGCAGTTCAGGAGTTGTTCTTCGATGGATCTCAACCTGCTGCGCGTCCTGGACGCCCTGCTCCAGGAGAACAGCGTGACCCGCGCCGCCGAGCGCCTCGGCACGTCGCCCGCGGCGGTCAGCCGCACCCTGGCCCGCCTCCGCCGCACGGTCGGCGACCCGCTGCTCGTCCGGGCCGGCCAGCGCCTGGTTCCGACCCCGCGCGCCGCCGAACTCCGCGAGGAGGTGGCCGCGTTGCTGCGCGGATGCGACAACGTGCTGCGGCCCGGCGCCGGGTTCGACGCCGTCCACCTCCAACGCACCTTCACGGTGCAGGCCACCGACCTGCTGCTGGCGGGCGTGGCCGGTGGCCTCACCGAACGGATCCACGCGGAGGCCCCGCGAGTCGACGTCGTCTTCCTGCCGGAGGCCATGGAGGGCGGCCCGGGTCTGCGGCAGGGCTCGGTCGACGTCGAACTGGGCGTACTGGGACACCTGGACCCGGAGATCCTGACCCGGCCGCTCACCCGGATGCCGCTGGTCGGCATCGCCCGCAGCGGACACCCCCTCTTCGACGGACGGATCGACGCCCGCCGCTTCGCCGAAGCCGACCACATCGGCATCTCCCGACTCGGCAAGCGCTTCGGGCCCATCGACACCGCCCTCGCGGAACTCGGACTGCGCCGCCGCACGGCGGTCGTCGTACCGAGCCACACGAGCGCGATGATGCTCGCCCGGGAGACCGACCTCGTCGCGCTCAGCCTGGCCGGCTGGCTCCCCGACACCGTCTCGGCCATGGGCCTGCGGACGTTCCCCGTCCCCCTGGACCTGGAACCCCTCCACCTCGGGATGGCCTGGCACCCCCGCAACTCCGCCGACCCGGCCCACCGCTGGTTCCGCGACCACCTCGCGTCCGCCGTCCTGACCCCGTCCGGCCCCGGGGTGGACACGGCGCGCACTCGATAGGGTCTTCCTCGCCGCCGGGCTCCCGCACGGGGCGCCGGGTTGGCCCGACTGGCGCGACGGTGACCCGGAGGACCTGGCCGAGTGGCTCGCCCGGCCGGTCGAGGGCGTGCTCTTCGACGTCGAGCACAACGGGTTCTGGCACCCCGCCTGGCCGCCGAGGCAGGCGATCACTTCCGATCCACTGGAGGTCGCACGCCGTGAGTTGGCGACCGTACCGCAGTTGGTACCCGTCTTCGGCCACCGCTACCTGCCCGGCACGGCGGGCGAGTGGGGACACCCCGTACTGTCCGTCCACCAGACCGACATCATCTTCTACGGGAACGACCTCGCCGACTACGTGCGCCGCGAGTTCACCGGCCGGTCGAGCAGTGTCCCGGCCCGCGCCACCGTCGACTTCTGGTCGTACTTCGTCGAGGCCGGTCCGGGCATCGACGTCACCGCGCCCACCCCGCACACCCCCTACGCCGTCAGCCCGCAGGAGGCCGTCGAGTACCTGCGGATGCTCGCGCTGGAGCGTCTGATCGGCCGACGGCACCACCCGCACCAACTGGTCGAGGCAGGGCTCGCGGCCCTGGTCCTCGACGTCGAGACGGAGTCGCTTGCGCTGCCGGCCGGCCTGACGCGTACCGAGCACGAGCGCGCCGACGCTCTCTTCGAACGGGTACTGACGGAGCTGGGCCTGCCCGAGGGTCTCCCCCCGGATGACACCGACATTCCCTGGGAGGCGGCCCGCTGGGAACTCGTCCGCTGGTGGCTGCGGTTGATCGTGAACGGGAGCACGACCCCCGGCGCCGGCGGTGATCTGGTCACCTACGAGGGTTGGGAGGCGCTGGGCCGACCGGAGGCGCTCAAGCCCCTGGCCGACGACGTGTACGAGTACGACAACTGGGAGGCGCGGCGCGGCGGCACCCGCGAGCAGTGGGCCCGAGCGATCACGGCGGAGGCCGAACGGCTGCTCGCGGCCCCCTGGCCACCACGCGGCTGACCGTCCAGCGGTCCTGGCCGCTCCCCCGTGTGATCGAACCCGACAGGGCTCAGGCCGACGTTCAACCGCAGGGACCTCGGCCGCCGCGTGCCTGACGGTCCAGGAAATCGATCAGCCTCGTTTCCGAACGCAGAATCCGCTCGCGCCGCTCGAGAGGAAGCGCGGCGAGAGCGTCGACCAGGGCGTGTTGCCGTGGGACGAACACCAGGCTGCTGGTGTAGATCCTGCAACCGGAACACCAGGCCAGCGCGATGCAGCGCTCGAACATCCAGGACTCGGGCGGATGGAAGCGGTACTGGTAGGAGCGTACGGACGTTCCGCAGGCGGCGCAGACTCGACGATCCCCATCGGGAACCGTGTCCCAGGTCGCGGTCTTCCGCCAGTGCCAGTGCCCGCCCGGTGCTCTTCAAGTCGTCATGCCGAGCATCCTGCCCCACCGTGGTCGGCCCGAATGTCGGGGGCGGGCAGTAGCGTGGGCGACCATGGCTGACATGTTCGAGCTCATGCTCACTCTGGACCTGCGCGACGAGTTGTCCGAGGAGGAGCTCACCGAGCTCCGATGGCATCTCGGGCTCGGCCCCAAGCCCGAGGTCCTCCGGATCGTGGCCGAGTTTCCGTTCGTGGGCGTGGACCAGGACGGCGAACTCGTCGTCGAGGACGATCCTCACCCCCTTCTGGGCCATCACGGGGAGGCGTGGAAGGTGGAAGGCGCGCTCGTCTCGGTCCTCGCTCGCCGAGAGCGGTCCTCGCGCGGCACCTGGGCTCTGACCAGTCGGCAGGAGATCCACCCCGACGAGTTCGATCTCACCGGTCAGCTCCTCGGCTGGCTGGCGAGCAAGGCCGCCGACCACCAGCGGGGCTTCGACGGCAGTGTGGATCTCGGGTGGACCCGGTTCCATGAATCACGCCGGGCGGAGCCGCTGGTCGTGCGTGACGGCATCGTCGACTGGCCTTCGTAGTCGGCAGGCCCGGGCGTCACACTGTGGCCGTGGACCCGAACCGCAAGGCATCCGAGGGACTCCGCCGAAGGGGCCGTGGCGCTCGCCGTCGAACTCCTGCCGGCCAAACCGGCCCTGACGATCACGGGAACTGCCGGCGGCGGCACATGACGGGGCAGGCCAAATCCCTTTGCCATCGCGGGTTTGCGGGGTCGATGCTCCGCACATGGACCTTCCGCAGCAGGTGATCGAACTGGGTGATCTGACCCTCCGTCGTTTCGACCGGGAGGCGGACCTCCCGGAGTTGGACAGGGTCATCGAGGACTCGCTGGAGCACTTGCGCCCGTGGATGTCGTTCGTCGCCGACCACAGCCGGTCAAGGACGGCCGAGTTCCTCGGGCGACGCCACGAAGCCTGGGAGGGCGGGCGGGAGTTCACCTACGCCATCGTGCTCGGCGGGGCCATCGTCGGCACCTGTCAGCTGTTTTGGCGTGAGGGTGCTCCGGAGAACCGGCGCGAGCTCGGGTACTGGCTGCACCCCGCCGCCACCGGCCGCGGCGTGGCGACCCGGGCCGCGCGCGCCCTCGTCGACCAGGCCTTCCGCCTTCCGGGCGTCGACCACGTCGAGGTCGTCCACGACCCGGCCAACCGCGCAAGCGGCGCGGTCCCGGCCCGGCTCGGCTTCACCGAGCTCCCGCGCCGGCCCGCAGAGCGCAGGGGCACGGCCGGGACGGGAGAAGAGCAGGTGTGGAGGCTGACCCGCCAAGAGGTGGCACCGGCGGCCTGGAGGCTCGTCGACGACTGACCCGTACCCTCGGTTTGCAGCGGTGACAGGAGGAACTCGGACCTTGACGTGAACGAATGGGGAACGTTTTGCGCTCCATCTGGAACGACTCCGTCCGCAGGGGTTGACGGAGGCATGTGCCAAGCGGATCGTAGGCGCCTCAGCCGAACGAACGCTGGAGGTCCTGTGACCGACGAGTACCGCACCAGAGAACGGGCACTGCCGGTCGGCACTGCCGCGATCTTGGGGGCAGCCGGAATGGATCTGACGGACGCCGAGCTACTCGAGCGGTACCCGCGCGTGGCCGAGATCCTGGCGCGTTGGGAGCAGGACGAGCAGGGGTGACGCCCCGGCCAGGGGCCATCCCGAGCGACGCCCCTCCCGTCCCTCCCCCCGGGAGGGCCGTCGCGCGCCTGGCAGCCACGCACGGTGACGGTCACGCCGTCGACGAGCGGTCACGCATCGTGGTCGTCCTCGTACACGTGCGGCCGGCCGCCCTGCCAGGCGATGACCTCGGAGTCGCCGAGGACCAGCTCCTCCGGGTCGGGTACCTCAAGGCGTCTCAGGAACTCGATCAGATCGCGGTCGGAGTGGGCAACGCCGAGGACGGTGTCGACGCCGCGGATGCGGATCACGACCCGCCGGCCGCCGGTCGCGGAGATCCGGTGCACGAGGATCGGCGCGTGGTCCATGGCTCAGACGCCCCACTCCTCCGGACCGCCGCCGAGCCACCGGATGGGTGGCAGGCCGTCGGCGGTCTCCAGTCCGGCCGCGCGAAGGAGGTCGATGACCCCGGTGAAGGTGTGCGCGATCCCGAGGGCCTGGTCCTCGGCGTGGACGTGCGCCACCACGGAACGGCCACCGGCGACAACGGGGTGGACAACGACGTAGACGTGATCGGCCATACCTCCAGCCTGGGCCGAGCCGGTCGGTCCGGCACGCCGAGCTCGGCATCGGGACGGCTCACCCCGGCGTTGTCAGTGGTCGGCAGTACGGTCGGACCATCACATTCGAGCGATTGCCCCGTGGCTGCGGCAGCTACTCGAATCCCGCCCGTCGGCCCTTCGGGGACAGCGACCGACGGGCGGAGCCATGTCGTGCCCCACCTCGTCACCCCCTTCTGCCGGAAGCGAGGCTTCGGCCGACCGACGCCGGGGGCGGCACGATCCGCCGCCACCCGAACGAGCCGTCGGCTCGACCGGCGAAGCTCTCGGAAAACAGGAAGGCCCGGGTTCGGAATGTTCCGACCCGGGCCTTGGCACTGCGTCACCTGCTCGCGATGGCAGGGGCGGCAGGATTCGAACCTGCGGCATCTGGTTTTGGAGACCAGCGCTCTGACCAGCTGAGCTACGCCCCTTCGGCGAGACCAACCATCGCACGGACCGCTCCGGAGATCCATCGAATTAGGCGAACGTCCACCTCGCGAGACGGTCGCCCCGACACCGGTGGCACGAGCCGGGGGCCGAGAGGATCATGGGCAGGGTGACCAGCGGATCCGACCGTTCCACCGTCCCCGGGGGTCTGGGGCGGCTCGGGGTGGGGATGGGCGTGCTCGTGCTCGCCGTCGGCGCGCTGCTCGGGCCCGGGGCGGAGGCAGGTTCCGGGGAGACGATTTCGCTCGTCGGCGGGGAACCGGGGGTGCGGCTCGACGTCACTCTGACGCGGGAAGTCGACCCTGCGGGCCCCGCGACCGCCGTGCCGGCGGCGTTCCGGGTCGACGAGCGGCTGGTCGCCGTCCGGTTCCGGCTGGAGAACACCGGGTCCGCCGTCCACGAGGACTCCCCCGCCGCTTGCGCCCACGTGCTGGACTCCGCCGGGCACCGGTTCGCGGGGACCGACACCCCCACGACCGCGGGGGCGGCCTTCCCCACCACCGTCACGCTGGACCCCGGCGGTACGGCCGAGGGCTTCGTGACCTTCCGGGTCCCGCAGGACGCCGCCTTGGTGGCCGTCCAGTACGCGTTGGACGGCGGGCTCGCCGACGACGTCGGGCAGTGGAGTCTGGCGTAGCGATCGGGGTCGGGAGGCGTCGGCACCCTTGACGCACTCTGGTCCAGACCAATAGTTTCCGGCATGCACCGCGCACGCGCACGTTCCTCACTTCTGCCTCCGCACTCCCGCCTCCGCAAAGGAAGCCCATGCGCCGCAGCATGCTCGGCAGACTGGCCGTCGCCGTCTGTTCCCTCTCCCTGCTGACCGCCCTCGCGCCCGCCACCGCCGCGCAGGCCGACGGCGGTCACGACCGCTCGTACAAGAAGGTCGGCTACTTCACCCAATGGGGTGTCTACGGGCGGGACTTCCAGGTCCAGGACCTGGAGGCGAACGGCTCCGCCGGCAAGCTCACCCACATCAACTACGCCTTCGGCAACGTCAGTCCTGAAGGCAAGTGCTTCACCGGGAACGTGCCCGGCGAAGCGGATGCCTGGGCCGACTACGTGCGCCCGCTCGACGCCGCGAACTCCGTCGACGGGGTCGCCGACACCTGGGAGCAACCGCTCGCGGGCAATTTCAACCAGTTGCGCGAGCTCAAGGCCAAGCATCCCGGCCTCAAGGTGCTGATCTCGCTGGGCGGCTGGAGCTGGTCCACGCACTTCTCGGACGCCGCGCTGACGGCCGCGTCCCGCAAGGCCTTCGTCGAGTCGTGCATCGACCTGTACATCAAGGGCAACCTCCCGCAGGACGGCACCCGCGGCGGCGCGGGCGCGGCCGCCGGCGTGTTCGACGGGATCGACCTCGACTGGGAGTGGCCGGGCTCGGCCGGGGACACCGACACCAAGTACCGCCCCGAGGACAAGGAGAACTTCGCCGCCCTCGTCCGGGAGTTCCGTACGCAGCTCGACGCGTACGCGCGCGGCCAGAAGCGGAAGTCGGCGTACGAACTGACGGCCTTCGTACCGACGGCCCCCGCCAAGATCGACGCGGGCTTCGACGTCCGCCGGATCATGCGGGACCTGGACTTCGTGACCCTCCAGGGTTACGACTTCCACGTGTCGGGTGAGCCGCGCACCGCCCAGCAGTCCGCGCTGTACGCCCGGGGCGACTTCAGCGTCGACGGCACCGTGGACGCCTGGCGGCGGCGCGGTGCGCCCGCGCGGAAGCTGGTGATGGGCATGCCGTTCTACGGGCAGGGCTGGACGGGTGTGAGCGGCGGCGGAGACGGCATGGGGCAGCCTGCCACCGGTCCCGCGCCGGCCACCTGGTCGGCGGGGTACGAGGACTACAAGGCGCTGAAGAAGCTGGCCGATTCGGGGACGTACAAGGTCTACCGGGACCGGCGCGGCGGGCACGCCTGGCTCTTCGACGGCAGCACCCTGTGGACGTACGACGACCCGCAGGTGCTCCGTGCCAAGTCGGGCTACGTCCGCGAACAGGGCCTGGGCGGGGCGATGTTCTGGTCGCTGGACGCGGACACCGCGGACGGCGAGCTGATGACGGCCGTGGACCGCGGGCTGCGCGGCCATTGACCGGCGCCGCCGGGCCGCGGAAAAGGACCCGGCCCGGCGGCGTCCTTCCACGTACCCTCCCCCGCATGAGGAACTCGACGGTTCGGGCGGTCAACCGCCTCACGAGGCAGTGGGCCGCGCAGGACACGGCCGGCGAGCAGGGCACGGTGTTCACGGCGGCCGGCGTCTGGCCGCTCCTGGCCCTGCTGGCGGACGGCGCGGGCGGTGCGGCGCGCGAGGAACTGGCCGGCGCCCTCGGCATGTCCGCCGATTCCGCGGCCGGGGCCGCGCGCGAACTGCTGGCGGCCTTGGACGGCGTACGAGGTCTCCGGGCGGCGACGGGGCTGTGGACCGGGGCGGAGTTCCCTCTGGAGGAACGTTGGTCGGCGCAGCTCCCGCCCGGAACCCGGGGCGCCCTGACGGGGGACGCGGACCGCGACCGCAAGGCGTTGGACGCGTGGGCGTCGGACCGCACCGACGGGCTGATCGAGCGCATGCCGGTGCAGGTGGCCGAGGACACCCTGCTGGTGCTGGCTTCGGCGCCGGCGCTGCGGCTTCGGTGGATCCAGCCGTTCCACGAGTTCCAGGGCACCACCGGCCAAGGCCCCTGGGCCGGGCGCGAATTGCCCGTGCTGCGCCGCACCACCACCCTGCTGGACCGGGTCTCGGTGGCCCGGGGGCCGCAGGGCCCGGTCACCGTGCTCGAAGTGGTCGGCAGCGCCGGTGTGGACGTCCACCTCGTGCTGGGCGAGCCCGAGGCCGGCCGGGGGGCGGTGCTGAGCACCGGGATCGACGCGGTCACGCGGGCTGTCGCGGCGACGGGCGCGAGCCTGCTGCCCGAAGGGGCCGCCGCGCCCGGGCTGACCGTCCGCACCGAGCGGGCCGAGACCCCCGAGCCTCTGCTGACGATCAAGACGGTCGCCTTCGAGGTGCGCGCCGAGCACGACCTCCTGGAACGTGCCGGGCTGTTCGGGCTGGTGACGGCGAGCGACGACAGCCGCGGGCACTTCCCCGGGATCGGTCCGCGCCCGCTGGCCGTCGAGGCGGCCCGGCAGTCGGCGCTGGCCCGCTTCCACGCGAAGGGCTTCGAGGCCGCCGCGGTCACCGCGTTCGCGGCGGCAGCGGGGTGTGCCGTGCCGCGGCTGCGGTACCGGGCGCGGCGGGTGGACGTCCGGTACGACCGGCCCTTCGGGTTCGTGGCCGTGCACCGCACGTCGCGGCTGGTCCTGGCCGCCGGATGGGTCGCCGAACCCGACCCGGTACGGTCCGAGGATGACCACTGACATGATCACCGCGGACGCCGCAGGCACCTGGCGGCTCGGCGACCTGACCGTCAACCGCATCGGCTTCGGCGCGATGCGGTTGACGCAGGACGGCCCCGCGCTGAGGACCGACGCGCCCGCCGGCGACCGTGACCGGGCGATCGGGGTGCTGCGCCTCGCCGTCGAACTCGGCGTGAACCACATCGACACCGCCTCCTTCTACTTCTCCAGCCTCCGCTCCGCCAACGAGCTGATCAACCGTGCGCTGGGCCCCTACGCCGACGACCTCGTCATCGCGACGAAGGTCGGACCCGGCCGCGATCCGTCCGGCGCCTTCCACTGGGCCACGCCCGGGCAGTTGCGCGGGCAGGTCGAGGAGAACCTGCGCCAGCTGGGCCGGGACCACCTCGACGTGGTCAACCTGCGCCTGCCGGGCTCGGCGGCCGAGGACTCGCTCGCCGAGCACTTCGGCGCCCTCGCCGACCTCCGCACGGCCGGGCTCGTCAGGCACCTCGGGATTTCGAACGTGCGCGCCCACCACCTGGCGGAGGCCCGGTCCATCGCGCCGGTGGTGTGCGTGCAGAACCCGTACGGAATCGATTCGCCCGCCGAGGAGCACGCCCTCGTCGAACTGTGCGGACAGGAGGGCATCGCCTTCGTTCCCTTCTTCGCCATCGCCGGCGCGGGCAAGGAGGCCGGATCGGTGGCGGACGACGGCGAGCGGCTGCGCGCCGCCGCCGAGCTCCGCGGCGTGTCCGTCGCCCAGCTGCGGCTGGCGTGGACCCTGCACCGGGGCCCGCACGTGCTGGCGATCCCCGGTACCGGGAACCCGGACCACCTCGTCGAGAACGTCTCCGCGGGTGCCCTGCGCCTCACGGCCGAGGAGATCTCGGCGCTGGAGGCCCGTCCCGCGTAGCGGCCAGGGCCGCCGTCTCCGCGAAGGCCGGCACCCGCCCGGTCCCCCCGCGGCCCGAGACGGAGAGGGAGGCGGCGGCGATGCCGTAGGCCACCGCGTCCTCGAGGGTGTCGCCGAGGGCGAGGCGGGCGGTGGCGGTCCCGGTGAAACAGTCCCCGGCTCCGGTCGCGTCGACGGGAGCCGGGCACGGCGGCACGGGGTGCCGGCGGGCCGCGATGCCGTCGTCGAGCAGCAGTCCGCGGGCCCCCGCGGTGACGGCGACGGCCCGGGCGCCGAGCGCGCGGTAGCGTGCGGCGGCCGTGGCCGGGTCGTCCGTGCCGACCAGGGCCAGCGCGTCGGCCGGGCAGGAGGTCTTGAGCAGCCCGGTCAGCGGCGCGATCCGGGCGAGGAGCTCGCGCGCCTCGGCCCGGCCGGTCAGCCGGGGGCGGAAGTTGGGGTCGTACGAGAGGTGCCCGCCGGCCCCGTGCACCAGGCGGGCGGCGGCCAGTACGGCCCGGCGGCTGGTGGGCGAGAGGGCCCCGGTGATGCCGCTGGTGACGAGCGCCCGGCAGCCGGTGAGCAGGGCCCGCCAGGATTCGACGTGCTCGGGCGCCAGGGTGGAACCGGCGCTGCGGGCGCGCCAGTAGACGAACTCGCGCTCGCCGTCCGGGTCGGCGGAGAGCAGGTACGCGCCGTTGGGGTGCGGGGCGCGGCGTACGTGGGAGACGTCGACGCCGAGTTCGGCGGCCCGCCGCAGCAGTGGCACGCTGAGCTCGTCGTCGCCGACCACGGCCAGCAGCGCGGTGCGGGCCCCGGCGGCGGCGGCCGCGGCGGCCGCGTTGAGGGCGTCCCCGGAGTAGGAGATGCGGGCCGGGGTACCGTCCGCTGCCTCCCGCAGGGCGGTGTCGGCGTGGATCTCGACGAGCACTTCCCCGAGCACGAGGACGTCGTACCCGCCGCGCCCGCCGCCGCTCACCGCCCCTCCGAGCAGCCCGAGCAGTGCGAGCAGTCCGCGCGGCACGGCCCGGCCGTCCCGGCGAACAGGGCCGCCAGCTCCACCGGATCGGCGGGCAGCTCGCCGCCGATGCCGACGGCGCTCGCCCCGGCGGCGATCCAGTCGTCGACCTCGGCGGGCCGTATCCCACCGGTCGGGATGATCACCGCGCCGGGGAGGACGGCTCTGAGGGAGCGGATGAACCCCGGCCCGCCCACGTGCGCCGGGAACACCTTCGCGGCGCCCGAGGACCGGACCGCGGCGGCGATCTCGCCGGGGGTGTACCCGCCCTCGACGAACACGGCTCCGCGGCGGGCGGCGACCGCGCGGACTTCGGGAGCCGGGTACGGGGAGATCAGGAAGGCGGCGCCCGCGTCCAGGGCCGTCTCTGCCTGCGCGGTCGTGGTGACGGTGCCGAGGCCGATGAGGGCGGGGCGGCCGTGGGCGTCGACGAGCGCGACCGTACGGGTGAGGGCCTCGGCCCAGCCCGGCGTGGAGGTGGTCAGTTCCACGGCCCGGCATCCGGCGGCGAGCAGGGCGCGGGTGGCTCGTACGGCTTCGTCGGCGTCGGCGTGGCGCAGCACCGGGAGCAGGCGCTGGGCGGCCAGTACCTCGTACGGGTGGCAGGACAAAGGATCCCTCCCCTGCGTTCCACGCGGCGGAACGCCCAATCGTCGTGCGGGAACGATGTGGTCTAGACCCTACTCCGATGACCCGTCAGAGGCGGTGGATCCGCTCGATTCCGTACCACTTCGACACGCACGCGGCGACCCAGTCCTTGTCGTAGGCGGACGTGTAGAACGGCTCGGCCAGGCTTCCGATGTGCAGGGGGCGGTATCCGATGTCGGTGGCGCCGCGTGCGGCCTGGCTCCGGATGCGGGAGTTCTGGGCGTCCCAGGCCACGGCGCGCGTCACCGTGGTGGTGGTGAGCTGCTGGACGCTCGGGACGAGCGCGGCCAGTGCGGCGAGCGCGAGGCCGCCGGCGGCCACGATGCCGGCGGGCAGGGCGACCGTGGCGGTTCGTTCGCGTGCCGGGAGCCTGCGGACCCACGCCCCGAGCAGCGCACCGTAGGCGCACAGCGCCAGTTCCATGGGTACGAGGTAGTTCGTCCACGTACGGGCGTACGTCCACCCGCTCGGGCCGTAGCCGCTGCGCAGGCCCAGCACCACGGCGAACGAGCCCAACACCACCACCGGCACCGGGAGCAACAGCGCCGCGACCAGCGTGGTGCGCGGGACGGCTCGGCTCCCCTCGGGCCGGCCGAGCCGTGTGGCCGGGACCCGCAGACCCGCCGCCAGACCCAGGAGGACGCCCACGGCGACGGCGCCGAGGTAGGCCCATTGGCCGGTCACGGACTCCCACATGGTCAACCAGTCCCGGAAGGTCGCCCGGAGTTCGCCCGGGGAGAGCAGGGACTCCTTCTCCGGCTGCTGGGCGCGGCGCCAGCGGGCGCCGGGTGACGTGTAGAGCACGATCAGGCCGCAGAGGAGCCCGGAGCACCAGAGCAGGCACCAGGTGAACGGGCGCCAGGTCCGCGCCAACCCCAGGCGGGGCAGCGCCAGCAGCCCCGCTCCCGCCGCGAGCAGGCCGCTGACGAGCGCGAACGGCTCGCTCAGGGTGCCGAGCGCGAATCCGATGACGAACGCCGCGGCGAAACCGATCGCCCGCGCTCCGGAACGGGGGCTGCGGACGGTCCGGATGGCCAGCAGGAACGCCCACACTCCGATGACGCTCGGGATCGTGTGCGAAATCGAGGCGGGAGCCCACAGCAGGACCTGGTAGCTGCGCGTTCCGGCGTAGTAGAGCACCGCCTGGATCACCAGGGCGCAGGCGGTCAGCGTCAGGGCCCCGGGTCTTCCGCCGAGGAGGCGGACGAACCGGCTCCCCAGCAGGACCAGGCCGACCGTGAAGGCGATCGTGATGACGGTCGGGAGGACCTTGATCCCGCCGAGTCCCCCGCCGTAGACGAGGCCGCTCAGGAAGGCGTTGGCGATCCGGCCGTTCTGGGTCGTGTAGAAGTCGGAAGTGATACCGAAGACGCCCAGGTCACGGGCCTTCCAGGCAGCGCACCAGTCATCGGAGGTGGGCCGCAGGTAGAGCCCGAGGAAACACCCCACGGCGACCAGGGCTCCGGCCGCGGCCAGCACGGCTGCGCCGGCGCCCCGCAGCATCGTGCGGACGAGGTGGTGTCGGCCGGCCTCCCGGCCCGCCGCGGCGGAATGCGTTCGACGGCCCTCGTTCTCGTCCTCGGTCTCGGTCGGAGCAGTGATCATTCGGCAGTCCTCCGCAGCGACGGCTCCCGGCCGGCCGGACGGCCGGTGTGCCTGCCGGTGGCGGTCACCTCAGGGCGGGCCCGATCACACCAATGTGCACAGTCCGCCGCCGACCGGCATCCGGGCCCGGCTCGATCACCCGGGCGGCGGGCATGTCGTGGCGGGCCGAGCACGCCTGTCCGACGATGGGCCTTCCGGGGGGCCGCGTGCCCGGGAGGGCCGGAGGCCGGGAGAGCCCCGCGGAAGGAGCGGTCATGCCTGCTGTCGCGCTGGTTCGCTGGGCGGTCGTCACCGCGGCCCTCGCGAGCGTCGCGCTTCCCTTGTGCGTCGCGGCGGTACCGGTCGCCCGGCCCACCGCCGAGAAGCGGCAGGCGTTCTTCGTGAGGGCCCTGGGACACCAGAGCCACGGTGAGGCCGAGGGCAGTTACGCCCCCCTGTCGATACTCGCCGCCCCCACCGTCGGACTCCTGGCCAGTGCGACCGCCGTCGAGGGCATCACGGCATCACTCGCCAAGGACGCGCAGTACGTCGAGCGGAGCAATGTGCTGCGGCTGCCGTCGGGCCGGTGGCGCTACGTTCCCGCCGACCGTGCGGCCTCGGTCACGGTCCCCGCCGGGGACCCGGCGGCGCTGCGGCAGATCGCGCAGAGCCGCACCTGGCTGGCTGCCGGCCGGGCGCCGGGCAGGTCACCGGCACAACGCGCGGCGGCCGAGCGGGCCCTGCTGTCCATGCGCGCCCTGCTCCGGCCCAACGGGTCCTTGGCTGCGGGGTGGACGCCCGGCTGGATGTACTCCTGGCCGCGCGACGCCGGCTTCGCCTCCGCCGCGTTCGCCCACACCGGCCACGAGGCCGAGGCCTACCGGATCCTGCGCTACAGCGCCGCGACCCAGCGGAAGGACGGCACCTGGGACGCGCGGACGAAACTCGACGGCTCCGGTCCGCCGGACGGCAGGCGGTGGCAGCTCGACGCCAACGGCTGGGTCCCCTGGGCGACCTGGCAGTGGTACCGGACGGCGCCGCGAACCACCCGCCAGGCCCGGCTGAACACCCTCTACCCGATGGTCCGCAAGGCGGCCGACCACGCGGCGGCCTCCCTGGGGAAGGACGGGCTGCCCCCGGCGTCGCCGGACTACTGGGAGCTGATGACGACCACGACGAACATCGGAACGGCCGCGCCCCTGCTCGCCGGGCTCAACGCGTCCGCGGACCTCGCGAGGGAACTCGACCGGCCGGCCGACGCGGCCCGCTGGTCCGGCGCCGCGAGACGGCTCTCCGCCGGGATCGCCAGGAGCTTCGGCCCGCTGGGATACCAGCGCACCGTCGACGGCCGGCACGGCCACGACAGCGCGGTGGCCTTCATGGCGCCGCCCTTCAACGCGGCCCCGGCCGACCTGCCGCGCGCGCTCGACGCCACGTACCGGGCGCTGCTCCGGCCCCAGGGGGGCCTCACTCCCGGAAACGACCCGACGGCGCCCTGGGGCGCGAACGCCTGGACGCCGAGCACGTCGCTCTTCGCCCTCGCCTGGGCAGGAACGGGGAGGCCGGCGGAAGCCGGGAAGGTCCTGGACTGGCTCCTCGCCAAGCGGAACACGCTCGGTGAACTCCCCGAGAAGGTCGACGGGGCGGGCCGGCCCTCGTCGGTGGCGCCCCTGGCGTGGACGGGCTCGATCCTGGTCCTCTCGCTGGTCGCGTTGGACGACGGCGCCCTCCCCACCCCGCCCTTGCGCTCCTAGGCCGTCGCCCCGGTCAGACGGGATCCGTCCCGTCGCCCGCCGGCGGAGCGGTGCGCAGGCGTTCCAGCTCGGCGAGGAGGTGCTCGTACGCGCGCCGCTCCGCCCGCACCGCACGCGTGAAGGGCGGGTAGTGCGGGTCGCGTCGGGACAGGGCCTGCCGGGCGGCGGTGGCCCGCCGCGCCCTCGCCCCGTCGAGCTCGTTCAGCGCGGCCACGTATCCGTCGTCGAGGAGCTTGTGGTCGAGGACCTGTGTGAAGGCCCGCTCCGCCAGGGCGCCCAGCCTGTCGAGGTGTTGCACGCAGCTCGCCGGGGTCGTCTCGGCACAGCCCTCGTCCAGGCTCTCGGAGAGCGCGCTCAGGGTCGTCCTGAGCTCCGGGTACCCCCAGGCGGGCACGGCGTCGTTCCTGCACCCGGTGGCGAGGGCCGCGAGGGCCGCGCAGACGGCCACGGCGTGGATCGCACCCGACCGGGCGCACGCGCGCCGTCGGCACGAGGGGGAGGAAGGGGTCATGAGGGCCCCGATCGCCGGTGGGTGGGATCGATGTGCCGCCCTCCCGCGAGGGGGTGCGGCCTCCGTCACGCCGCGGGGCGTTCGCTCTCCCCGCGAGGTGGTCCGGCCGTCATCGTCGCCCGCCCCGGCCCCCGCTGCCACCCGGGGTCCCGGGGTCGCTCGGGTCTGCGCGGGTCACCGCAGCGGGGGTCCCCCGGCGACGGTCCGATCGGCGCTCCCGTCCTGCGCGTGCGGCCGGGGCGGGACCGCCCTGTGCCACGGGGAGGAGGAGCGGCTGCCGCGCCGCTCGGTCGGCGGGGCCTCGCTGACGAGGTGGAGTTCGGCGTCCAGGCCGAGGACCGCCGCGACGGCCGTTCCGGACGTCTCGGCCACGGCCGCCGGTGCCCCGGTGTAGAGCATCTGGGACTGCTGCCAGGAGCGCGGACCGTCCGTGACCGCCGATCCGGCCGTGCCCGAGTCCGCGCGGCCCGCGAGCAGATGGCCCGCGACGCCGACCGCGCCGTAACCGCCCAGCCCGCCCTCCTCGGCGACCGGGGAGAACTCCGGCGCGGGGTCGCCCGGGCCGGCCAGGCTCGTGCAGACGTTCCCGGTGCCGGGCCGGCGGAAGAACAGCCGGACTCCGTCGCCTTCCGGGCTCGCCGAGAGCACGCCCGTGGTCTGCGGCAGCCCGGTCGGGAACGGGCCGTCGACCGGTTCGCCCGGTGCCGACCGGACCCAGGCCAGGACGGACCCGGAGGTCGCCGCGTACACGTGCCGCCGCCCCGATCCGTCGGTCGCGGTGACCGGATCGCCCTGGAGGCCGGCGCCGCCCAGTTCCTCCCAGGCGCCGAACGAGCCGCCCTCGGCCGTCTGTGCCCGGGCGCGCAGCGTGCGCGCGGAATCGCGTACGTACACCGTCATCCGGCCCGTCGGATCGACCGCGACGGCCGGTCCGCTGATGGCCGAGGTGCCGGATATGTCGGTGGTGTCGGGGGTGCCCAGGGATCGCCACGGGCCGAACGCCCCGTCGGCCGCGGCCTGTACGGCGTACACGACGTCCCTGGCGTAGTCCTGGGCCGTCGCGCCCAGGGTCGTACGGGTGGCGAACACGGCGATCCTGCCGTCGGGCAGCCGTACCGCCTTCGCGCCGGCGTCGACGACGGTGCCGGGGCCGGTGCCGGGAAGGAACCGGGGGCCCTGCCAGGGTGCCTGCGCGCCGGTGCGCGACCAGTACGCCATCCGGCCGTCCAGTACCGCGAAGGCCCACAGCCGGCCCCGGGTGCCTTCGGTCAGCCAGGACGTTCCGTCGCCCCGGCTGTAGCGGATGGTCTGGCTCCAGCCCGCGCCGGTGGGCCGGGTCGCGGTCTTGCGGTCTCCACAGCCGGCGGGGCTGCCGCACCAGTCCTGGTGGTCCATCCAGGCGTAGGTCTTGAGGTAGCCGAGCTTCTCCTCGGCGGTCCGCGGGTCGAGCGTCGGGGGCAGCGAGCTGTTCGGGTAGCTCACGTAGTTCTGGACCGAGAAATGCGGCCGGTCGGCGGACTTCGCGTAGCGCTCGGCGGCGGCCTGTACGAAGCGGGCGCCGTACACGTGGTCCTGATGGTCGAGGAAGGTGCCCGCTTCCGTCCTGCCGGGGGTCGGGTCCTGCGTCCGTATCGTCGTCGGCTCGTACCGTGCGAACACGTCCGCGATGGCGGCCACGGCCTGGTCCTTGGTGTACGAGAACGAGAGCTTGACCGGCGTCCCGGAGGTCAGCTGCGCCCCCAGGGCGGGCACCTTGCCGTCCCAGAGTCCGCGCAGGCTGTCCGGGTTGTCCCCGGAGATGCTGCGGGCCTCGCGGAGCTGCATCCACACCAGGTTGACCTCGGGCCTGGCGACGAGCACGTCCACCTCCGCGCTGCCCCCGCCGGCGGTGGGTATGGAAGTGCGCCGCCAGGCGCTGGTGCGTTCGCCGGTGGCCATCTCCGCGTAGGCGGCGCGTATGCCGTTCTGCCGGGCCTCCGCGTAGGCGGCGCGGTCGGCGGGGCCGGCGGCGTCCTGCAGGTGCGGGCTGTGGGCCTCGTTCCTGCCGTCGGACTCACCGGAGGTGAGGTAGACGGTGGTGACCTTGATGCCCGTCGATATGGAGCGGCTCAGGTCGGGGTTCATGAAGAAGAGGTCGTCGTCGGGGTGCGCGACGACCTGGAGCGCGGAGCCCTCGGTCACGCTCGGTGTGACGAACGCCTCAGCGCCGTCCGACTCTCGACCGGTCACGTGTCCGTAGGCCCAGGCGGTCGTCCCGGCGACGCCGACGGTGATCGCGGCGAGCAGGGCCGCGAGGCGGGGGCGGCTGGCCAGGGACATCTACGAGTGCCTTGGGGGTCGGTCGGTGCGGAAGTCCGCCTGGGAGATCGGTCCGTGCCCCCATGGCTCCACCGCTTCCGGAGACGACGGTTCCGATTATGCCTCGCACGATTGCCGCTGACACAGCATCAAGGGGCATATGACGGGAAGGGAGTTGATTGGGCGGTTTAGCCCATTTGCCCCTTTTGGCCGTTCTCGAATGTCGGGAGAGAAAAGATTCCGGATAACTGTTATCGGGGCCCCTCTCGACGGTCTCCCAGGTATTGGGCATCATCGACCGCCGGTACGGACAGGGACATCACATGAGTACTCAGCAGACGGCAGCGCTGGTGGCAGCGGCCCGCGCGGGCGATTCGCGGGCGCAGGACGAGCTCGTCGCCACCCATCTGCCGCTGGTCTACAACATCGTCGGGCGGGCCCTGAACGGGTCCGTCGACGTGGACGACGTGGTCCAGGACACCATGCTGCGCGCCCTCGACGGGCTCGGCGGCCTGCGCTCGGACGAGAGCTTCCGGTCCTGGCTGGTGGCGATCGCGATGAACCGGGTCCGGGCGCACTGGCAGGACCGGCAGAGCGGCTTCGGCCAGAGCGCCGCCCTGGACGCGGCCGACGACGTGGCCGACCCGGGGGCCGACTTCGTCGACCTGACCGTCGTACGCCTGAACCTGTCGGGCCAGCGGCGCGAGACGGCCCGCGCCACGCGCTGGCTGGAGCCCGACGACCGGGCGCTGCTGTCGCTGTGGTGGCTGGAGTGCGCCGGGGAGCTGACCCGCGCCGAGGTGGCCACCGCCCTGGAACTGCCGACGCAGCACGCGGCGGTGCGGGTGCAGCGGATGAAGGCGCAGCTGGAGTCGGCGCGGGTGGTCGAGCGGGCGCTGGACGCGCAGCCGCGGTGCGAGGAGCTGCGGGCCGTGGTGGCGACCTGGGACGGGGAGCCGTCCGCGCTGTGGCGCAAGCGAATAGCCCGCCACGCGCGCGAGTGCGTCCGGTGCTCCGGGCTGTGGAGCGGCCTGGTCCCGGCGGAGGGGCTGCTGGCCGGGCTGGCGCTCGTACCGCTTTCGGCGGCGCTGGCAGCGTGGACGCGTACGGCCGGGGCGACCGGCTTCGCCCCCACCGCCGCCGCCTACGACGCGGGCCCGGGCGAGCTCGCCGAGGTGGGCGCCACGGCCGGCGGGACCGGGGACGGCGGTCGGGGCCGGCTGCGCAAGCGGCGCCGGCAGCGCCGCCGGGTGGTCGGCGCGGCGGTGCTCGCGGCGTGCGTGGCGGGCGGCGGCCTCGTGTACCTGGGCACGCTTCCCGGTTCCGGCGGCGAGAAGGACGCGGACGCGCCCGCCCCGCTGGCCGCGCTCTCGGCGACCGAGTCCGCCGCCGCGCCGCCCTCCCCGTCGGCCTCCGCCTCTCCGTCGCCCTCCGCCTCGGCTTCGGCGTCAGCCTCCGCGAGCCCGAGCCCGAGCCCCACCCCGGCGAAGACCTCGGCGTCCCCGGCCAAGAAGACCTCCGCTCCCCCGCCGGCGCCGGCGCCGCAGGGCATGGCCGGGCAGGTGATAGCCCTGGTGAACTCCGAGCGGGCGACGGCCGGTTGCGGCCCCCTGAAGGAGGACTCGCAGCTGCGGGCCGCCGCCCAGGGGCACTCCGACGACATGGCGGCGCGGAACTTCTTCGACCACACCAACCCCGACGGCAAGGACCCGGGCGACCGGACGACCGCGGCCGGGTACCGCTGGTCGACCTACGGGGAGAACATCGCGCGGGGCCAGCAGACGGCGAAGTCGGTCATGGACTCCTGGATGAACAGCCCGGGCCACCGGGCGAACATCCTCAACTGTTCCTTCAAGGACATCGGGGTGGGCATCCACCAGGGGGCGGGCGGCCCCTGGTGGACGCAGAACTTCGGCGCCCGGTAGGGCGCCTCAGGCCTGGATGCCGCGCAGCTTCCGCGGGTTGATCGCGAGGCGCAGCGCGGTGATCCGGCCGTCGACGGCCTCGAAGGTGAGGGCGCCGGCGTTCACGCCGCCGTACACCAGCAGCAGGCCCGGCTCGCCGTTGATCTCGGCGGGGTGCATCTCGACTCCCCGGACCTCGGGTTTGGCCAGGACGCCGAGGAACCAGCGGGCGACGTGGTCCGGGCCGTGCAGCGGGCGGCGGGCGGCCGTGACGACGCCGCCGCCGTCCGACCAGGAGACGACGTCGGGGGCGAGGAGCGCGAGCACCTCGCCCAGGTCTCCGCCGGCGCAGGCCGCGCGGAACTTCTCGGCGATCTCGCGCTGTTCTGCGGCGTCGGCGGTGAAGCGGGGGCGGCGGGAGCGCACGTGTTCGCGGGCCCGGTGCGCGCACTGGCCGACGGCCGCCGCGGACTTCCCGACGACCTCGGCGATCTCCGCGTAGGAGTAGCCGAACACCTCGCGGAGCACGAACACGGCCCGCTCGGTGGGGGTCAGGGTCTCCAGGACGACCAGGACCGCCATCGAGACGGTGTCGGCCAACTCGGCCTCCTCCGCTATGTCGGGCGCGGTGAGGAGGGGTTCGGGGAGCCAGGGCCCGACGTACGTCTCGCGGACGACCCGGGCCGACCCCAGCCGGTTCAGGCTGAGGTTGGTGACGGTGCGCACCAGGTACGCCCTGGGGTTCTCGACGGACGCCCGGTCGGCGCGGTGCCAGGCCAGCCAGGCGTCCTGCACGATGTCCTCGGCGTCGGCGACGCTGCCCAGCATGCGGTAGGCGGCCGCGAACAGCAGGCGCCGGTGCTCCTCGAAGGGGTCAGTCATGATCGACACGGTGGCACCGCCCGGCCGGACGATCAAGGTCCGGCCGGCGTCCGTCTCGCTTTCCGGCTCACTTCGCCGCGAGCGCCCGGAGGGTTTCGGTGCATCCGGGGTGGCTCGGCGCCCATCCGAGAGCGGCCCTCGCCTTGGCGTTGGAGACGCGCATGTTCGTGTTGACGACCCGGTGGACGTAGGACACGGGGCGCATCAGCCAGGCGGGCACGGTCGGCGGCTTCGGGGTCCCGAAGGCCTCGGCGACCTTCTTCACGTACCCTCCGAAGCCCATCGGGGTGTCGTCGACGATGTTGTACGCCTCCCCCGCGCGGCCGCCTTCGACGGCGAGGGCCACGGCGCGGCCGGCGTCGGCGAGGTCGACCCAGGGCAGCACCCTGCCCCGGTCGGCGACCGCCGCGATCTTCCGCTTGCGCAGCAGCTCGACGAACGATTCGGTTCCGCCGGCGCCGTAGAAGAGGCCGAAGCGCAGCGCGATCCCCTCGATGTCCGGGTCGCCGAGGATCAGCTGTTCCTTGACCCGCATGCCTTCGAGGTGGCGTTCCACGGCCGGGTCGCCGATCGGGGCGTAGGGGTCGGCCTCCTCGGTGATGACGTGGTCGCCGAAGTCGCGGTAGCCGTAGCCGAAGACCATCGACTCGGAGATGACGCGGCGGGCGCCGACGATGCGGGCGGCCTCCATCAGGTGCTTGGTGCCGGTGAGCCGCAGGTCGTCGGTGGCGAACACGTCCTTGTGCCGCATCGGTGCCTCGCGCAGTGCGGTCGCGGCGTGCACGACGGTGTCGACCTTGAGGCCGTCGACCGCGCGCAGCAGCCCGTCGCGGTCCATCAGGTCGGCGCGGACGTCGGCGCCCGCGCCCCGGCCGAGGCTGACCACGGTGTGTCCGTCGCGGGTGAGCGCCTCGGTGATGTGGCGTCCCAGGACTCCGCTCGCCCCGGCCAGCAGTACGTTCTTGGTCTCGTTCATGTCCATGGGACAAGAGAAGCCGACCAGACTTGACGCTCTCTGGTGTGAGCCGTGTCACGCACTTCCGGGCGCCTGCGTCAAAATCAGGGCAGGATAGGAGCTGGAGACGAATCAGCAGATCACAGGGGTGGGGTGAGTCAGGTGGCGAGGAAGCAGCTGCGCCCGCACCAGCGTGAGGCCGTCGACGCGGTGGTGCGGGCCCTGGAGCTGCCCGCCGGGGGCCGGGTCCCGGAGGCCGGGCTGCGCACCCAGGTGATCATGGCGACGGGGTCGGGGAAGTCCCTCGTCGCCGTCCGCTCGGCCGAGGAGCTGCGGGCCGGGCGGGTCCTCGTACTGGTGCCCTCACTGGACCTGCTGGTGCAGACGGCCGCGGCCTGGCGGGACGGCGGTCGCACCGGGCGGTCCCTCGCCGTGTGCTCGCTGCGCGGGGAGGACGCGGGGGTGCCCACGACCACCGATCCGGCGGAGCTGGCCCGCTGGTGCGGCCCTTCGGTGGACCGGGTGACCGTGTTCGCGACGTACGCCTCGCTCGGTCTGGGCATCGTCGAGCGGGCGCACCTGGCCGGGCTGCCCGGGTGGGACCTGGTCGTGGTCGACGAGGCGCACCGCACCTCCGGGCGGATCGGGAAGCCCTGGGCGGTGGTCCACGACAACACGCGGATCCCCGCACTCCGTCGGCTCTACCTGACGGCCACGCCCCGGGTCTGGCAGGACGGCGAGGAGAGCGAGGAGGAGGGCGGCGGCAGCGGTGCCAAGGGGCGCGGCGAACTGGTCGCCTCGATGGAGGACGATCCGCGGGGGCCGTTCGGCGCCCGCTGTTACACGCTCTCGCTGTCCGAGGCCATCGACCGGGGGATCTGCGCCCCGTACCGGGTGGTGTGCGTGGACGTGACCGATCCGGGTTTCCAGGCGGCCGTGCTGATGGGCCGTGACGGGCGCTCGGACGAGGTGCGCGGGGCCCGGCTCGCCGCGCTGCAGACGGCGCTCGTGAAGGCCGCGGTGCACCAGGGGTTCCGGCGGACGCTGGTCTTCCATCACCTGACCAAGGAGGCCGAGGCGTTCGCGGCCGGTCTGCCGGCGGTGGCCGCGCGGTTGCGGCTGACGAGCCGCGCCCCGCGCCCGGTGTATCCCCGTCGGGTGTGGGCGGACTGGCTGTGCGGGCAGCACTCGGCCGCGCAGCGGCGGCGGGTGCTGGGCGCGTTCGCCGATCCGCGGGTCGCCGAGAAGGCGTTCCTCGGCAGCGTCCGGGTGCTGGGCGAGGGGGTCGACACCAAGGAGTGCGACTCCGTCTTCTGGGCCGACGTACGGGGCTCCATGCCCGACCTGGTGCAGGCCGTCGGGCGGGCGCTGCGGATCCGTCCCGGGGAGGGGAAGGTCGCCTCGCTGGTGGTGCCGGTGCTGCTGGGGCCGGGCGAGAGTCCGGCGGAGATGCTGACCTCCCGGGCGTACGGGGACCTGGCGCGGCTGCTGGAGGCGCTGCGCGCGCACGACACCCGGCTCGTCGAGTCGCTGGCCCAGCCGCAGGTGCCGGGCGGGACCCAGGGCGCCGCGGCGGCGCCGGGCGGCCCCGGCGGCGGCGCCGAGGGGCTGCTGAGCTTCTCCACGCCGCGGGATCCGGCGCTGCTGGCCGCCTTCGTCCGGCTGCGCGTCCTGAACCCGGAGCACGAGCACTGGCGGCGTGGGGTCGAGGCCGCCCGGATCTACGCCGCCGCGGCCGGGGACCTGAAGGTCCCGTTCGGCTTCAAGGCGCCGACGGGCGACGAGGCCTGGCCGCCCGGGCTCGCCCGCTTCCCGCTCGGCCAGTGGATCGCGGACGTGCGGCGCACCTACCGCCGGGGCGCGCTCGGCCGGGAGCGGGCGGCCGAGCTCGACGCGCTGGGCATGGTGTGGAGCCACTTCGACGTGGCCTTCGCGGAAGGGCTCTCGGCGGCCCGCGCCTGGGCGGCGGAGCACGGGCACCTGCTGCCGCCCGCGGACGCCACCTGGGGCGGCGCGCCGGTCGGGGTGTGGGTGAAGAACCAGCGGGCCGCGGCCCGCCGGGAGGGTCCGGGGGCGCTGTCGCCGGAGCGGCGCGAGGCGCTGGAGGCCATCGACGCCTCCTGGTGCCCGGACTGGGAGATCTCCTGGCAGCGCGCCTTCCACCTGACCCGGGTGCACCTGGACGCGGGCGGCCGGTTGCCGCTCGCGCCGGGTGAGGTGTTGGCCCAGGGCGAGGACCTGGGCGTGTGGGTCCGTGCCCAGCGGCTGAACTGGGAGCGGCTGTCGTGGGCGCAGCGCTGGCTGTTGGAGCACACCCTGGGCGTGACCCCGGCGAGCGAGGCGGAGCGTCCGCGGCCGCGCCGCAGCCACGCCGAGGCGTGGGCGGCCCATCTGGAGGCGGCCCGGCGGTTCCACCAGCGCGAGCGGCACCTCAGGGTGCCGCGCAAGCACGTGGAGCCGGTCGGCGACCAGGAGGTGCGGCTGGGGGCCTGGATCGCCAACCAGCGCTCCCGCGCGGGCTCGCTCACCCCGGAGCGGGTGGCGGCGCTCGACGCACTGGGCATGCGCTGGTCGGCGTCCGGCTAGTGCTCTGACCGGAAAGGTTCACCGCCTCACGACGCCCGGCACGGCACCTCGCCGCGTTGTCGGGCCACGCAAGTACGTCCAGTACGAGCCGTGGCCCTCCGCCTTGCGATGCACCGCACCGGACGCCGCGAGTCGGCAAACCTTTCCGGCCAGAGCACTAGGCGGTGCCGGTGCGGGGCCTCAGTGGTGGAAGCCCGACCGCGGCTCGGTCGCGGGTGCGGGCGGGGGCGTGGCGGTGAGGTGTTCGACGGCCCGGCGCAGGTCGGCCACGAGGAGGGCGATCTGGTCGCGGGTCACGCCGTGCCGGATGAGCACCCGCTGGATCACGGTGTCGTCGCGGGCGGGCGGCAGCGGGTACGAGGGCACCTGCCAGCCGCGCATGCGCAGCCGGTCGGAGAGGTCGTAGAGGGTGAAGGGGGATCCCGCCGGGTCGGTGAGCGTGTAGGAGACGGCGGGGAGGCCGCCCTGGCCGTCGTACAGGAGGGTGAAGGGGCCCATGGCGGCGATCTCGCCGGCGAGGTACTGGGCGGTGTCGGCGCAGGCCTGCTGGACGCGCCGGTAGCCGCCGCGACCCAGGCGCAGGAAGAGGTAGTACTGGGCGATGACCTCGCCGCCGGGGCGGGAGAAGTTGAGGGCGAAGGTCGGCATGTCGCCGCCGAGGTAGTCCACGTTGAAGACGAGGTCGGCGGGGAGCAGGTCGGCGGTGCGCCAGACGATCCAGCCGACGCCGAGGGGTGCGAGTCCGTACTTGTGCCCGGAGGTGTTGATCGAGGCCACGCGCGGCAGCCGGAAGTCCCACACCACGTCGGGGTGGAGGAAGGGCGCGACGAAGCCGCCGCTCGCGCCGTCGACGTGGATGGGGATGTCCCAGCCGTGCTCGGCCTGGATCGCGTCGAGGGCGGCGGAGAACTCGGCGACGGGCTCGTAGTCGCAGGTGTAGGTCACGCCCATGATGGCGACGACGCCGATGGTGTTCTCGTCCACGTAGTCGGCGAGCTGGTGGGCGCGCAGGCCGGTGGCTCCGGGCTCCAGGGGGACCGGGCGCAGTTCGACGTCGAAGTAGCGGGCGAACTTCTCCCAGCAGATCTGGACCGGGCCGCACACCAGGTTGGGGCGGTCCACGGGCAGGCCCTGGGCGCGGCGGCGCTCGCGCCAGCGGAACTTGAGGGCGAGTCCGCCGAGCATGGCGGCCTCGCTGGAGCCGGTGGTCGAGCAGCCGGTGGCGGTGGTTCCGGCGGGGGCGTTCCACAGGTCGGCGAGGATGTTGACGCAGCGTTCCTCGATCTCGGCGGTCTGCGGGTACTCGTCCTTGTCGATCATGTTCTTGTCGAGGCACTCGTTCATCAGGCGGTGCACGCCGTCGTCCGACCAGGTGGTGCAGAAGGTGGCCAGGTTCTGGGCGGCGTTGCCGTCGAGGAGGAGCTCGTTGTGGAGGAGCTGGTAGACCACCTCGGTGGGCGAGTGCTCTTCCGGGATCCGGTACTTGGGGAGGATCTGACCGCTCAGCGCGGAGGCGAACACATCCGTCCAGGCGTCGAGCGCGCCTTCGTCTTTCGTCTCATGAAGAGGCATATCGGGACTATATGGGACAGAAGGTAAGGAATCTCGGCGGCAGTCGGTCGGCACGCACCGCCGCTTCCGGCCGACTCGACGATGTGACCCCCTCCATAGCCCGCCGGTTCGACCGGAGGATTTACTGTCGAGTAGGGTTTCACCCGCAGGTCTTCCCGTTCGGACCACTGGAGCCGGCTCGAACGGGAAGATCATCCAACTTGTTCTACCGGCAACTTATCCATGGATGTCCGGATATCGGCCAGTGGTCTTCTTCGCCCTGATACCTCTTCGGTCATGAACAAGATCACCCGCCGACAGGCCTTGGCAGGCACCACTGCCGGCGCACTCACCGCATTAGGCGTGGCGGCCACCGCCGCGAACGCCACCCCGGCCACGACCCCGACGACCTCGGGCACGGCCACCGAAGAGGTCTACCAGGGCCGCCGCATCCGGATAACCCAGGACGGGGGCGGCCACCACGGCGGCCACCACGGCGCCGGACTGCCCACCGTCCGGATAGACGGCCGCGAGCTGCACGTGATGCGCAACGCCGACGGCAGCTGGATCAGCGTGGTCAACCACTACGAGACCTTTGCCGACCCGCTCTCCCTCGCCCGCGCCGCGGTCCGCGACCTCCAGGGCTCCGAGCTCGCCCCGTTCGGCGGTGCGGCATGACCGTCCGCAAGAACCAGGCCGCGCTCACGGCCGAGGAGAAGCGCGCCTTCACCGCGGCCCTGCTGGAGCTCAAGCGCACCGGCACGTACGACCGCTTCGTGACCACCCACAACGGCTTCATCATGTCCGACACGGACTCCGGCGACCGCGTCGGTCACCGCTCCCCCTCCTTCCTGCCCTGGCACCGCCGCTTCCTGCTGGAGTTCGAGGCGGAGCTGCAGAAGGTCGACAAGAACGTCTCGCTCCCCTACTGGGACTGGACCGCCGACCGCACCTCGCGCTCCTCGCTCTGGGCCGCCGACTTCCTCGGCGGCACCGGCCGCGCCCGGGACGGCCAGGTCCTCGACGGCCCGTTCGCCCACGCGGGTGGCAAGTGGAACGTGAACGTGCGGGTGGACGGGCGCGCGTACCTGCGCCGGGCCCTCGGCACCGGCGTCGCCGAGCTGCCGACGCGGGCCGAGGTGGACGCCGTACTGGCCATCCCCGTGTACGACGCGGCCCCCTGGAACAGCGCTTCGAGCGGCTTCCGCAACAGCCTGGAGGGCTGGCGGGGCGCCAACCTCCACAACCGGGTGCACGTGTGGGTCGGCGGGCAGATGTCGACCGGGGTGTCCCCGAACGACCCGGTCTTCTGGATGCACCACGCCTTCGTGGACAAGCTGTGGGCCGACTGGCAGGCCCTGCACCCGCAGTCCGCCTACCTGCCGGCGGCGGGCACCCCGAACGTGGTGGACCTGCACGACACCATGCGGCCGTGGAACGACGTCACTCCGGCGGACATGCTGGACCACCGGAAGTTCTACACGTTCGACGCCTGAGACGCCGCCAGCCAGCGGTAGTGCAGTTCGGGGCGGCCGACCTGGCCGTACCGGGGGGTCCGGTCCGCGCGACCGGTGTCCACCAGGTGCTCCAGGTAGCGGCGGGCTGTGATGCGGGAGATCCCGGCCGCCTCGGCCGCCCCCGCCGCGGTCAACCCCTCGGTCGCCGCCCTCAGCAGGGCGGCGACCCGGTCCAGGGTCGGCGCGCTCAGCCCCTTGGGGAGCTGGGCCGGGCGGGGGGCGCGCAGGGCGGCCATCGCCCGGTCCACGTCGTCCTGACCGGCCGCCTCGCCCGCCGCCTGGCGGAACTCGGCGTAGCGCAGGAGCCGTTCGCGCAGGGTCGGGAAGGCGAAGGGCTTCAGTACGTACTGGACCACGCCGAGGGAAACGCTCTCGCGGACCACGGCCAGGTCCCGGGCGGAGGTCACCGCGATCACGTCGACGGGGTGCCCGGCGGCCCGCAGCCCGCGCGCGAAGCGCAGTCCGTGCCCGTCGGGCAGGGTGAGGTCGAGCAGCAGCAGGTCGACCCGGGTCCGTTCCAGGTGCCGGGTGGCCTCGGCGAGCGAGTGGGCGACCCCGACCGCCGTGAATCCGGGCACCCGCCCGACGTACAGCGCGTGCGCGTCGGCGGCCACCGGGTCGTCCTCGACGATCAGCACCCGCACCTCGCCCGCGCTCCCCCCTGCCGCGGTCATCGCGCACCGCCCGGGGCAGGCAGCCGTACGGTGAACTCCGCGCCCCCGGCCGGACCCTGGGCGGCGGTCACGCTCCCGCCGTACCGCTGCGCCACCTGCCGCACCAGCGCGAGACCCAGACCCCGCCCCTCGCCCTTGCCGGACCAGCCCCGGCGGAACACGTCGACGCCCTCCGGCAGCCCGGGGCCGTTGTCGGCGACCCGCAGGAGCAGTTCGTCCCCCTCGGGCCGCAGGGTCACCGCGATCCGCGCGCCGGGGACGCAGGTGACGGCGTCGGCCGCGTTGTCGATGAGGTTGCCCAGCACGGTGACCAGGTCGCGGGCCGGCGGCAGGTCACCCCCCTCGGCGAGGCTGCGGCTGTCGGGCGTCACGACCAGCTCCACGCCCCGCTCGTGCGCCTGGGCGGCCTTGCCCAGCAGCAGCGCGACGAGTACGGGCTCCCCGACCGCGGCGATGACCTGGTCCGTCAGCGCCTGTGCGAGCTCCAGTTCGGCGGTGGCGAACTCCACCGCCTCGTCGGCGCGCCCGAGTTCGATCAGGGAGACCACGGTGTGCAGCCGGTTGGCCGCCTCGTGGGCCTGGGAACGCAGGGCCTGGGTGAATCCCCGTTCCCGGTCCAGTTCGCCGGTCAGCGCCTGGAGTTCGGTGTGGTCGCGCAGAGTGACGACGGTGCCGCGGCGGCCGCCGCCCGCCACGGGCGAGCTGTTGACGACGAGCACCCGGTCGGCGGTCAGGTGCACCTCGTCCACCCGGGGCCGGTCGGCGAGCAGCGCGCCCGTCAGGGGGGCGGGCAGCCCCAGGTCGGCGACGCCCGTGCCGGTCATCGCGCCCCGCAGGCCCAGGAGTTCGCGGCCGGCGTCGTTGATCAGGGTGATCCTGCGCTGCCCGTCGAGCAGCAGCAGCCCTTCACGGACGCCGTGCAGGGCGGCCTGGTGGTAGTCGTACATCCGGCTCAGCTCGGCCGCGTTCATGCCGTGCGTGTGACGGCGCAGCCGGGCGTTGACCACGTAGGTGCCGAGGCCGCCGAGGGCGAGCGCCCCGCCGGCGACCCAGGCGAGCGCCGAGAGCTGCGCGGCGAGCCGGTCGCTGATCGCCCGGACGGTGATCCCGGAGCTGACGAGGCCGACGATCCGGCCGCCGTCGGTGAGCGGGGTGACCACGCGGATGGAGGGGCCGAGGGTGCCGGTGTAGGTCTCGCTGAAGGTCTCGCCGCGCAGCGCGGGGGCGGTGTTGCCGAGGTAGGGCTCGCCGATGCGCCTCGGGTCGGGGTGGGTCCAGCGCCGGCCGTCGGGGGCCATGATCGTCACGAAGTCCACGCCGGAGTCGGTGCGGACCTTCTCCGCGTAGGGCTGGAGGGCGGTCGAGGGGTCGGTCCCGCGCGCGGCTCCCCGTACGGCCTCGCGCACGGACGGCGAGTCGGCGACCGCGTGGGCCACGGCCCCGGCCTGACGCCGGGCGGCGTCCTCGGCCTGGCCGCGCGCGCCGGCGTACGCGAAGACGGCGCACCCGGCGACGACCACGGCGACCAGCAGCACCTGCATGGCGAAGAGCTGGCCGGCGAGACTGCGCGGGGGCCGGGGGAAGCGGAACATGGCGCTCAGTGTGCACCGGGTCGTGAACTCAATGAACGCAAGGGTGACCGGGGTCACAGCGCTGGGCGATGGTCTCCCGGAACGACTTCACCACCAGGAGGCATCGTGGCCGCCAGGCGCGACAGAACGCACTATCTCTACATCGCGGTGATCGCCGCGGTGCTGCTCGGCATCGCCGTCGGCTTCGCCGCGCCCGGCGTGGCCGTGGAGCTCAAGCCGCTGGGCACCGGCTTCGTCAACCTCATCAAGATGATGATCTCGCCGGTGATCTTCTGCACGATCGTGCTGGGCATCGGTTCCGTCCGCAAGGCCGCCAAGGTGGGGGCGGTGGGCGGGCTCGCCCTGGGCTACTTCATGGTGATGTCCACGGTCGCGCTGGCGATCGGACTGCTGGTCGGCAACCTCCTGGAACCGGGCAGCGGGCTGCACCTGACCGAGGCCGTGAAGCACGCGGGTGAGGCGCAGGCCAAGGCGGGCGGGGCGCAGAGCACTCCGGAGTTCCTGCTCGGGATCATCCCGACCACGCTGGTGTCCGCCTTCACCGGCGGGCAGGTGCTGCAGACGCTGCTGGTGGCGCTGCTCTGCGGGTTCGCGCTGCAGGCCATGGGCTCCGCGGGCGAGCCGGTGCTGCGCGGGATCGGGCACGTGCAGAAACTGGTGTTCCGGGTGCTCGCGATGATCATGTGGGCGGCGCCGGTGGGTGCCTTCGGCGCGATCGCGGCGGTGGTCGGGGCGACGGGCATGGACGCGCTCAAATCCCTGGCCGTCATCATGATCGGCTTCTACACGACCTGTCTGCTGTTCGTGTTCGTGGTGCTCGGCACGCTGCTGCGGGTGTGCACGGGAGTCAGCGTCTTCGCCCTGCTGCGCTACCTGGGCCGCGAGTTCCTGCTGATCCTGTCGACCTCCTCGTCGGAGTCGGCGCTGCCGCGGCTCATCGCGAAGATGGAGCACCTGGGGGTCTCGCGTCCCGTCACGGGGATCACGGTGCCGACCGGGTACTCCTTCAACCTGGACGGGACCGCGATCTACCTGACGATGTCCTCGCTGTTCATCGCCGAGGCGATGGGCAAGCCGCTCGCACTGGGCGAGCAGATCTCGCTGCTGCTCTTCATGGTCATCGCGTCGAAGGGCGCGGCCGGGGTCACCGGCGCGGGTCTGGCCACGCTGGCGGGCGGGCTCCAGTCGCACCGGCCGGAACTCGTCGACGGAGTGGGCCTGATCGTGGGCATCGACCGGTTCATGAGCGAGGCCCGGGCGCTGACCAACTTCGCGGGCAACGCCGTCGCGACGGTCCTCATCGGGACGTGGACGAAGGAGTTCGACCGCGCACGGGCCGGTGAAGTCCTCGCGGGACGGCTGCCCTTCGACGAGAGCACGCTCATCGACGACGCGCACGTGACGGCCCCCGCCGACCACGGCGACCCGGCCGGGGAGCCGGTGGCCGCGGTGCCGCCGCCCGCGGGCGGCCCCAAGGACGGCGTTCCGGCCTAGCCGGTACGCCCGTACGGGCCGGCCGGGCAGGGTTCGCCCCCACGGTGCCCAGCCCGGTCGGCCCCGTCATCTTCCGACACCGCTCGAAATAGACGAATTTCAGCCACCGGCGTGCGAACCGTAGTGCTGTAAAAGGTACTTCCATACCGGGGCATCCGTCTGACATCTTGCGTCCACCACTCGTTTCGTACGACGCGATAGGTGCCACCAGCACCATCGCGTCATCGGAGGACGCATTGATACCCCACATATCCAGCCGACCTCGACGTACTCTCGTGCTGGCCGCCACCCTCGGCGCCGCACTCGCTTTCGGGGCCCCCGCCGCGCTCGCCGGCACCGCCCCCGTCTCGCCTTCCGGCTCTCCCGTCAAGGCCGGCTCCGCATCCGCGGCGCCCAAGGCCGCGGCGCCGACTTCCCAGAGTGCGACCTGGGCCGCCGGCACCCGCGCCTACCTCGTGATCACCGCTCCGGGTGACACCACCGCGGTCCGCAACGCCGTCGCGGCCAACGGCGGCACGGTCTTCCAGTACTACGACGCCATCGGCGTGGTCCTGGCCCACACCACCTCCGGCACCTTCGCCACGACCATGCGCGGCGTGAGCGGGGTCCAGAAGGTGGGTGCCACCCGCACCTCGGACGTGCCGGCCGACGCCTACGACCCGGCGCTGCCCGCCAACCCGGCGCAGGCCGCCACGCCCGCGGGCGAGCCGGCCCGCGTCGACATGACCCAGATCAAGGCCGACCAGGCCTGGGCCGTCACCACCGGCTCGCCCTCCGTCAAGGTCGGCATCCTGGACACCGGCGTGGACGACCAGCACCAGGACCTGGCCCCGAACTTCAACGCGGCCGACTCGGTCTCCTGCGCCTACGGCAAGCCGGACACCCGTACGGGCGCCTGGCGCGACGTCGGCACCCACGGCACCCACGTGGCCGGTACGGTCGCCGCCGCCAAGAACGGCAAGGGCGTCGTCGGCGTGGCCCCGGGCGTGAAGATCTCCTCGGTGCGCATCGCCGAGCCCGGCTCCTCGCTCTTCTTCGCCGAGAACACCGTCTGCGGGTTCATGTGGGCCGGTGACCACGGCTTCAAGGTCACCAACAACAGCTATTACACGGACCCGTGGCAGTTCAACTGCCCGGACAACCTCGACCAGGCCGCGATCATCGAGGGCGTCAAGCGCGCCCAGGAGTACGCGGAGGGCAAGGGTTCGCTCCAGGTCGCGGCGGCCGGCAACTCCAACATCGACCTGGCCAACAAGACGACCGACACCGAGAGCCCGAACGACTCGACGCCGGTCACCCGCACCATCACCAACGCCTGCCTGGACATCCCGACCGAACTCCCGGGCGTGGTCACGGTCGCGGCGAACGGCACCGGCACCACCAAGGCGTCGTTCTCCAACTTCGGTCAGGGCGTCATCGACGTCTCCGCGCCGGGCAGCAACGTCTACTCGACCGCGCCGGGCGGCACCTACGCCACCATGAGCGGCACCTCGATGGCCAGCCCGCACGTCACCGGTGTGGCCGCGCTCATCGCCAGCACCAACCCGGGCATCACGCCGGCCCAGATCCGCGACAAGCTGGCCACCCAGGCCAACGACACCGCCTGCCCGTCGGACAGCCGGTGCAAGGGCACCACGGCCAACAACGGGTTCTTCGGAGAGGGCCAGGTCGACGCCCTGAAGGCGGTCGGGTCCACCCCGCCCCCCGGCAAGTACTTCGAGAACACCGGTGACGTCGCCATCGGCGACAACACCACCGTGGAGAGCTCCATCGCCGTCAGCGGTGTCACGGGCAACGCCCCGGCCACCCTCAAGGTGGGCGTGAACATCGTGCACACCTACATCGGTGACCTGAAGGTCGACCTGATCGCCCCCGACGGCTCCGTGTACACGGTCCACAACCGGGCCGGCGGCAGCACCGACAACATCAACCAGGTCTACACCGTGAACGCCTCCTCGGAGGTCGCCAACGGCACCTGGAAGCTGCGGGTCAACGACAACGCCGGCGGCGACACCGGCAAGATCGACTCCTGGAACCTGACCTTCTAGTCCCATCGGCACCACTGGTCCCACCGGTTCCACAGCACCCCCCCCCGCGGGCCGTCGGGGAGCAGCCCTGCTCCCCGATGGCCCGCTCCGGCGCGCCCGCGCTACCTCGTGCGCAGCACGCAGTCCCCGCAGAGCCCGCCGCCCGGCACCTTGTAGTACAGACAGCAGCTGCGCCGTACGAAGGCCACGCCGAGCCCCTCCTCGTGGACGAAGGTGCCCGTCCCGGCGAGCGCCCCGCCCTCGCCGAGCAGTTCACCGGCCACCTCCACGGCCGCGCCCCCCGGCACCCGGTCGAGCAGTACCCGCAGGGCTCCGACCAGTCCCGAAGCGGCGTTGCCCCGCAGCACCTTCGGCGAGACCCCGAACCGCTCCCGCAGTCCCGCGTCGAGCACGGCGAGGTTCCCGAGGACGTTCTCCCCGAGGGCGCCGGCCGGCAGCTCCCCCGGCTCGGGCAGCCACAACTCCAGCGAGCCCGCCGGCGGCAGCCGCCACCACACCCGGTCGGGGGCCAGGTCCGGCACCCTCCCGGCCAGGGCGGCGCAGCCGAGCCCGATGGACCACAGCCGCGAGGCGATGCCGAGCTGGGCGGTCGAGGCGGCCACCCGCCCGGGCCCGCTGCCGATCCGCCGCCCGACCTCGGCGACGTACGGCCCCAGCCGCTCGCCGTACAGCTCGCCGAGCGGTCGGAAGCCCTCCCCGGGCGGCCGGCTCCCGTGGGGCACGGTGAAGAACGGCCCGACGGAAGCGAGCCTGCGCAGTACCTCGTCCATGCCCGGATGATCTCAGGCGCGGCTGCCCAGTCGGTCGGGGAGTGGGCTGCCGGCCCGCCCGAGGGCGGCCTCGGCGGCGCGCACGGCCGGGCCCATCCCGTACGAGGCGGCCAGCAGGAGGGCGCCGAGCACCAGCCATCCCGGGATGCCCCACACCAGCAGGAGCGAGGTCAGCACCAGCGGCCCCAAGGTGCGGGCGACGGGGACCCCGGTGCCGAAGAACCCCTGGTACTGGCCCATCCGGTCGGCGGGCGCCAGGGAGAAGCCGATCTGCCAGGACCCGGCGGACTGCCGCATCTCGGCGTCCACCTGGAGCACCGCGCCCGCCACGAGCAGCCCGGCCGCCGCCCAGCCCGCCCCCGGCAGTGCCGAGAGGGCGAACACGACGCACGAGACGGCCATCACCAGCCCCGAGACCCGCAGCGCCCGCCGAGCGCTGTCCAGGTCGGTCACGGGCCGGGCCACGCGCACCTGGAAGAGCATCACGGCGACGGTGTTGAGCACGAACAGCGCCGACACAAGCCAACCGGGGGCGTGCGTGCGCTGCACGATCCACAGCGGCACGGCGAGGCTGAGCAGCGGCATTCTCAGCAGCAGGACCGCGTTCAGCAGCGTGACCAGCGCGTACGGGCGGTCCCGGAGCACGGCCAGTCGGGGTTCCCCGGCCGCCCGCCCGGGTGCGGGGGCCACCGCGGGCAGCGTCAGCAGTACGGCGGCGCAGCCGAGGAAGCCCACCGCGTCCAGGACGAAGACCGCGAGGTAGGCCCGTTCGGTGTCCGCGCCCAGGGCCAGGCCGCCCAGGGCCGCGCCCAGGGCCAGCCCGCCGTTGAGCATCGACTGGAGGTGGGCCAGCACCCCCGTCCGCTGCTCCGCGGGGACCACTCCCGCGAGGAGCGCCTGGCGGGCGGCGCCGAGGCCGCACTGGGCGGTGGCGTAGACGACCACGGCCGCCAGGAAGGCCCAGAAGGACCGGATGAAGAGGAAGGAGAGCACCGAGGCCGCGGTGGCGGCCGCCAGCAGCGCCGAGGTGCCCCGGGGGCCGCGCCGGTCGGCGAGCGCCCCCAGAGGGACGCCGGCGACGGAGCCCACGGCCCACGCGACGGTCAACCCGAGGCCGATCTGCGCGGGCGAGAGACCGACCACGCGGGTGAAGTACAGGGCCGAACACACGTAGTAGGCGCCGTCACCGACGGAGTTGCTCAACTGGGCCGCGGCGAGCCGTCGCGGCGCCCCGGGCGGGGGCAGGATCCGTAGCGTCACCCCGTCATTCCATCAGCCGGATGGCCCGCAAGGGAGAGCCATTCAAGGCTCGGGATCTTGGGCCACTCACAGGGCCGCGAGGAACTCCAAAAGCGCCCGGTTGACGGCCTCCGGCCGCTCCACCCCGGGCAGGTGCCCGGCCCCGTCGACGACCGTGAGCACCGAGTGCGGCATCAGGGCGTGCATGGCCTCGGCGTCGGCGACCGGGGTGTAGACGTCGTCCGCGCCGACCAGCAGCAGGCAGGGCTCCGAGGTCCCGGCGAGGACCGGACGGTAGTCGGGGCGCTCGGCCCGCCCGCGCAGGGCGGCGGCCGCGCCCTCGGGGTCGGTCGCGCACATCATGGCGCTCACCCGGGCGGCCGCCTCGGGCATGCCGGTCACGTTGTAAGGCGCCAGCATCTTGTCGATGACCTCTTCCGCGTACCCCTTCATGCCCTCCGCGAGGAGCCGTTCCGCGAGCTCCCGGCGGTACCTCTTGCCGTCCTCGGTCTCCGGTTCCATCGATGTGTCGCAGAGCACGAGGGCCCGTACCACACCCGGGTGGCGCAGCCGCAACTCCATGGCGATCTGCCCGCCCATGGACACACCACCGACGACCACTTGTTCGATGCCGAGGCGGGCGAGCAGGGCGGCGAGGTCGTCCGCGTGGTCGGCCAGGAGCGCCTTGCCGGGAACGACGGGACTTTCTCCGTATCCTCGCAGGTCAGGGGTGATCACCCGGTAGCCGGCGGCCGTCAGCGCGGCTGTCTGGGGCGCCCACATCGTGCGGTTGAACGGATGTCCGTGGATCAGGATTACGGGCGCTCCGGCCCGGGGACCCAAGTCATCGAAAAAGACGTTCACGCCATTGCCAAATTGGGGGTTCATGAGAGGACTTTAAGGAGCTACATTGAGCCACTCGCGTTCACCTGACAGCCCGTTGCCTTTCACCCGTGTTTTGCACGGGGGGCGACGTCAGAGACGCACACTGTGCAACCACCCCACCGCCCAGAAGGACCGAAGGCTCCGTGCCCGTACCCGTACTCCTCGCCGGCCGCTCCGTGCGGCTCGAGCCCCTCGCCCCCCACCACACCGAGGCTCTGGCCCTGGCCGGGGCCGAGGATCGTACGACTTACGCCTTCACCCCCGTACCCCATGGGGTGCAGGCGTCCCACGAGTACATCGAACGCGCCCTCGCCGATCAGGCGGCGGGCCGGTCGCTCCCGTTCGCGGTGGTCAGAGCCGCGGACGGCCTGGTTGTCGGTTCCACCCGGTTCCTGGAACTGGACTACTGGCAGGGTCCGCTGGTGTGGCCCGCGGTGCCGGGTGTCCCGTTCGGTGATCCGGCGACGGCCGTCCCCGATGCCGCCGAGATCGGCAACACCTGGCTGTCCCCGGGCGCCCAGGGCACCGGCATCAACACCGAGGCGAAGCTGCTCATGCTCCGCCATGCCTTCGAGACCTGGGGGGTGCGACGCATCTCACTGCGCGCGGACGCCCGCAACCTCCGCTCGCGGGCCGCGATGGAGCGTCTCGGCTTCACCTGTGAAGGGGTCCGCCGGGCCCATTCCCGGGGCCTCGACGGCGCGGTCCGCAGCACCGCCTTCTACTCGATCCTCGACGAGGAGTGGCCGGCCGTCCGGTCGATCATCGAGCTGAGGCTCTCGGCGAAGGCCCCGCGCAGGCGCAGGCGCAAGACGCTCGTCCCGGCGTAACGGTCCTGCGGTCTCCCGCCCCCGCCCTCCTCACCCGAGGAAGGCGGGGGCGAGGGCCGACGCCATGAGCCGGGCCGGGGCGCCGCTCCCGTCCGCGGGCACCGTGTACAGGTCGGCCCCGAAGTCCCCGGGCAGCGAGTAGGCGACGGTCCGCTCGTCCAGCCACACGACCTGGTCGTCCACGCTGCGCTCCTCGGCGAGCGGGGTCTCCGCCCCGGAGGCCAGGTCCAGGGCGTAGAGCCGCCACGGGGCCTCGGCCGGCAGGCCCTCCACCCGCTTCTTGAAGACCAGTCGCCTGCCGTCGGGTGCCAGCGACGGGCACTCCACGTTCTCGCGCAGGGTGGTCACCGTACGTGCGGTCAGGTCCCCGCGGACCAGGTGGGTCTTGCCACCGGTGGCCATGGTCGCGTAGAACGCCTGCTCGTCGGCGGTGAAGGTGACCCCCCAGAAGTTGACGTCGGCGTTCCGGTACTCCTTGCCGTCCTTGAGGATCGTGAAGTCCTCCAGGGAGGCGTCGTACCGGCCCGTGCGCAGGTCGAGGACCGAGGTCCGCGTCGAGAAGTTCGTACCGGCGTACGAATCCCCGCCGACGAAGACGGTCCACGCGGCGAGGTGCCCGCCGGGCGAGACCCGGGCGCGGGTGGGGATGCCGGCCAGCGGGTGCGCGGAGACCTCCTTCAGGTGGGCGTCGAGCACGACGGCCCGGTAGCCGTCCTGGACCCCGCCCTTGACCGCCTGGAGGCAGATGCCGGTGCCCGCCGCGGAGTGGAAGCGCAGGCAGCTCACTCCGGAGGCGGTACGGGCCCCCTCGGGCGCGGAGACGGGGACGGAGGCGAGTTCGTCGCGGTGCGGGCCCCACGCCATGTTGCGGAAGACGATCCGCGGGCCGCCGTCGCCCGGGGTCAGCGAGAGCTCACCCCGGGTGATCTCGGGACCGCCCGCCTGAACCTGGTTCTTCTGCTCCGCGCGGTCGGCGGCCCGCAGGAAGGACAGCCCCGCGACCACGGCCAGCACGGACACGACGGCGGCCAGGATCAGGATCCGGTGGCGGAGGGACAAGGGGGGCATCGGTGGCATGGGGGCCTTTCGGGGCGGCTTCGGGGGGGGTTTCGGGAGCGGCCGCGTCAGTCGTCGCCCGCGGGCAGCAGCCGTACGGACACGCAGACGGCCACGGCGAGCAGCGCGGCGGCCACGGTCAGGGCGGGGCGGGCGCCCCAGACCGTCCAGGCGGCGCCGAAGCCGAGGGACGCGGCGAACCGGGCGAGGGCCTGGCCGGTCTGGACGAGGGCCAGACCGGCGCCGCGGTGCTCCTCGGGGACGGCTCCGGCGGCCGCCGCCATCAGCACGCCGTCGGTCGCCGCGTAGAAGCCGCCGTGCAGCAGGAGCACCGCGTACGGCAGCCACCCGCCCGACCCGCCGAGCAGGAGCAGTCCGTAGGCGAGCAGCAGGGCGAGGTGGCCGCCGACGAAGACGCGGCCCCGGCCGATCCGGTCGGCGAGCCGCCCCAGGGGCAGCGCGAGCAGGAAGAACGCGGCGGCGGTGCCGAGGGGCAGCAGTGCGAACCAGCGGTCGGCGATTCCGGTGGCGCGCTGGAGCAGCAGGAAGACGAAGGCGTCGCTGACGGTGAACAGACCCAGGACCAGTGCGCAGAGGCCGATCCGGCGCAGGTCGCGTCGGCGCAGCAGCCCGACGGCGGCGCGCAGCGAGACGGGTTCGGCGTCGGCGGCCGGTGCGGTCCGCCGGCCGGGGACGAACAGGACCAGGACGAGGACGCCGAGGGCGGCCACGCAGGCGCTGACGGTGAACACGGCGTCGTAGCCGTCGGCCGCGCCGCGCAGGATGAGGAAGGCGAGGATCGGGCCGATGAGCGCGCCGGCGGTGTCCATGGCGCGGTGCACGCCGAAGGCCCGGCCGCGGTCCTCGGGGGCGGCCGCGAGGGAGATCAGGGCGTCGCGCGGGGCGGTGCGCAGGCCCTTGCCGGTGCGGTCGAGGGCCAGGACGGCGCCGATCGCGGGCAGGGTGTGGGCGAGCAGGAGCAGCGGCTTGCAGAGCGCGGAGAGGCCGTAGCCGATGCCGGCGAGGGCCTTGTGGCGGCCGAGGCGGTCGCCGAGGTGGCCTCCGGTGAGCCGGACCAGGGCACCGACCCCGTTGTAGAGGCCGTCGAGCAGTCCGAAGCCGAGCGGGGAGAGCCCGAGGCCGGCGACGAGGTAGAGCGGGAGCACGGCCGTGACCATCTCGGAGGAGACGTCGGTGATCAGGCTGACCGTGCCGAGGGCGAGGACCGTGGGGGCGAGGGCGGCGCGCCGCCCCGGGTGGGTGCCCGGGGCGGCGGCCTGCGGCTCGGGGGTCACGGCGGGCGCGGGGGTCCCGCGGCTGTCCGCAACGTACATGGTCAGGAAGCCCAGATCCCCGTGATGTCCTTGGCGGTGGCGGCGTTCCCGGCGTGGGTGGTCAGACCGGCCAGGCCCTCGAGGGTGCGCAGCATGTCGTAGTGGTTGTAGGTGGTGCTCGACGTGCTGCCGGGGGTGACGGGCTGGCCGTAGAGCACGGTGGGGATCTTGTTCCCCGCGAGCCGGTTGTCCTCGTCGAAGGTGACGACGAGCAGGCTGTTGTGCGTCTTGGCCCAGTCCGCGTAGGGCTTGATCTTGTTCTTGAGCCAGGTGTCGCCGGTGCCGACGGAGCAGTCGTGCATGTCGTTGCACAGGTCCGGGACGACGAAGGACACCTTGGGCAGGGTGTTGAAGTCCGTCGGGAACTGGGTCATCGTCTTCGCGGTGCTGGTGGGCACGTTGGAGAAGGCGAACCAGGGGTTGTGCTTGCGGGCGTACTTGCCGCTGCTGCACGTGGTGGAGCCCGCGCTGGGCAGGCCCTCGTTGTAGCTGCCCCAGCTCTTGCCCGCGGCGATCAGCTCGGAGGCCAGGTTCGGCGCGGAGCTGAAGCCGGGCGTGTAACAGCTGTCGCCGGTGACGCCCTGGTTGGAGCCCGAGAAGAGCTGGAGGTAGTTGGGCTGGCTCGGGTGGGTGATGCCGTACGACTGCGTCAGGTTGGCACCGCCGCTCCTCAGCGAGTTGATGTACGGCGCGCTGGAGCTGCCGATGACCTGGTCGTAGGCGTGGTTCTCGAAGACCACGACCACGACGTGGTCGGGCGCGGGCAGGCCCGCGGCGTGGGCGGGCTGGACGGCGCCGATGCCCGCCCACAGGGCCACGCCCGCGACGCTGAGGCCGAATGCGGTGGCGAGGGCGGTCTTACGACGAGAGCCTGGCAGGGGCATGCCAAACACGGGGTACCTCCGGGCGGAATGAGGGTTCGGACGGCGGCGCGGAGGCACCATACCCAGGGGCATGTGCACTGGCCAGGGATACTTGGCGAACAGAACCCGAACTCCACCGGCCCTTCAGGCGCCGGGTAATGGCCTCACCCAGAAAACCCCAAGAGAAGTAAAAATGCGGAACCCGGACAAGTATTCGTTCATCTTCCGAACGGACGGGACCAGCCGCCAGACCACACCGCCCCCTCGGGGGCAGCATCAGCCGGAGAGCCACCGCACATGTCGTACTCACCCGACGGGCAGCAGTTCCAGCCGTACAGGCCGCAGGGGCAGGGCCCCCAGCCGCCCTACGGGGACCAGTACGGCGGGCCCCACGCGGGGCAGCAGGCCCCCGGCCGGCCGGGGCAGGGTCCGTACGGCGGGCAGCCGCAGGCCCCGTACGAACAGCAGCAGCCGTACGGTCAACAGCCGCAGTACGACCAGCAGTACGGGGACCAGTACGGCTACGACCCGGAGCCCCCGCCGCGCAAGTCGCGGGTGCGTCGCTGGGTGATCGCGGGTGCCTCCGTGCTCGCGCTCGCCGGCATCGCGGCGCTGGTGATGAACCACTTCGAAATACCGCCGTTCACCGACAAGGGCTCCGATGTGTCCTTCGGGCAGCCCGCGGGCGGCGACGGCAAGAAGAAGGACGCCGGGCAGCCGCCGCCGAACTCCAAGATGCTGATGCCCACCGGTCCGGCCGCCGAGTTCAAGAACTCGATGACCCTGGCCGACGGCACGCACGTCGCCGTCACCACGCTGGACGGCAAGAAGTCCGGCTTCAAGGGCAAGGTCTGGGTCTGGGCGCCCAAGGAGTACAACGACCCGAAGTTCGCCAAGAGCGGCTTCCCGGTCATGATCGCCCTGCCCGGCGGCGCCGGCTACCCGAACAACTACTGGATGGGCACCGACCTGGGGCTGCAGACCAGCATCAGCAAGTGGTACGCGGAGGGCAAGAGCAAGCCGTTCATCCTCGCCATGCCGGTGCTGAACCCGGGCCCCGACGACAAGGGCATCTACTGGGACGGCTCCGACATCCCCGACCAGCCGAAGATGGGCACGTGGCTGACCGAGGACGTCCCGGACCTGATGAAGGCGAACTTCCGCACCGTCAAGTCGCGTGACGGCTGGGCCTACATGGGCTCCTCCACCGGCGGCTTCGCGAGCCTGAAGGCCGTGCTCAAGCACCCGGACAAGTTCAAGGCCGCGATCTGCTCCGGCCCGGACATCGTCCCCGACTCCTCGCTGTGGAAGGGCCACGACAAGGAGAAGGCCGAGAACAACCCGGAGCTCCTGGCGAAGGCCATGATCGACAAGAAGACCGGGCCGGACGTCTACATCGCCTTCCAGGTCGGCGACAACGAGAACAACAAGAAGACCCTGCCGGACGTGCAGAAGTTCATCGCCACCTACGGCAACAAGGGGCCGATCCACACCGAGCTGAGGGTCATCCCCGGCGGCCAGCACAACGCCAAGACCTACGTCCCGAACATGGGCATGGGGCCGATCCAGTTCATCAGCAAGGTCATGGAAGGACCCGTCGAATAGCCCGCGGCTCCTCCACCCGTTCCTCCTTCGTCTCCGGCCCGCCGAACGTCCTCGGCGGGCCGTTGCCGTCCCAGGGCGCCCAGCCCGGGTCCCCGGTCACCGCGAAGCGCACCCACGCGGAGTGCATCTCGTCGGCGAGCGCCTGCGGGGTGTCGGGGCCGGCCAGCCACGAGGCCTCCGGCACGCCGAGGGTGTCGAACACGAAACCCAGCTCCAGGGCGTGGCAGGCCCCCAGGCCCGGTACGCCGGACGGCCAGGCGAATTCGTACAGGTGACTCGGCGCGGCCCGCCGGGCCCCGGCGAGCGTGCGCAGCGGGTCGCGCAGCAGGCTGTCCGTGAGCAACTGCCCCGCGAGCTCGGCGGGGCTCGCCCCGGGCAGGGCGGCGCGCAGCGCCCGTACGTCGGCGCGGTCCTTGCCGCTGCGGAAGCGGGCCAGCCACAGGGCGAGCGGGCCGAGCCGGTCCAGGAGCCGCATCGCGCCGGTGGGGGCGAGCCAGAGCCGGTACTCCTCGGTGGTCCAACCCAGCAGCAGCGGCACCTCGCTGCGGACGGCGGCTTCGAGGGGGTCCTCGGGGAGCGTGTTCGGGTCGGTCACCAGGCCGAAGGCGGGGCCGCCGACCAGGGGGCTCGACTTGTGGAGCACGGCCGCCTGGGCGGCGAGGAGGTCGGGCAGCGGGGTGTCGGCGAACGCCTGCGCGGTGGCCTTCACCTTGAGCAGGGAGGCCATCCTGCGCACCATGGCGCGGACCTTGTCGCGCGGCAGCACACCGGGGGCCCCGCTCTGCAGGACCGCCCGGGCGAAGAGTCCGGCGGCGCGCGGGGCGGCGAGGAGGGCGCCGATGCTGATGGCCCCGGCGGACTCGCCGAAGACCGTGACGCGGGCGGGGTCGCCGCCGAAGGCCGCGATGTTGTCGCGGACCCATTCCAGGGCGGCGATCTGGTCGAGCAGGCCCCGGTTGGCGGGGGCGTCGGGGAAGAGTCCGTAGCCGAGGACCCCGAGGCGGAAGTTGCAGGAGACGAGCACGACCCCGTCGCGCGCGAAGGCGGCGCCGTCGTAGACGGGCACGGCCGAGGAGCCGCGGGTGTGCGCTCCGCCGTGCAGCCACACCATGACGGGCAGCCGGGCCGCGGGCGCCGGGTCGGGGGTCCACACGTTGACGGTCAGACAGTCGTCTCCGGGGATCTGCGGATCGGGCAGCAGGGCCGCGAAGGTGTGCTCGTAGGGCACCTTGGGCGCGGTGGGCCCGAAGGCCCCGCAGTCCCGTACGCCCTCCCAGGCGACCGGGGGCACGGGAGCCGCGAAGCGCAGGGCGCCGACGGGCGGGGCGGCGTAGGGGACGCCCCGGAAGACGGCGCTCCCGTGGGCGTCGATCCGGCCCTCGACCCGGCCGGAGCCGGTCCGGACCCGGGGCCTCGCCCGGCCGTCGTCACCGGGTGCGCTCATCTCGTCCTCCAGCTGTCGCCAGTGCTCCGCGCACGGTCGCACAGCCCTCCGACGGGTGACAAGGCGTGACCGCGTCGGGGCCCGGCCCGGTTGGACGCGGTATGCGATCCCTGCGTATCCACCACATTCTGCCCGTCCTGCTGCTGGCCGCCACCGGGCCGGCCGTCCTCGGCGGCTCGACCGCGGCCGCGGCGGAGCCGGACTTCCAGTACGTCGGCCAGGACCACCGGCCCCACGGGCTCACCGCGCCGAAGGGCTGCGTGGCGGCGGAGGGCGGCGGCGGTCGCGCGGTCTCCAACAGGACCGCGGCCACCGCGACCTTCTACCGGGACCCCGGCTGCAAGGGTCGGGTGGTCGAGGTGCTGGGGCCGGGCGCCGTCACCCGGGTGCGGCCGTACTTCGCGTCCGTGGCCTTCGCCGTCACCGGGTAGGCGCAGGGGCCGTGACCCCTCGGCCCTCTCCGCGTTGTATGCCATGTCAAATGCCGCAGATTCTGTGGCTCCCCATATCTCACGAGGAGATCTTTGATGTCGCGTATCGCGAAGGCATTCGCCATCACCGCTGTGGCCGGTAGCGCCGTCACCGCCGGTGCGGGTCTGGCTGTCGCCGATGCCGGAGCGCACGGTGCGGCGGTCGGCTCCCCCGGTGTCCTGTCGGGCAACGTGCTCCAGGTTCCCGTCCACGTCCCCGTCAACGTCTGCGGCAACACGGTCAACGTGATCGCGCTGCTCAACCCGGCGTTCGGCAACACCTGCGTCAACGCCTCGGGCGGCGGCGACCACCACACCGAGGGTGGGGACTACGGCCACTGATCGCCTGATCTCCTGATCGGCTGATCACCGAAAGGGCCCCCGCCGAACGGCGGGGGCCCTTTGCACGTCCCGGCAGGGACGGTCGTTCGCACCGGATGCGCGAACCGGATCCGTATGGATTCGTACGGGTCATTCGTAGCGGTAGACGCCCCGGTGGCCGAACGCCTCCCGCGGGGTGACGTTCCAGGGCGGCATCGGCTCGTCGAGGGCGATGACGCGGCCCCGCTGGAAGTCCTCGTAGGGAAGGGGCGCGGCCGGCAGGTAGCCGGAGTCGGGGTGCTTCTGCTGCCAGCGGTCCCAGATCAGGTCCACGAAGGAGTGGTGCAACCAGAACGCCGGGTCGTTGGGGGCGGTGCCGCCCGTCATGTGACCGCCGATCCACTGGTGGACCTTGTTGTGGTTGCGCCAGCGCTCGCTCTTGGGCGCGGCCCACCCCTCCAGCCGGTTGCGGAAGCTGCCGCCGGAAGCCGTGGAGTCCCAGGGCGACGAGTCGTACGTCGGGTCGTCGATCGCCCACTGGAGTTCCGCGGGGGTGGGCAGGCTGATCGGGTTCTGCGGGCGGCCGAGGTTGCGGGTGAGGAAGGCGGACTCCGTGATGCCGACGGTCACCGTCCAGTTGCCCTTGTCGTAGGCGAACGGTCCGGTCATCACCTTGCGGTCGCTCTCCCGGCCGGTGCCGCCGAGGAAGTCGTCGGCCCAGAGGGAGGAGACCGGGCTGTTGTCGGTGGTCCAGTCCCAGTAGGGGATCGAGACCCCGGGGTCCACGCGCTGCAACTCCTTCTCGAACTGCAGCAGGTAGAGCCGGTGCCAGGGGAAGAACGACGGCGACATGTGCCCGACGCGGAGCTTGCGGTCGCGGTCGGGCACGAAGTACTTGTCGTGGGTGCGCACGAAGGAGTCGTAGGTCCCGTCGCGCTTCAGCTCCAACACGGCCGCCGTGAACCGCTTCTTCTGGGCGCTGGTCAGGTTCTTCTGGTTCTGCCGGGTGTACAACGCGGGGCTCCTCCCCTTTCCCGTGGGTGTCAGCCGTGGTGCGGGGCCGCGAACGCCAGTTGGGTCGTGCCCAGTTCGTCGACGGCGGCGCGGGCCACTTCCAGGGGCGTCTCGTAGGACTGGAAGTGGTTGATCCCGCTGAGGTAACTGCCGTCGGCGCGCCGCATGACGTGCAGCGGACGGCCGTCGATGCGCACCCCGGCGAGGTCGACGGCGATGTGCCGGCCCCGGTACGTCTCCTCGACGAGGGGCGCCGGCGTCAGCGTCTGGCGGGGGCGGCGCGCGCGCAGTACGGGGGCCAGGGCGGCGGCCGTACCGGCGAGCACCGTCGCGGTGAACGCCGTACGGAGGACCGCGCGGCGGGTCAGTGGTGCGGCGGCGGTTGCTGCGGACAACATACGGTCTCCCTCGCTCGGTGGCCGGCGGCTACGGGTCTAACGCCGCTCGGCGGGCGAGGTCACCCTTGGGGGTGCTTGTAGAAGAGGGTGGTGGGGTGCAACCGGCCCGCCGGGTCGGTGGCGTAGTCGGGGATGGTGCCGACCTCGGTCCAGCCCGCCCGGAGGTAGACCTTCTCGGCACCGCTGCCGGTCTCGGTGTCGAGGAACAGCAGCACCACCCCGGCGCGGGCGGCGGCCGCCTCGGCCTCGGCGAGCAGGGCGAGGGCGGTGCCCCGGCCGCGGGCGCCGGGGTGGACCATCAGTTTGCGCAGCTCGGCGCGGTGGCGGCCGTTGGGCTTGGCCTCGCGGTACCAGCTGACGGTGCCGTCGATGGGGCCTTTGGCACCGCCGCGGGAGACCCACAGCGCCAGGGAACCCTCCTCGACGGCGGGCAGCAGGGAGTCCCACCAGGCGGCGGCGCCCTCGTGGTCGAGGCCGGCGAGGAACCCGAGCGAGGAGCCGGAGGCGACGACGTCGACCAGCAGGGCGGCGAGTTCGTCGCGGTGGGCCCGGAGGCCGGTGGCGGACAGCGGGGTGATCGCGGCGGTCATGCGGCGAGCATAGGGAGGGGCCGGGAGCGCGTCGCGGGCGGGGCACGTGCGCGACGCGGGAGGACCGCGGCCCCGTCCGCGGGACACCGGGGGCACCGCGGGGGGGCACCGGGGGGCGCGCTCACGGTCCGGCGGGCGGGCGCGTCGAGCGGGCCGCGAACGCTCTCGCGAGAAGGCGACAAGTACGGGGTGAGGCCGCTGCGACGGGCGGCCGGGGAGGGGAACGCGTGTGGACGCGGACGACGAAGAACTGCTGACCAGATCCCGCCGGGACACGGAGGCATTCGAGACACTGGTCGTACGGCTGTCGGCCGGCCTGCACGGCTATCTGGCGCGGAGGGCGCCCGACGCGGCGGACGACCTGCTGGCCGAGGTGTGGCTCCAGGCCTTCGCGGGGCGCGCCGGTTTCGACGCCGGCCGGGGCACGGCCAGGGCGTGGCTGTTCGGTGTGGCCAGGAACGTGCTCGCCGGACACTGGCGGCGGCTCGCCCAGGAGCGTCCCGACGCGCACCGGCACGAGCCGGACCGCAGCGACCCCTGGCACGCCGTCGACCAGCGGCTGGACGCGGCGGCCCTGGCGCCGCAGCTGCGCGACACCCTGGCCGGGCTTCCGGCCGTGGAGCGGGATCTGCTGCTGCTCGTCGCCTGGGAGCAGCTCACCCCCACCGAGGCGGCCGACGTGGTCGGCATCCCGGCCGGAACGGCCCGCTCCCGGCTCCATCGCGCCCGCGGCCGCTTGCGGGACGCCCTCGGCACCCTCAACCCCCTTCACCTGTCGGGAGAGATGGCATGACGGACATCACGACGGATTTCCTGGACTTCCCCGACGCCGACCGGCTGCGCAAGGCGGGCGAGGTCGCCGTGCCCGCCCCGCGGGTCGTGGAGGCCGCTCTGCTGGCCGTACGGGCGGCCGCCGCGGCCGAGGACAGCGCCCCCGTGACCGTCGTCGCCCCGCGCCGGACGCGGACCCGCAGGCTCCTGGTGTCCGCCGCGGCGATCGCCGCCATCGTGGCGGGCGTGAGCGTCTACCCGGTCGCCGGCCTGAAGGGATCCCCGCCCCCGGCCACCGCCAGTGCCGCCGGCTTCCTGCGGCAGGTCGCGGCGACGGAGGCGAAGTCCCCCGCGGCGGACGCGCCGTACCGGGAGGTTCACACGGTGACCCGTGCCTGGGTGACGATGGGGTCCCCGTACACGGACCCTCCGCAGGTCTACGACGAGCGTTCGTGGGTGGGAAGCGACGGCCTGTTCCGCCGGAACGGCGACGGCGAGGTCTTCAGGACCCCCTTGACGCAGATCAGGTGGCTGGAAGTGCCGGGGCAGTTCGAGGGCTTCACCTGGGAGCAGGTGAAGGCCCTGCCCGAGGACCCCTCGGCCCTGAAGGCGCTGCTGGCGCAGTCGTACAGGAAGACCCCCGGCTTCGAGATGTTCGGGGACGTCTTCTACCGCCTCGGCCTGGAGGGCCTGCTCCAGGACGCGCCCCTCGGACCGCGGCAGCGGGCCGCGGTGTACGAGGCCCTCGCGGACACGCCCGGACTGCGCCTGGTCGGACCGGTGAAGGACAGCGAGGGGCGTGACGGAACGGCCGTCGAGGTCGACAACGCCCGCACGCGCGTCCGGCTGACCATCGACTCCCGGACGGGCGGGCTGCTGGAGAAGACCGTCACCTACGTCGAAGGCGAATACGCCGGCAAGATCGCCGGGCGGGTGACGGTCCTGTCCTCCGGCCCCGCGCAGAGCGTGCCACCGTACCGGGAGCAGCCTTCGGAGCTGACGGGGCTGTCGTCCGCCAGGCCGAGGGTGCCCCTCTGGTAGGCCCACCGCCTACGGCGCCGGGAGCTCCGCGAAGTCGGCGACCAGGCCCCGGTGGTGGCCGGTGGTGCCGAGGGCCAGGGCGTCGGCCTTGGCGCGCTTGAGGTAGAGGTGGGCCGGGTGTTCCCAGGTCATGCCGATGCCTCCGTGGAGCTGGACGCACTCCTCGGCCGCTCGGACGGCCACGCCCGAGCAGTACGACTGGGCGACGGCCACCGCGAGCGGGGCGTCGGGGGCCCCGGTGGCCAGGGCGTCGGCCGCTGCCCTGGCCGCCGCGCGGGCCGAGGCCACGTCGAGCCAGAGCCGGGCGAGGCGGTGCTTGACGGCCTGGAAGGAGCCGACGGGGCGGTTGAACTGGTGCCGGGTGCGCAGGTACCCGACGGTTTCCGTCAGGCACCACTCGGCGATACCGAGCTGCTCGGAGGCCAGCAGTCCGGCCCCGGAGAGCAGGGCTCCGGCGACCGCCGCCCGGGCGGTGGCGGGATCGGCGAGCCGGGTGCCGGCGGCCCGGTCGAGGGTGACGGTGGCGAGGGGGCGGGTCAGGTCCAGCGGGACCTGGCCCGTCAGCTCGGCGGAGGCCGCGGGGACGGCGTACAGCCCGGTGTCGGCGAGGACCAGCAGCACGTCGGCGGCCACCGCGTCGGCGACGGAGGTGACCGCGCCGCTCAGGGTCCCGCCGCCGGAGTCCCGGACGGCGGCCGGCAGCGGCGAGCCGGGGGCGAGCGTCAGCGGTACGGCCGGCACGCAGACCCGGCTGCCCGAGGCCAGCTCCCGCAGCAGGTCGGCGGCTTCCGGGGTGTCGCAGCCCAGCAGGATCTCGGTGGCGAGCACCGAGCTCGTCAGGTACGGGAGGGGCGCCACCGCGCGGCCCAGCTCCTCCAGGACGACGGCCGCCTCGCGGTGGCACGCGCCCTGACCGCCGAGCTTCTCGGGCACGAGGAGACCGGCGGCTCCGATCCCGGCGGCGAGGGTCTCCCACAGGGCCGGGTCGTGCGGCCTGCCGGTCTCGGCGCGGGCGAGGACCGTCGCGCTGTCGCAGCGGTCGGCCAGCAGGGACCGCACGGCGGAGCGGAGTTCCTCCTCCGTCTCGGAGTAGAGCAGGTCGCGGGTCATCGGGCCAGGTCCTTCCACGGGAGGTCCTTGTCGTCGCGCGGCTCGGGGGGCAGCCCGAGGACGCGTTCGGCGACGATGTTGAGGAGGATTTCGCTGGTGCCGCCCTCGATGCTGTTGCCCTTGGCGCGCAGGTAGCGGTAGCCGGCCTCGCGGCCGGTGAAGTCGACGCCCTCGGGCCGCCGCATGGTCCAGTCGTCGTACGACAGGCCCTCCTCGGCGAGGAGTTCGACCTCCAGGCCGCTGATCTCCTGGTTGAGGCGGGCGAAGGTGAGCTTCATGCCGGAGCCCTCGGGGCCGGGCTGCCCCGCGGCGAGCTGCTGGCGCAGCCGCTCGCCGGTGAGGCGGGCGACCTCGGCCTCCACCCACAGTTCCAGCAGTCGCTGGTGGAGGGCGTGGGTGCGCAGTTCTGGGCGCTCGCGCCAGGTGGCGGCGACGGGGCCGATCATGCCGCCCTCGCGCGGGATGCGCATGCCGCCGATGGAGACGCGTTCGTTCATCAGGGTGGTGCGGGCGACGGCCCAGCCCTCGCCGACGGCTCCGAGGCGGTGCGCGTCGGGGATGCGGACGCCGGTCAGGAAGACCTCGTTGAACTCGGCCTCGCCGGTGATCTGGCGCAGCGGCCGGACCTCGACGCCGGGGGCGTGCATGTCGCACAGGAAGTAGGTGATGCCCTGGTGCTTGGGGAGGGCGGTGTCGGTGCGGGCGATGAGGATGCCCCAGCGGGCCGTGTGGGCGCTGGAGGTCCACACCTTCTGGCCGTCGACGACCCACTCCCCCGAGGCGTGGTCGAGGACGGCGCGGGTGGCGAGCGCGGCCAGGTCGGAGCCGGCCCCGGGCTCGCTGAAGAGCTGGCACCAGACCTCCTCGCCGGCCCACAGGGGCCGCAGGAAGCGGCGCTTCTGCTCCTCGGTGCCGTAGGCGAGGATCGTCGGGGCGGCCATGCCGAGGCCGATGCCGATCCGGCGGGGGTCGTTGTCGGGGGCTCCCGCGGCTTCCAGTTCGGCGTCGACGGCGGCCTGGAGGGTGCGGGGCGCGCCGAGTCCGCCGAGGCCCTCGGGGTAGTGGACCCAGGCGAGTCCGGCGTCGAAGCGGGCGTGCAGGAAGTCTTCGCGGGCGGTGTCGGCCGGCGGGTGGGCCGCGAGCAGGTCCCGTACGCGGGCGGACAGTTCCTCGGCGGTCACGGTGGGGCGGGTCATCGGGCCGCTCCGTCCCGGGCCGGGGCCGGAGCGTCGGCCGGGGCCTGGGCCGGTACGACGACCAGCCGGCCGGTGGTGGTCCCGTCGGCCACCCGCTGCACGGCGTCGGCGGCCGCCGACAGCGGGAGGCGCTCGCTGACCAGCGGTGTGACGGCGCCCTCGGCGGCGAGGCGGGTGAGTTCGGTGTGGCAGGCCAGGATGGCCGCCGGCTCCTTGGCGGCGTAGAGCCCCCAGTGCAGGCCGAGGATCGTGTAGTTCTTGACCAGCGCGTGGTTGAGGGCGGGGGTGGGGATGGTGCCGCTCGCGAAGCCCACGACGACGATCCGACCTTCGAACGCCACGCATTTGGCGGAGGCCGTGTAGGCGTCCCCGCCGACCGGGTCGTAGACCACGTCGGCGCCGCGGCCGCCGGTGAACTCCTTCACCCGGCCCACCAGGTCCTCGGCCGTGCGGTCGATGACCAGGTCGCAGCCGAGTTCCTCGGCGGTGCGTGCCTTGGCCTTGCCGCCGACGACGCCGATGACGGTGGCCCCGGCGGCCTTGCCGAGCTGGACGGCGGCGCTGCCGACCCCGCCGGCGGCGGCGTGCACGAGCAGGGTCTCGCCGCGCTGGAGCCGGGCGCGGCGGTGGAGCCCGAACCAGCCGGTCTGGTAGCCGATGTGCAGGGCGGCGGCCTCGGCGTCGTCGAGGCTCTCCGGCGCGGGGAGCAGGGCGCGGGCGGGCGCGGTGACGTACTCGGCGAAACCGCCGTGCGGGAGGCTCGGGTTGGCGATGACGCGGCGGCCGTCCTCGGTCTCGGCGCAGACCTCGACGCCGGGGGTGAAGGGCAGCGGCGGGCGGATCTGGTACTGCCCGCGGGCGAGCAGCGCGTCGGGGAAGTTGACGTTGGCGGCGAGCACCCGGAGCCTCACCTCGCCCTCACCGGGCACCGGCTCGGGAACCTCTTCGAGGCGCATGGCCTCGATCGGTTCGCCGGGGGTGTGTACGCGCCATGCCTGCATCCGGGGCCTCCAGCCGCCGTCGAGAATGCGTCGAGAATCACGCTCCGCGCCGCATACTAAGCGGTCGCTTGCCATTCTGTGAACCCATCGGCGCACCCGGGGGAAGGTGCCGCTCCACGTTGACGGCGGCCCCGCGCGCGACGGTTCCCGCGGAGGACTGTGTTCACGGCCCACCGTCGTGCAGCATGGCCCCGTAGATCAACAGGCAGATGCCACAGGGCATATGACACGCACGACGCACCATCAGGGGGATACCAACAGTGAACGCCATCAGCAGCAGGAGCGCCACGGCCGCCGCGGGGGCCGCCGTCGTCCTCGCGGGACTGATCACCGGCGCCGCACCGGCCACGGCGGCCGGGACGACCGCGTGCATGCCGTCCGTCCAGCTCCTGCCCGCGCTGCCGGGGCTGAGCGGGGGCACCGTGTCGGGCTTCGGCGCAGGCCTGCTCGCGGTCGGCGAGAGCGGTGGCCTGCCCGCGTACTGGACGGGCGCCGAACACACGGTCCACGCCGTTCCGCTGCCCGCCGGCTTCGACCGGGGCGGCGTCAAGGCCGTCAGCGCGACGGGCCTGATGGTGGGGACGGCCATCCGGGACTCCGACGGCGCCCGGGCCGCCTTCACCCACCAGCAGGGCGCCGCCACCTCCGAGGCGCTCACGACGCCCGCCACGGGGAGCTCCGCGGACGTCGACGTCAACCCGTCGGGCCGGGTCGTGGCCGTGGACCGGGGCGTCGCCAAGGAGTGGGTGAACGGCAAGGTCGTGCGGGAGCTGCCGGTTCCCGACGACGCGATCCCGGGCAGCAGCATCGTCGCGCTGACCGGCATCAACAAGCGGGGCGACATCGTCGGCACGGCCAGCGGCTCCTACTTCGACGCCGCCAACGACATCGAGGTCACCAAGACCTTCCCGGTGGTCTGGCCCGCCGGGGGCGGCTACCCGCCGTACAGCCTCCAGGTGTGGAACGGCTACCACCGGTCCTTCGCCACCATCGGTCGGGACATCGACGACCGCGGCCGGGTCGTCGGCGTGGAGGACTACTACTACCGCAACGACCCGAGGCTGACCCCGGCGGTCTGGAAGAAGCCGTACGACGCCCTGCCCACCGACCCGGGCCGGCTGGCCGGCCACGGGCACCTGGAGCTCTCGGGCAGCAGCCCGACCACGAACGTGGCCGTCGGCACGGCCACGACCTTCGAGGAGAGTTGGCCCAGCCACTTCCAGGCCGTCTACTGGCCCGGCAAGGGGGCCCCGCTGGCGCTGCCCGCCCCGGCGGGCGCCCCGGGCGACGTGCCGCTCACCCGCGCCTTCGCCGCCACCGACGACGACCGGGTCGGAGGCAGCGTCGTCGACCGGAACACCCGGGCGGGCGGTGCCGTGATCTGGAACTGCGCGAGCGGGCAGGCGTACGCACCGCGCAGCTGATCCGGTCGGCGGCATGGTGATCTCGGCGCCCGCACGCTATCGATGGGCGCATGGAGAACCCCCCGCGCGGGCTGCCCGCGCCACCGCCGCTCGGCGCCGCCGCCCTGCCCTCCGGTACGTACGCGGGGCAGGTGGTCCTCGTGACGGGCGGCGGCACCGGGCTGGGGAAGGCCATCGCCGCCGAGTTCGCCCGGCTCGGCGCCGACCTGGTGATCGCGGGGCGGCGCGTCGAGCAGCTGAAGAGCGCGCGGGACGAGCTGGCGGCCGTGCCCGGCGCGGGTCGGGTGACGGCCGCCGTCTGCGACATCCGGGACCCCGAGCGGGTCGCGGAGGTCTTCGACGCCGCCGAGGCGGCCTTGGGCCTGCCGGACGTGCTGGTCAACAACGCCGCCGCCAACTTCCCCTCCCCCGCCGAGGACTTGTCGCCGAACGCCTGGCGGGCGGTGGTCGACATCACCCTGACCGGCACCTGGTTCATGACCCGCGAGTTCGGCCGCCGTCACCTCGCCGCGGGCAGTCCGGGGTCGATCGTGAACATCGGCGCCTCGTACGCGTGGACGGGCGGTCCGGGCTTCGCCCACAGCGCCGCCGCCAAGGCCGGGGTGAAGAACCTGGTGGAGACCCTCGCCGTCGAGTGGGGCCCGTACGGCATCCAGATCAACGGGCTCGTCCCCGGGCTGTTCCCGCACGCCGACATGACCGCGGACATCCGCGGCGGACTGGAGCGGGCCGCCCCCGACGCCAAGGACGCCCGGCAGCCCGCGCTGCGGGTGGGCGCGCCCCGCGAACTGGGCTGGGCCGCCACCTTCCTGGCCTCGCCGTACGCCCGCTTCGTCACCGGCCACACGCTGGTGGTGGACGGGGCGAACTGGCAGCGCCGGGGCGTGGTCAACCCCGAGGTGGTCCCGCTGCGGGAGCAGCTGGGGCGGGGTCCGTTCACCGGATGAGCGGTCAGCCCCCGGTGAAGTGCGGCGGGCGGCGCGCCGCCTTGGCGCCGTAGCCCTCGCGGACGTCCTCCGAGGTGAGGGTGAGGGCCGCGGTCATCGCCACCCGGTCCAGGGCGGCGGGCAGGGCCGCGTCGGCGTAGGCGTCGATGCCGCGTTTGATGCCCTGGACCGCGAGGGGCGCGTTCGCGGCGATCTCCGCCGCCAGCGCGCGGGCGGTGGGCTCCAGTTCGTCGCCGGGGACGGTCAGCTGGACCAGGTTCAGGCGGTGGGCCGTCGCCGCGTCGATGCGGCGGCCGGTCAGGGCCAGGTACTTGGCCCATCCCGCGCCCGCCTCGCGGGCGATGCGCAGGTCGCCGCCCGCGTCCACGGCCACGCCCAGCCCGGCTTCCGGGAGGGCGAAGACCGCGTCCTCGGCCGCCACCCTGATGTCCGCCATCAGGGCCAGCTCGAAGCCGAAGCCCAGGCAGTAGCCCTGGACCGCGGCCACCACCGGCTGCGGGAGGCGGGCGAGGACGGCGAAGCGCTCGTGGACCCAGCGGATGCCCTCGTAGTAGTTGCGGGTGCGTTCGGCCGCCGAGGCTCCGGTGATGGCGCCGCCGGGCGCGGTGACGTCGATGCCCGCGCAGAAGGCCCGCCCCTCGGCGCGCAGCAGCACCACCCGCACCGAGGGGTCGAAGCGGATCCGGTCCGCGAGCAGGCCGAGCTGCCGGGTGGACTCCCAGCTCCAGCCGTTCAGCTTCTCCGGGCGGCACAGGGTGAGGACCGCGATCCCGTCCGCCGTTTCCAGCCGGATCCGCTCCCCACCCTCCGCGATCTCCGTGGAGACGGTGTCGATCACCGGGCCGCACCCCCTCATCGCCTGACGAACCGTCAGACTAAGGGTGGCGGATCAGCGGGGGAAGACCTCGAACAGCACCGCCGGACGGCCGCCGAAGCGGGCACCCGCCTGTTCCGCCGCTCCGCCGAGGAAGCCCCGTACGTACTCCTCGGGGTCCTGGTCCGTCAGCACCTCGATGTACGCCTTGTGTTCCATGAGGGACTTCACTGCCCGCTCCATGCCCGGACCGGCGTCGGCCGCGTGCGTGGGGGTGGTCGTGCCGGTCACCGCGACCCACCGCACCCCGTTCCAGGGCTCCAGACCCTGCTCGGTGATCAGCTCGGGGAAGATCCACCGGTTGCCGGCGTCGGCCGCCGCGTCCAGGGTCGCCCGTCCCACGGCCTTGTGGTCGGGGGTGTTCCAGTAGCCGCCGCCCTCGGCACCGCCCCAGGTGTCGCGGTGGTTCATCGTGACGACCAGCTCGGGGCGGTGGCGACGGATGGCCGCGGCGATGTCCCGGCGCAGGTCCAGGCCGTACTCGACCACGCCGTCGCGGTAGTCGAGGAACTCCACCTGCGACACGCCGACGGCGGCCGCGCTCGCGCGCTGCTCCGCCTCGCGCAGCGGGGCGCATGCGGCGGGCGCGACGGTGTCGATGCCCGCCTCGCCCCGCGTGGCGAGGACGTAGACGACCTCCCGGCCGCCGTCCGTCCAGTCCGCGATGGCGGCGGACGCGCCGTACTCCAGGTCGTCGGGGTGCGCCACCACGGCGAGAGCGCGCTGCCAGTCGGTGGGCATGGGAGGCAACTGGGGCTGCTGAGACTGCTGTTCGGTCATGCGTCGCACAATAGGCGAACGGCCCGACGTGGACGGGCCGGAACGCGGCGCCCCCTACGCCTCGTCGCGTACGAGGGCCAACAGCCGGTCCAGGACCCGCGGGCCGCCGGCGCGGACCCCGTCGTGCTCGAACTCGTCCGTCACCCAGGTGCGCAGGCCGCGGATCGCCCGGGCGGTCTCCAGGGAGTTCGCGGTGTCCACGTACAGGTCGTCGTGGTAGACGGCGGCGGCCACCGGCACCTCGTTGGCCGCGAGCCGGGCCGGGTCGTAGAGCGGCTGCCAGCCGGTACGGGAGGCCAGCAGTTCGGCGGTCTCGCGCAGCGGGACGAGGGCCGGGTCGGTCGTGAAGTGCCAGGGGTGGACGGTCTCCCCCGTGAACAGCAGCGGCTCGTCGCCCGCGAGGGTCTTGGCGGCGTCGAAGCGGGGCCGGTCCGCGAGCGCCCGGTCGGCGGCCCAGGCCGTGGCCGCGGAGGGGTCCTGGGCGTAGATCGCCTCGTGGAGCAGCGCGTAGAGGGGGTGCCCCGCGAAGGAGAGGTGCGCGCGGACGGACTCCAGGAAGCCGTCGCAGAGCGCGGGGCCGGCCGGGGTGGGGACGAAGGCGTCCTCCAGGAGGTAGTGCAGTGCGTGGCTGCCTTCGCCGGAGCCGAGGAGGATGCCGAGGGACTGGAAGGCGGAAGCCGTCAGGCGGTGGCCGCCGGGGAGTTCGACGGGACGCTCGGCGAGGTGGGCGGCGATCCGGCGGGCGCGGTCGACGTCCATCGGGTACCGGGCGTAGTGCGCCAGGTTCTTGCGCTCCATGCGGGGGCACGCGGCCTCGTACACCTCCCGCGCGGTGGCGGTCAGGGACGGCAGCCCGCCCGTGATCAGGGCGGCGGTCAGGCCCTCGGGGGCGGTGGAGAGGTAGTTGACCGTGCAGAAGCCGCCGAAGCTCTGGCCGAGCACCGTCCAGGGCGCGCCGCCGGTCAGGCCGGGGCGGATGGCCTCGGCGTCGCGCACGATGGAGTCCGCGCGGAAGTGGGCGAGGTACTCGGCCTGCCGGTCGGGAGTGCCCCGCAGGGGCAGGGTCTGGCGGTTGACCGGGGTGGAGCGGCCGGTGCCGCGCTGGTCGAGGAGGAGCACCCGGTACTCGGCGAGCGCGCGCCCCAGCCAGGCCTGCCGGCCGACGAACCGGCGGGCACCGAAGCCGGGACCGCCCTCCAGGTACAGCAGCCACGGCAGGGACGCGGGGTCCCGGTCCGAGGCGACGACCTCCCGGGCGTACAGCTCGATCCGCTCCCCGTCCGGGTGCTCGTGGTCCAGCGGGACGGTGAACCGGTGGTCGGTGAGGACCGTTCCGGGATGGCGGTAGCTGTGCTCGACGGTCACGGACGGCCCCTGGGGTGCGAGGTGCGGGAAGGCCCGCGCCCCGGCCGGATCGCGGCCGGGGCGCGGGTGTGGTGTTCCGCCCGAGTCTAGTGCTCTGACCGGAAAGGTTCACCGCCTCACGACGCCCGGCACGGCACCTCGCCGCGTTGTCGGGCCACGCAAGTACGTCCAGTACGAGCCGTGGCCCTCCGCCTTGCGATGCACCGCACCGGACGCCGCGAGTCGGCAAACCTTTCCGGCCAGGGCACTAGGTGCTGCCGGGGCTACGGGAACTCGACCACCGAGCGGAGCACCTCGCCGCGTTCCATCCGGGCGAAGGCCTCCTCGACGCCGTCCAGCGGGATGGTCTCGGAGACGAAGGCGTCGAGGTCGAGCCGGCCCTGGAGGTAGAGGTCGATCAGGAGCGGGAAGTCCCGCTCGGGCAGGCAGTCCCCGTACCAGGAGGACTTGAGGGCGCCGCCGCGGCCGAAGACGTCGATGAGCGGGAGTTCGAGCTTCATGTCCGGGGTCGGCACGCCGACCAGGACCACGGTGCCCGCGAGGTCGCGTGCGTAGAAGGCCTGGTTGTAGGTCTCGGGGCGACCGACCGCCTCGATGACCACGTCCGCGCCGTTGCCTCCGGTCAGTTCCCGGACGGCCTTGACCACGTCCTCCGTACGGCCGTTGACGGTGTGGGTGGCGCCGAGGCCGCGGGCCCACTCCAGCTTCCGGTCGTCGAGGTCGACGGCGATGATCCGCGAGGCGCCCGCCAGCCGGGCCCCGGCCACGGCGGCGTTGCCCACTCCCCCGCAGCCGATGACGGCGACGGAGTCGCCGCGCCCGACGTTGCCCGTGTTCAGGGCCGCGCCGAGGCCGGCCATCACCCCGCAACCGAGGAGGCCCGCGGCGGCGGGCGAGGCGGCCGGGTCCACCTTGGTGCACTGGCCGGCCGCGACGAGGGTCTTCTCGGCGAAGGCGCCGATGCCGAGCGCCGGGGAGAGCGGGGTGCCGTCCTCCAGGGTCATCGGCTGGGTGGCGTTGTGCGTGGCGAAGCAGTACCACGGCCGGCCGCGCCGGCAGGCCCGACAGGTACCGCACACGGCTCGCCAGTTGAGGACGACGAAGTCGCCGGGGGCCACCGAGGTGACGTCCGGGCCGACCGATTCGACGATCCCGGCGGCCTCGTGGCCGAGCAGGAAGGGGAACTCGTCGTTGATGCCGCCCTGTCGGTAGTGCAGGTCGGTGTGGCAGACCCCGCAGGCCTGCACCCGTACGAGCGCCTCGCCCGGTCCGGGATCGGGCACCAGGACCGTCGTCGTCTCCACCGGTGCGCCCTTGCTCCGGGCGATGACCCCTCGTACGCGATGCGTCACGTCTACCCCGCTCTGCTGTCGTCGGCTCCGTCGGTACGGAACGTACACGGGCGGGGCCGTCCAAGGCAGTTGCGGCGGCGCGGTTGTGTCACGGCACGGCGCGCGATCCCGCCAGTTCCGGCGGCACGGCCGCGCGCAGGGCCGCGCCGAAGGCGGCCACGGCCGGGTGGGCGGCGGCTCCGCTGCGGAAGGCGAGCTGGGTGCGGCGGCCCATGAGCAGGCGGGTGAGGCGTACGGCGGGGTCGGCGGGGGCCGTGATGCCGAGCTGCGGCACGACGGCCACGCCCTGGCCGGCCGCGACCAGGGCGAGGACGGTGGCGAACTCGTCGACCTGGTGGCGGACCCGGGGCGTGAACCCGGCGGCCTGGCAGGCCCGCAGGGTCATGGCGTGGCAGAGGGTGCCGGGCGTGGCGGTGATCCACGGGGCGTGGGCGTGCGCGAGCAGGACGGCGTCCTGATCCCCACCCGGGCTTCCTGCGGCCCGCTCGGCGGTCGGGCCGCCGTCCGCGTGGGCGACGACCGCGGGATCCGGCATCGGGACGGCGCCCCCGGAGGCCGGGGCCGGGGCCGGGGCCGGGGGGTCGGATGCCGGGGTGGCCAGGTACATCGCCTCGGCGTACAGCGGCTCGGTGGCGAGGCCCGGCTCCCGGGCGGCGGGGACGAAGTCGTACTCGTGGACGAGGGCCACGTCCAGGTCCCCGGCGCGCAGGGCGTGCGCCACGGCCGCCGGGTCGGTCTCCGAGACCATGGGCTCCAGTCCCGGGTGGCGCCGGGCGAGGGCCGTCAGGGCCGCGGGGACGATGGCCCGGGTGGCGGTGGGGAAGGCCCCGATCCGCAGGGCTCCGGCCAGACCGCCGCGCGCCTCGGCGAGATCGGCCTCGGCCCGCTCCAGCCGTTCGAGGACGGCCTCGGCGTGTTCGACCAGGTGCTGCCCGGCCGGGGTGAGGCGGACCCCGCGGCCGGTGCGCTCCAGCAGCGGCAGACCGGCCTCCCGTTCGAGGACGCCGAGCTGCTGGGAGACCGCCGAAGGGCTGAACGCGAGGGCTTCGGCCACGGCGGCGATGGTGCCCCGGCGGGCCAGTTCGCGCAGCAGGCGCAGGCGTCGTACGTCGAGCATCGGATCAGCTTACGCTTCGGGTAAGAAATGCGAACTGGATCTGTCGGGTCGGGCGGGCCAGGCTCTCTGTCATGGCACTCGACACAGCGCAGGACACGGCTCGGACCCCTTCCCCCACCGTCCCCCTCCGGGGGATCCACGTACCCCTCGTCACCCCCTTCGACCGGGCCGGGGAGGTGGCGGCCAAGGCTCTGGAAGGCCTGGCCCACGAGGTGCTCGACGCGGGCGCGAGCGGGATCGTGGCGCTCGGCACCACCGCGGAGAGCGCGGCCCTCGACGGGGCGGAGCGGGACCTGGTCACCGACGTGTGCGCCCGGGTCTGCCGGGAGCGGGGTGCGGTGCTGACGGTCGGGGCGGGGGCGGGCGCGACGCGGGACGCGGAGGCCTCGCTGGCCCGGCTGGCGCGGTGGCCCGAGGCGCGGGCGGCGCTGGTGACCGTCCCGTCGTTCGTACGGCCCTCGGCAGCGGGGGTGCTGGCGCATTTCGCGCGGCTGGCCGAGGTGAGCCCCGTACCGCTGATCGTCTATCACATCCCGTACCGCACGGGGCAGCCCCTGGACGCGGCCGCGCTGCGGGCGCTCGGGGCACTGCCCGGGGTGGCGGGGATGAAGTACGCGGGCGGGGGCATCGGCGAGGACACGGTGGCGCTGCTGGGCGACCTGCCGGACGGGTTCGAGGTGCTCGCGGGTGACGACGCGTACGCGTCCCCGCTGCTGGCGATGGGCGCGGCGGGCGCGATCCTCGCCTCGGCGCATCTGGCGACGGACCGGTTCGCGGAGCTCGCCGGGGCCTGGCGGACGGGGGACGTGACGCGGGCGCGCCCGCTGGGGCACGCCCTGGCGCGCCTGTCCTCGGCGGTCTTCGCCGAACCCAATCCGGTGGTCGTCAAGGGCGCGCTGCACGCGCTGGGCCGGATTCCCACGCCCGGTGTGCGGCTTCCGCTGCTGCCGGCGTCCGAGGCGGCGGTGGCGGCCGCCCTGGAGCGGCTGGCGGAGGTCGAGTCGTAGGAACACCCCGCCCGAAAATGCCCGATTCGCGCGATTCGCAACCTAAGACCCGGTCGCCCGAATGAGCCGCATGGAGACCGGACTTGCCCGGATTGGGCACGAGGCCCCCGACCCGTGATGTGAGTCACGGCGATTCCTCCAACATCATTTCTCCCGGACGGCCGATTCCCTTTTCCCGGAAAGGGAATCGGCCATTTCTCCGGTACGCCATCAAGGTCATTTACCGGACGTAAAGCAGGAAGTCGATCTACCGGCGGAATTCGGGTCTTGTTGCCGCCCGGCGGACTCACCTACGGTCACCTCACTCCCGGTGGTCCCCAGCCGAATCCGGTCCACCCACCAGGGTCTCCCGTCCCCCCACGTGAGGAATTCCGCCATGCCCGCAAAGGGTAAGCACCGTCGGCCGAAGCACCAGAAGATCACCCGCAAGCTGGCCCTCGCCGGCACCGGTGGCGCGGCCCTCACCCTCCCGCTGATCAGCGCGACCACCGCCGGGGCGGTGGAGACCACCACCGCTCCCGCGACGCACGCCATCGCCGCCGTGGCTCCCGCCGCCGCCGACGCGACCTATTCCGTGAAGGCCGGCGACACCCTTTCCGGGATCGCGTCGAAGCATTCCGTGAGCGGCGGCTGGAAGACGCTCTACGAGACGAACAAGAGCGTCATCGGCAACAATCCGTCGATCATCCGGCCCGGCGTCAAACTGAAGCTCGGCGCCCAGCCCGAGGCCGCACGTGCGAGCCGCTCCGCCGCCCGGACCACGCTCGCGCCCGCCGCCGCACCCACCTACCCGAACAACCTCGACGGGTGGATCCGCGAGTCCCTGTCCGTGATGGCCAAGCACGGAATTCCCGGCACCTACAACGGAATTCACCGCAACGTGATGCGCGAGTCCTCGGGCAACCCGCTCGCCATCAACAACTGGGACATCAACGCCCAGAACGGCATCCCGTCCAAGGGCCTGCTCCAGGTCATCGACCCGACCTTCCAGGCGTACCACGTGCCGGGCACCTCGCTGAACTCCTACGACCCGGTCGCCAACATCACCGCGGCGTGCAACTACGCGGCCGCCCGCTACGGTTCCATCGACAACGTCAACGGGGCCTACTGAGCCCCTTGCGGGCGAGCACGAGGGTGCGCAGGGGCCCCACCAGCCCGTAGCCGACGTCCCGGCGCAGGGCGGTGACCCCCGCGCGCTCCACCGCGGTCAACTGGTGCTCCATCAGTTCCCGCATGGTGGCGATCACCGGACGCAGCCCCGGTTCGGCCAGTCCGAGGATGCCGTCGGTGGCGTCGAGGGAGGCCCGGGCGCGCCGGGTCTCGGCAGCGAGCAGGGCCCGCACGGCAGGGGTGTCGCGGGCCCGTTCGAGGTCGGCCCGGGTGACCGCGTGCTCGGCGAGGCTGCTGCGCGGGATGCACAGCCGGCCGTCCGCCAGGTCTCCGCACAGGTCGGCGAGGAAGTCGACGCGCTGGGCCGCGTCGACGAACCGCCGCCAGCCCGCGGCCTGTTCGGGGTCGGGTCCGCCCCGGTACTGGAGTCCGGTGAAGACCAGCACCCCGGGCCAGGCGTAGACGTCGAGGTAGGTCTGGAAGTCCGCTTCGGTGTCGAAGCCGTCGAAGCCCGCCTCGGCGGTGGCGGCGCCGTCGAGGAAGCGGGAGATCCAGTGCGCGGGCAGCGCCCGGGTGTGGACCGCGTGGGCGTAGGCGCGCAGGACGGGGTCGGGGCTGTCGCCGGCCTTCAGGGCCGCCTCCACCCGCCCGGTGAGCGCGGCGAGTCCCTCGGCCCGCTGCCCGGGCGTGCCGGTCTCGGCCACGTCGTCGACCAGGTTCATGAAGGCGAGACCGGCGGCGAGGTACGGCACCAGCGCGGGTGCCGCGAGCAGGCGCAGCGCGAGGTAGGGGGCGGGTTCCCTGCGGAGCACCCGGCGGGCGGCGTGCGTGTAGTCGTCGCGCAGCCGGGGGCCGGAGATCCCGGCCCCCGTGAGGGTGGTGCGCCAGCTGGGCATGTCGGTGGTGCTCCTCGGCGTGTCGAACCGTATGGGCCTACGGGGACACGATGTCAGGAGGAGACGACCTTCTTGACCTTGCCGTCGATCCCCGCGAGCACGTAGCCGCCGCGGCCGTACTCGTCGCTGAGGTACGGGCGCATGCAGGGGACCTGGTCCATCATCCACGGCTCGACGATGACGTAGCGCGAGCTCGGGTTGGGGACGTTCAGGTCCTTCTTGGACTGCTCCAGCAGCCCGGGCAGGGCGTCCCAGTTGACCGTGGCCATGTCGATCAGGGGCTCGCCCTCCTTGACCGTGCCGTCCGGGCCGGTGCGCTTGGCGGCGCCGTCGCGGTACTGCCAGGCGTCGACGGTCTCGGCACCGGGGGCGGTGGGGATGGAGGCGAGGACGTAGCCGTCGTAGACCTTCAGGTCCACGAAGGTGGTCGTGCCCGCCTGCTGCTTGAAGGCCTCCAGGGCGATCCGGATGTTCTCCGGGGTGAGCATGCTGCCCCGGGGCGCGGTCGCCTTGGACCCGCTCGCCTTCGCTCCCGGGGTGGCGCTGGCGGGCCGGTCGGCGGCGGAGCTCGTGGAGACGGTGGGGCGGGCGGAGGAGCCGCCCTTGGCCGCGTCCCGGCCGCCGTCGTCGTTCCCGCCGGGCAGCGCCCTGACGATCCCGACGACCGCGGCCGCCAGCACCACCACGGCCACGGCGCCGATCAGCGCCGGGCGCCTGCGCGGGGCCGGTGTCGTGGCGAGGGGCGTCGTGTTGGCCGCGTACGGGGAGGGCACCGGGCCGAACGGGGGCGGGGTGGGCGGCCCGTACTGTCCGTAGGGGGACGGAGGGACGGGCGCGGCCACGGGGGCGGCGCCGAGCGGAGTCGCGACCGCGGCTCCGGCTCCGGCTCCGGCTGCGAGAGCGGTGCTCGCGTCCCGGAGCAGCTGTTCCAGCTGCGCGCCGTCGGGCCGCGCGGCCGGGTCCCGTACGAGCAGCCGTTCCAGTACGGATCCCAGCGGGCCCGAGCGCACGGGCGTCGGGATCGGGTCGTCCAGGACGGCGACGACCGTGGCCAGGCTGGTGGCGCGGCGCAGCGGATGGACGCCCTCCGCGGCCACGTACAGCATCATGCCCAGCGACCACAGGTCGGAGGCGGCGAGCCCCTCCTCGCCCCGCACGCGTTCGGGCGCGATGTACTCCGGCGAGCCGATCAGCACACCGGTCGCGGTGAGCCCCGTCGATTCCTGGAGGGCCGCGATGCCGAAGTCGGTGAGCACCGCCGACCCGTCGGGTCGCAGCAGCACGTTGGCCGGTTTCACATCACGGTGCAGGATCCCCTCCGCGTGTGCGGCGCGCAGCGCGGACAGCACGTCGAGGCCGGTCCGCAGCACCTCCGAGAGCGGCATCGGACCGGCCGCCAGCTTGTCGTGCAGCGAGCCGCCCCGGACGAGCTCCATGACGATCCACGGATGCCCGTCCGCACCCTCGGGCGGTTCGACGATGTGGTGGATCGTCACCACGTGGGGGTGGGCGAGGCGGGCGAGGGCACGGGCCTCGCGGACGGCCCGTTCGCGCAGCTGATCGGCGAGACCGGGCTGGGCCGCGGCGGTGGCCGGGTCCGGCGGGCGCACCTCCTTGAGTGCGACCTCGCGGTGCAGGGCGACGTCGCGGGCCCGCCACACCGTACCCATGCCCCCGCTGCCCAGGGGTGCGACGAGTTCGAATCGCCCGTCGATCATTTGTCTGCCGGCCTCACCAGTGCTCATGGCCGGTCATCGTAGGCCCCTCCGCTGTCAGCAGCGTCGGCGGTCCTCCGTGAGCGTTCCCTGCACGGTGGTGATCGTACGGTCGTAGCAGCCGTCCGGCGCCCCGGAGCCGTGCAGCCGGTAGCGGGCGGAGGTGGTGGCGACCGCGTGGCGCTGGTCGCGCGGGACGTTCGCGGTGTAGGTGGCGTCGCCCGTGTACCGGTCGTCGAGGTGCGATGCTTCGACACCGCGGCCGCCGCGCAGGGTCACGGTGTCGGCGCGGTCGCCGAGCGAGAGGACGGTCCTGAGCCGGTCCCCGGCGCCCAGGGTGGTCTCGCCGTCCATCGTGTACGTGCGGGTGGTTCGGGTGGTGGCGGGCCCGCGGGTCACGGTCTCCTCGTCGGTCCAGGTCGCGGTCAGCGCGTCGCGGCTCTCGCCCTCGGTCCAGCGGTGTACCGAGGTGCCCCGCACGGCGCGGGTGACGGTGGTGGTGACCCGGCCGTGTGAGGTGTCCAGGTATCCGGAGACGGTCAGCCGGTGGCTGCCCTCGGTGTCCAGGCGGTGTTCGCCGCCGGGGGCGGCGGGCGTCCAACGCGAGGAGCCGGCCGGTTCTTCCTGCTCCTGCCGGGTCAGGGCCCCGGTGACGGTCTCGCGGGCCTCGTCCTGCCAGAGCAGCAGGTTCGTCGGGGTGCTCCAGCCGCTCTGCCCGGCCGGCACCCCCGCCACGGACACCTCGATCCGGTGCGGGCGGCCGTCGTTCAGGAGCGCCGCGTAGGGGGTCAGGTCGTAGAGGATCGGCTGGACGTCGAAGGCGCGCGGGCCGGGAGTGACGTACCAGAGGAAGGGGTTGGACCAGCCGCCGGTCCAGACGGTCGGGAAGGGCGCGGCGATGCCCGCGAGTTGCCCGTCGACGGAGATCCGCACCTCGCGGTGGGGGCCCTTCGCCGCCTTGCACGAGTACGGGGCCGCATCGGGGACGGTCATGTACCAGTACTCCTCGCATCCGCCGCCGGAGCCGGTGGCGTACACCTCGGCGAGGAGGCGTTCGGTGTTGCGCGGGGTGGTGACCGCCGGGGTCGTGAGGGGCAGTACGCGGTCGGGGGTGTCGGCGGCCGGCGGGGTGCGGCCCTCGGCGGCGTGGAAGGTCAGGGTGACCTTGACGTCGATGACTCCCGTGTAGGTGTCGTCGACGACGTTGCCGATGAGCATCTCGACGGGCTGCGGGCGGGCGAGGGTGTCGCGGTAGCGGGTGACGTCCTTCTCCACGGACCAGGCGATGCCGTCGGGTGAGGGCTGCGGGGTGGAGGTGCGCAGGATCTCGACGCCGCCGAGGGTGAGGTTGCCCAGGCGGTCGTACTGGCGGCCCTTGACCTTGCCTTCGAGGCGGAGCACCACCTTGGCCCAGTTTCCGGGTCCGCAGTCCGCGGGCGGTGCGTAGCCGCCGCGGTAGGGGGTGAAGTCGCGGAACTGCGCCTCCGCGAGGGTCACCCGGCAGGACCTGGTCCCGGGCCGGGCGACGGGCGGGGCGGGGGTGAGCGGGTCGTGCCAGTCGGTGCCGAACTCGGCGGGCGGGTCGGCCGAGGCCGCCAGGGCGGGGTGCGCGGTGGCGGGGCGGCCGTTGGCGGCGTGCGCGGGTCCCGCGCTGGCCAGGGTGCCCGTCGCCAGCGCGATCGCGCCGAGCAGGCCCATGATCCTGTGTCGTCTCATGGGCCCGCAGTGAAACCCGGCCCGCAGGGGCGGCGCCAGGGCGGACGCGACGGATGTGGCGCGATCTCGCCCCTGCGGGAGGGCTCCGGGTCAGGCCGGCAGGACCACGACGCCGTCGTCGTCGGCGTGGACGACGTCCCCGGGGCGGAAGGTGGTGCCGCCGATGGTGACGGGCACGTCCACCTCGCCCGCACCGGTCTTCCCGCTCTTGCGCGGGACCGTGCCCATGGCCTTGACGCCGAGGTCGAGCCCGCCGAGGGCCACGCTGTCGCGGACGGCGCCGTTGATGATCAGGCCCGCCCAGCCGTTGCGCTCGGCGGCTCCGGCGATCAGGTCGCCGACGAGGGCGGTGCGCAGCGAGCCGCCGCCGTCCACCACGAGTACGGCGCCCTCGCCGGGCCCGTTCACGAGTTCGCGCAGCAACGCGTTGTCCTCGTGGCAGGAAAGGGTCCGCACCGGACCGGCGAACAGCCGGCGACCGCCGAGCTGCCGGAACTGCGTGGCACAGATGTCGAGGGCCTCGCCGTGCTCGTCGTACAGATCGGCCGTGGGGACGGGGGTGACGCTCATGTCGCTGATGGTTCCTCGCTGCTCGTTCTCACTCATGGGTCGCGCCGTACGGCCAGCGTAGTGGCCGCCCGGCGCTCGCTCGCGGACGCCTGTCAGCGGCGGGAGTTGCCGAAGAGGATCCGGTAGGCGATGAGCAGCACGAGGGAGCCGGCGATGGCGGCGCCCCAGGTGGTGAGGTCGAAGAACTCGGTCTGGATCGGCTTGTCGAGGAACTTCGCCGAGAGCCAGCCGCCGATGAAGGAGCCTGCGACACCGATGAGGGTGGTGACGATCAGGCCACCGGGGTCCCGGCCGGGCAGCAGGAACTTGGCTATGCCTCCGGCCAGCAGTCCCAGGACGATCCAGCTGACGATACCCATGCCCAGTCACTCCGTTTCGGTGGTTCGGTGTTCTCCGAGGAGGACGCGGCGCGGGCCGATACGGTTCTCAGGCGGTGGCACCGGCCATGGCGGCGGGCGGCGTTCGGGTCAGCAGGAGCACCCCGCGGGTCGCGGCGAGTGCTCCGGCCACCGCCAGCAGCACGCCCAGCGCGCCGCCCTGGAGGCGTTCGCCGAGCAGGAGCATGCCGATGGCGGCCGCCGCGAGGGGGTTGGACAGGTTCACCACGGCGAGCGGGGCACCGAGGCCGCCCCGGTAGGCCCGCTGCGACAGCAGCATCCCGCCGACCGCGAACACCACGACGAGCAGGGCCACCGAGACGACCCGGACGCTGAGCAGGTCCCCGCCGCGGCCGCCCGCCACGGCCACGGTCTGGGTCAGGGCGGAGGCCGCCGCCGAGGCGAGCCCGGACGCGGTCGCGTGCCGGAGCCCGGAGCGGGGGTCCTTGCGGGCGGTCAGCAGCAGGATCACGGCGGCCGTCGCCCCCGAGACGGCGAAGGCCTCGGCGAGGGAGAGGGTGTCGTCGGGGGCCGGCCCCGAGGCCGGGAGCAGCAGCAGGCCGAGCCCGGTGACGGTGGCCAGGGTGCCCCGCCATTCGGTGGCGGCGACGCGGCGCCCGGCCCCGTGCGCGCCCAGCGGGACGGCGGCCACGAGGGTGAGCGCGCCGAGCGGCTGGACCAGGGTGAGCGGACCGTACCGCAGGGCGGCGGCGTGCAGGAGCGCGGCGGCGGCGTTCAGTCCGGCCGACCACCACCAGGCGCCGTTGCCGATCAGGGCACGGAAGCTGCGCGCGACGGCGGCCCTGGCGAGCCGCTCCTGGGCGACGGCCGCGGCGGCGTACGTGACGGCCGAGGCGAGGCAGAGCAGGACGGCGAGGACGGTGGCGTTCACCGCGGTGCTCCTGCGGAGGCTCGGGCGACGGTGGCGGTGGCGATGGAGGCGGAGGCGGAGGTGTCCGAAGCGGCGTCCCGCGCCGAGACCGGAGCCAAGGCCGGAGCCGGGGCCGCCTGGGGCGGCGCGGTGCGTCGGGGCCGCGGGGCGACGGCTTCGGCCCCGGTCCGGGGCGGGCCCTGCGTCGGGCGCGGGACCAGGAGGAGCGCCGCGCCGAGGAGCACGGCGGCGACGATCGAGTCGAGCCAGTAGTGGTTGGCCGTGCCGACCACCACGAGCAGGGTCGCCAGCGGGTGCAGCAGCCACAGCGCACGCCACCGCGAGGTGGTGGCGGCGATCATGCCGAGCGCGAGCATCAGCGCCCAGCCGAAGTGCAGGGAGGGCATCGCGGCGAACTGGTTGGCCATCGTGTCGGCGGCCGGCTCGGCTCCGTAGACGGAGGGCCCGTACACCCGGCCGGTGTCGACGAGGTGGGCCGCTCCGAGCATCCGCGGAGGCGCCAGCGGAAAGGCGAGGTGCAGGACGAGGGCGGCTCCGGTGAGCACGGCGAGGACCCGGCGGGCCCACAGGTAGTGGCCGGGGCGGCGCACGTAGAGCCAGATCAGGAAGAGCGCGGTCGCGGGGAAGTGGACCACCGCGTAGTAGGTGTTGGCCGTGTGCACCAGGGCGTCGCCGTGCAGCAGCAGCCGCTGTACCGCGCCCTCGCCGGGCAGGTGCAGGGCCCGCTCGGCGTCCCAGGTCCACCCCGCGTTGCGGAAGGCCTCGTCGGTGCGGCCGGTCGAGAGGGTCCGGCCCGCCTTGTAGACGGCGAACAGTCCCGCGACGAGCAGCACCTCGCGTATGAGCCGGCGCCGCGCCGCCCCCGGTTGGCCGGGCTCCTCGGATATCCCGGTGGTCTGGGCGTTCATCCGCCGGTCTCGCTTCCTGTTCGCACTCGCATCGGTCCCGCGTCCCTCTGGGTTCGGCCTGCTTCCGACCGACATCGACACGCCAGTGTATCGATACATTCGCGTATCGATACGACGGTGTACCGATACGCTCGCGTTCCCGTAGACTTTCACCAGAACCTGTCACCCATGCGCCCCGAGGAGAGCCGCATCCATGACGTCGACGCAGCCGACCCCCGCGCGCCGCTCCAAGATCACCCCGGAGCGGGAGCAGGAGTTCTTCGACGCCGTCCTGGACCAGTTGCGCGAGCACGGGTACGAGGCCCTCACCATGGAGGGCGTGGCCGCGCGCGCCAGCTGCGGCAAGTCCACGCTCTACCGGCAGTGGAAGACCAAGCCGCGGCTGGTCGCCGCCGCCCTGCGGGCGAACCGGCAGGGCACGCTCGCCGCGGTGGACACCGGGTCGCTGGCCGGCGATCTGCGCGAGGCCGCTCGGATCGCGGCGTGCACCTCGGGCCGGGACACCCGGCTGACGCAGGCCCTCGGGCACGCGGTGCTCAGCGACGAGGAGCTCCAGTCCGCGCTGCGCGAGGCGCTGGTCGAGCCGGAGCTGGCTGCCTTCGACGCGATGGTGGGGCGGGCGGTGGCGCGGGGTGAGATCACCGCGGACCACCCGGCGGTGGAGTTCCTGCCCGCGCAGCTGATGGGCGTGCTCCGGATCCGCCACGTGCTGGAGGGCCGGTACGCCGACGCCGACTACCTGGTCCGGTTCGTCGACGCGGTCATGCTCCCCTCCCTGGGTCTGACGCCGGCCGGCGGTCGGACCCCCTGAAACCGGCGGGCCGCCGTCCCGATGACCTGACGGCGACCCGCCCGCGCTGCCTCGTGGGGACGGTGGCAGCGCGCCACCCGGGCCGGGCGACGGTCACTCACTCGTGGAGTGGCCGCCGCCCGGGCCGTGTGGGCGGCCCCGGTGGCACGACCGTCCGGTCGCGCGGGGTGTCAGCGCACGGAGCCCATCTCGCGCGCGTACTCCTCCGGGTCGGCGTCGAAGCCGCGCACCCGTGCGTCGAGGGACCAGGCGCCCGAGGCGTCCCGCAGGAACTCGGCGACCGTGGCCGCCGTGGCGGTCGGCACGTCCCCGAAGTCCCCCTGTGCGAGGTCCGTGTGGCCCTCCCGGATCCGGAAGCCCGTACCGCCGATGTCGGCGAAGGTCTTCGGGTCGCCGCCGGCGCCCGCGAGGGCGTTCTGTATGACCACGCCGACGACGACCCGTCGCACGTCCTCGCCCATCCGGTCGAGTTCGATCGTCATCACCTCGTCGAAGCCGAAGCCCTGGCCGGTGTGGCTGTCCCGGTTCAGGGTGATCGTGCCGTCGGGCGAGCGCCTTCCGAAGTGGACCAGCTGGACGGGCTCCCGGTGGAGGTCCGCCGTCCCGTAGACGGCGGCGATGACGTCCAGGTCGTTCGCGGGCGTGCCGGCCGGGCTGGGATCCCACTTCAGGGCGACCTCCACCTTGGCCAGGCCCTTGCGTACACCGGTCACCGAACTCCCCCTCCGTTCAACGGGTATGGCCCGGCCATGATCCCACGCACGTGCCGGGCGGGCCCGAACGACCGTATGATCCCGGCCAGTCGGACCCGCGCACCGTCGCCCGCCCCGTCCGGTCTACCAGTCGCCGTCCCGTACGGGCCTGCCCGGCCGCGGGGCGTTGCCCAGCGGCTTGACCTGGCCCGGGGTCGGCTCCGCCCAGGGGTCGTGGTCGTCGCCGAGCCACTCCCCCACCGGCTTGACCCGTTCCAGGGCCTCCGCCGGGGGGAGGTCGGCGGCGGATTCGTCGTAGTGGTCGAACCAGGGCAGGCCGGCCCTGGTGTAGGCGGCCCGGTCGATCGGCGAGGGCGGGGCGTCCTCGCCGGTGATGCGCCGCCACGCGGGCGGGGGCACCAGGTGGACGAAGACCCGCCCGGCCGGCTCCTCGGCCCAGTCGGACAGCGGCCGGTCGTCCCGGTAGACCTCCTGGCGCATGGAGCCACCCACCCCGAGCCCCATCGCCGGAGCCGCGGGCGGCCGGGCGGCGCCTCCCGGGCGCGCGGAGCCGAGGGCACCGCCGGGCATCATGGGCGCGGGCATCTGCGGGGACATCTGCGGGGGCATCGACGCGGCCGCCGGGCCGCCGAAGCCCCCGGGGGGCTGCGGAGCCCCGTACCCGGCGCCGCCGCCCGGCCTCCCCGTCCGCGGCGCCCGGGCCGCCTGCGACCCACGCCACTGCGCGAGCGCCGTCGGCCCCAGCGCGAACGCCTGGAGCTGCACGCCGCCGGTGGTCTCCTCACCGGTGACCTGGCCCTCGACGGTGGCGCCGAGCCCGAGCGGTACGGCCACGAACTGGCGTACCGTGCCGTTCCCGGAGTTGATCCCGTCCAGCCACGGCTGCCGGGGCAGCGTGACGTAGTTCTGCGGGTCACGCGCGAGCCGCCCCGTCCAGCGGTCGCCCGAGACGGCGCAGACCTTGCCGACCCCGACCTGGAGGGCCGCCGGTTCACGGGTGCCGCCGAAGCGCAGCCACATCGCCTCGCGCAGGTACACGGGCAACATCACGCCGCCCTTCGCGAGCCACTCGGGCGGCACGGTGTCCGGATGGTCCTCCACGCGGCGCAGCGGGAACTCCCCCAGCCCCGGCGGCAGCGCGTGCGTACCGGATTCGGGAAGCCGCAGGGTCCGAATGAAGTGGATCCGCACCCCTTCTCCTAGTATCAGAGCATTTCCGTGCACCCTCACCGAACCGGTTCCCATGCCGCCCCTTTTCCCGTCCGGGCGCCGATCGGCCACAGGATCGACGGTAGGTCCGGATCGTTATCCTCAAGTTTTGCTCAGATGTAGTGACGCTGAGCCCGTCACCTTCCTAGCTTCCTGTTACACGCGTCTTTCTCGTACGCGTGTCTCGACGTCCCCCACGTCTCCGCGGTTCCACGCGACCGGCGATCCCGGCGCACCGCCGTGTCCAAAGAAAGAGTGCAAGATGAAGGTTCCCCAGGCCTGCGCGGTCGCCACAGTGATCGCCCTCACCCTCACCACCGCCGGGTGCGGTGGCGACGACGAGGCCAAGGGGAAGCTCGCGGTCGGCATCAAGTTCGACCAGCCGGGCATCGGGATGCGGGAGCCCGACGGCACCTTCACCGGTTTCGACGTGGACGTCGCCCGCTACATCGCCAAGGAGCTCGGGTACAAGGCCGACCAGATCGAGTTCAAGCAGGTGTACAGCAACGACCGCGAGCTGTTCCTGCAGTACAACGAGGTGCAGCTGATCGCCGCGAGCTACTCGATCAACGACAAGCGCAAGGAGAAGGTCGACTTCGCCGGCCCGTACTTCGTCGCCCACCAGGACCTGCTGACCCGCGCCGACGACACGAGCGTCAACAAGCCCGAGGACCTCAACACCCCCGCCAAGCAGCTCTGCTCCGTCACCGGCTCCACCTCGGCGGAGAACCTCAGGAGCAGGCTCGCGCCGAAGGCGAGCATCCTCGAGCTCGCCGGCTACTCGGAGTGCGTCGTCGCCCTTCAGAACCACACGGCCGACGCGATGACCACGGACAATTCCATCCTGGCCGGCTACGCGGCCCGGAAGGGCAACGAGGGCAAGTTCAAGCTCCTGGGCCAGAGCCTGAGCGTCGAGAACTACGGCATCGGCGTCAAGAAGGGCAACAAGGAGCTCGTGGCCAAGGTCAACGCCGCGCTCAAGAAGATGGTCGAGGACGGCTCCTGGGCGGCGGCGGTGAAGAAGAACTTCGGCGCCGACTACAAGGCCGACCAGGCCCCGGCGATCACAGCGGGCAGCTGACGATCGTCGAGGCGGTGGCCGGATCCGCCCAGTCGGCGTCGAAGCGGGCGTTGACCACGTAGAGCCGGTCGCCGTACACGGCCGCCGTGGTGGGTTCGTCGAAGCGCGGGTCGGTGATCCGCTTCACGAACCGGGCCCGGCGGCCGTCGCCGCTCAGCGTGAAGACGTCCACGGCGTAGGCCCAGTTCCGTACGACGTACAGGGTGCGGCCGTGGACCACGAGCCCGTCGCCGTTGCCCACCGAGCCCCCGTCGAGGACGGTCCGGGTCGCGGTTCCGGTGCGCGGGTCGACGCGGAAGAGGGCCTCGGCGGTGTCGTGCACCAACAGCAGGGCCTGGCCGTCGGGGGTGCGCTCGATGCCGTTGGCGCCCCAGTACTGGCCGCCGGGCGGGACCGGGACCCACTCCCCGCCCAGGCGCAGCGGGCGCGGCGCGGCGTCGGCGCCCGTGAGCGAGCGGCCGGCGGGCAGGAAGTACACGACGTCGGCGAAGGAGTCGGTGAACCAGGCCCCGCCGCATCCGACGACGACGTCGTTGATGAAGGCCGTGCCGGTGGCGGCCTGGTGGGTGGCCAGCACCCGGCCGTCGCCGGAGTGGATCACCCGGATCTGCCCGCTGTCGCCACCGGCGACGAGGAGCCTGCCGTACGTGTCGAGCTTGAGGCCGACCGACATCGGCCCCTGGCCCGGGGTGATGATCCGGCCGGTGCCGGTGGCGAGGTCGGCGCGGTAGATCGAGCCGTCGATCAGCGATCCGGTGTACGCCACTCCCCGTCCCGAGACGGCGATGCCCTCGGGCTGGAATCCGGGCGGGGTGGCGACGGAGTCGGGTCGGGAGGCGGTGGGCGAGGGCTCGTCGGCCGTCGTACGGGCCTGGGCGAGCGGGGCGAGCGGCCCGGCGAGCGCGACGCTGCCGAGGGCCGCGGCCGCCCCGATGAAGCTGCGCCTGCCCAAGGGTCGTCCAGTCACGGTGGTGTCCTTTCAACTGCCTTGAAATCAGCATCGATTGACCCACCCACCTCAGCACACCCGCCCTGTCCCGTCAGCGTGCCCGCCCGGACACTTCACAAGGGAATGGGGAGCCTCCCGTTCACCGCCGGCCCGGGGACCGCGACCCCCGGGCCGGGGCGGGCAGGGCGGGGTCGGGGAGAGCGCGGCTCAGGCCACCGGGGCCTTGCCGCGCAGCACCGTGAGGAACTCCCTCATCCAGCGCGAGTGGTCGGGCCAGGCGCGGGCGGAGACCAGGGTGCCGTCGACCACCGTCTCGGAGTCCTCGAACTCCGCCCCGGCCGACTTCATGTCCGGCTCCAGCGCCGGGTACGCGGTGACCCGGCGTCCGGACAGGCCCCCGGCCGCGGCCGTGATCAGGGGGCCGTGGCAGATCTGGGCGATCGGCTTGTCGGCGTCGGCGAAGGCCGCCAGGATCCGCCGCACCTCGGGGTCGTTGCGCAGGTACTCCGGCGCCCGACCACCGGGCACGACCAGGGCCGCGTACTCCTGTGGCACCACGTCGGCGAAGGCCACGTCGGCCGGCCAGGTGTAGCCGGGCTTCTCGGTGTAGGTGTCGAAGCCCTCCTCGAAGTCGTGGACCACGAAGCGCAGCTTCTTGACCGCCGGCGCCGCGATGTGGACCTCGTAGCCCTCCTCGCGGAGCCGCTGGTACGGATACAGGACCTCCAGCGATTCGGCCGCGTCGCCGGTCACGATGAGGATCTTCACTGCCATGGGCTGCTCCCGGTAGGTGTGCACGGTACGGGGGTGCGCGATCGGCCCGGCCCCGCCGGGCCACCGCTACCCTGCCCGCGCCGCGGCGGCCGCACACCCACGAAGATCCGCGTGCCGGACACATGGCCTTTACCTGCCGGGCACATGACAATGTGAGCCTCGCTCTGCCACCTGACACCCCGCCAACACCCAGGGCGGGGACGGTGTTTGTGGAGAGGACCCCCACGTCATGAGATTATCCCGCCTGACCCCTTGGGCCTGCGGCCTCGCCGTGACCGCCCTGATCGCGATACCGGCGGCCGCCTCCGCCGGCCAGGACCGCAACGAGGCCCCCGCGGCCGCGAGGCCCGCCGTCTCCGTGGACGCGTACTACGCCGCCGCCGAGGGCAAGTCCGGGGCCGCGCTCAAGACCGCCCTGCACGACATCATCAAGGTGCAGTCGAAGGTGAGCTACGACGGCGTGTGGAACGCGCTGAAGGTCACCGACCAGGACCCGGCGAACCCGAACAACGTCATCCTGGTCTACTCCGGCCGCTCCCAGTCGAAGTCCACCAACGGCGGCGGCGTCAACGACTGGAACCGCGAGCACGTCTGGGCCAAGAGCCACGGGGACTTCGGCACCGCCACCGGCCCGGGCACCGACCTGCACCACCTGCGCCCCGAGGACGTCACCGTCAACAGCACCCGCGGCAACAAGGACTTCGACCTGGGCGGCAGCCCGGTCGCCGAGGCCCCGGGCAGCTTCACCGACGGCGACTCCTTCGAGCCCCGCGACGCCGTCAAGGGCGACGTCGCGCGGATGCTCCTCTACATGGCCGTGCGCTACGACGGCGGCGACGGCTTCGCCGACCTGGAGATGAACGACAGGGTCAACAACGGCACGGCTCCGCTGTTCGGCCGGATCAGCGTGCTGAAGCAGTGGAACCGGATGGACCCGCCGGACGCCTTCGAGCAGCGCCGCAACCAGGTCATCTACGACACGTACCAGCACAACCGGAACCCGTTCATCGACCACCCGGAGTGGGTCGACTCGATCTGGTAGCCGCCCCGGTGGGCTCGGCGGCTACTTGACATAGATCTCGTCGAGGGTGTCGATGACCCCCGCCGCGTCCAGGTGGTAGCGGAAGGGCAGGCCCTTGTCCGGGTGGGTGTCCAGCCAGGAGGTCAGCTCGCTGGTGGAGATGGGCTTGCCCATCACCTCGGAGGGGAGGATCGGCGCCGTCGCGGTGATCTTGGCCTTCTCCGAGATCGGGATGTACGTCCACGCGCCCGACGGTTCGAAGCGCCCGGGGCAGCCGTACGTACCGTGCTGGACGATCAGGCTGATCATGCCGCCCTCCGGCGTGTAGCGGTGCACGGCGATCGTGTCGGGCGCAACCGGCATCCTGTGGTCCGGGCCGCAGACCGGCCCGGAGGGCGGGGCCGGGGCGGGGGGATTCTTCCCCGCCGGGGTGGCGGTCGCCGAGGTCTTGGGCGCCGCGCCGGTCTTCGAGGGGGCGGGCGCGGAGGCCGTGGCGGCGGGCGCGGAGGCCGTGGCGGTCGGCACGGCCGGTGCGGCCGCGGTGGGCCCGGCGCCCGACGCGGCCGGGTCGTCGCCGTTCTGACAGGCGGTGAGCGCCAGCATGCCGCACACCGCGAGGGCGGCCATGGCCGCCTGCCCCCGTACCGCTCTCATGGTCTTCTCCCTCTCCCGGGTTCCGGCGTCGCCGCACCGTAGCCCCCGGGATCCGGCCGGGGCGACGGCCGGATCCGGTTCGTCACCGGGTGGGGATCCGGTTGTTGCGGAGTACGGACCTCCGCCCCGCTCGGAGGACGCCCGTGACCGCCGAGCGGCCGGGCTCAGGAGCCCAGGCGGTCGGCGAGGGCCTTGAAACCGGTCCAGGGCTGCGTCGGCGTGCGGGCGTCCCACACCTTCTGGGAGAGCGCGGCCAGCGGCAGCCGGATCCCCGCCGCGACCTGGGCCGGGGTCTGGGCGCCGGACAGATCGCACCAGACGGCGAGCCGCGCGCCCAGGATCTGCGGCGCGTACGAGGCCGGGACGGCGGTGGTCCCGCGCAGTACGAGCGGGGTCCACTGCTCGTAGATGCGGCGGCCGGTGGGGTACGTGAACTGGTTCGGCTCGCCCAGCACGTAGTACAGGTACTCGTCGTTGAGGTTCACGACCTTGCGGCCCTCGCGCAGGTACTCCAGCGGTGGGCGGGCGCCGATCTCCTTGCCCGTCCAGTACTCGACCTGGAGGTCCTTGGCCGCGGTGGTCACCCCGCCGGTGAAGAAGCCGTCGTTCCACGCCTTCAGCGCCTTGCCCGAGGGGCGGACGACGGCCGCCCGATCGTTCAGCCAGCCCGTCGCCAGGTCCTGTACGCGGGCGTTCGCCCCGTACCGCTGCCGTGCGGCGGCGGCCAGTTGGGGGAAGGAGGCCCGCGGGTCGCGGTAGACGAGCGCCTGGTACTCGTCGGCTCCCAGGTGCCAGGCCCCGCCGGGGAACAGCGGCAGGTACTCGCGGAGCAGTTCGTCGACGAGCTTGGCCGCGGCCGGGTCGGATATGTCCACCGCGCCCTTGACCGCCCTGCCCTGTACGTCGTGGAGTTGCAGGCCGGGGTGGGCGCGTATCACCGCGCCCAGGTGTCCGGGCGAGTCGATCTCCGGGACGACGGTGATGTGCAGCCGTGCGGCGAGCGCGTTGATGTCGCGCACCTGGGCCTTGGTGAGGTGCGGGGTGGACACGATCTCGGGGTGGCTGGTGGATTCGATCCGGAAGGCCTGGTCGTCGGAGAAGTGCAGGCCGAGCTGGTTGAGCTTGAGGTCGGCCATCTCCCGCAGCCTGTCCTTGATCCAGTCCGGGGTGAAGTACTTGCGCGCGATGTCGAGGTTGAGGCCGCGCTGGGGCTTGGCGGGCGCGTCGCGGACGGTGCCCTCGGGGGCCAAGCCGGCTGCCTTGACCGCCTGCTTGAGGGTGCGGGTGCCGTAGAACACCCCGGCCTGGTCGGGGCCGGTGACGTGGACCCGACCGTCCTTGACGGTGAGGGTGTACGACTCCGGCGACCCCGATGTCGCGTCGCCGAGGGACAGTTCCACGTCTCCGGTGTTCGGTGCCGCGGACTCCGCGTAGCCGATGCCCAGTTCACCGGCGAGCAGTCTGCCCTCGTCGGAGAGGGCCGCCTTGTCCTCCGGCGGGACGACCACCCGCGAGCCGGGGGCGGGCTTCCAGCCGGGGCCCCGGGCGGGCACGTGCTCCCGTACGGCCGGGATGGTCTGCGGGGCCGTGGAGAGCGGGTAGGTGCGGGTCGGCGTCGGCGAGGGAGTGGGGGCGGCCTCGGGGGCGGGCTCGGTGCCGCCGTCGGCCGGTGTGCCGGTGCCGGACCCCTGGGTCGGGGTGGCGGGGGCGGCCGGGGCACGGGCGTTGTCGGAGGCGGCCGTACAGCCCGGGACGGCAAGGGTGACCAGCGCGGCGGCGGTCGCCGTCGCGATGGCGTGGATCCTCTTGTGCCGTATTCGATTCCGCATCATGCTCCCGTGTCTCCCGTACCAACGTGGCACGGGGGACACGGGCGCGCGACCGGTGGGGCTCAGCGGCGCGCCGCGACGCGGACGGGTTCGGGGCTCCCGGAGGCCACGATCCGGCCGGGCCGGACCGCCGTACGACGCTCCAGGGCTCCGGAGACCAGGGCGAGCACGAGGGCGGAGGCGGCCAGGGCGGCGCCGACCCAGTTCGGCGCGGTCCAGCCGAGGCCCGCGGCGATGACCAGGCCGCCGAGCCAGGCGGCGAGGGCGTTGCCGAGGTTGAAGGCGCCGATGTTGACTGCGGAGGCCAGGGTGGGGGCCCCGGCGGCCTGGTCGAGGACCCGCTTCTGGAGCGGCGGAACGGTCGCGAAGCCGAGGGCGCCGATGAGGACGACGGTGACGGCGGCGCCCGCCTTGCTGTGCGCGGTGAGCGTGAACAGGGCCAGTACGACGGCCAGCGCGCCCAGGGTCACGTACAGCATCGGCATGAGCGCCCGGTCGGCGAACCGGCCGCCGACGAGGTTGCCGGCGACCATGCCGAGCCCGAAGAGGACGAGCAGCCAGGTGACGGACGTGTCGGCGAAACCGGCGACCGAGGTCATCATCGGGGTGATGTAGGTGATCGCCGCGAAGACCCCGCCGAAGCCGAGGACGGTCATGGCCATCGCGAGGAGCACCTGGACGTTGCGGAACGCGGCCAGCTCGTGGCGGATCCGCACGCCCTGCGGCCGCGGCAGCTCGGGCACCAGCCGGGCGATGCCGAGCAGGCCGAGGACGCCGAGGGAGGCGACGATCAGGAAGGTGAGGCGCCAGCCGGCGGTCTGTCCGACGAGGGTGCCGAGCGGGACGCCGACGACGTTGGCCACGGTCAGGCCGGTGAACATCATCGCGATGGCGCCGGCCTTCTTCTCGGGGGCGACGAGCGATGCGGCGACGACCGCGCCGATGCCGAAGAAGGCTCCGTGCGCGAGGGAGGCGACGACCCGGCCGGCGAGCATGACGCCGAAGACGGGGGCGAGCGCCGAGAGCACGTTGCCCGCGATGAACAGGCCCATGAGCAGCATCAGCATGCGCTTGCGGGGCACGCGGGTGCCGAGGACGGTCATCAGGGGGGCGCCGAGGACGACGCCGAGGGCGTAGCCGGTGACCAGGAAGCCCGCGGTGGGGATGGAGACGCCGTAGTCGGCGGCGACCTCGGGCAGCAGGCCCATGATCACGAATTCGGTGGTGCCGATCCCGAAGGCCCCGATGGCGAGGGCGAGGAGGGCGAGTGGCATGAGGGGTGCCCCTTCAGGGGAGATTGCTTTCGCGGCTTACGTGCGTCCACATTAATTGCAGACGCGGGATAATTGCAAGCGCGGGCTATTGCGGTCCTCGCCTATCCTGGGGGCATGACGGCCACCGACAGCGCACAGACCGACCTCGCCCAGGGCTGGTGCGCCCTCTCCCTCCTGCACGGGCGGATCGAGTCGCACCTCGAGCGGGCGCTCCAGGCGGGGCACGGGCTCAGCGTGCGCGAGTACTCCCTGCTGGACGTGTTGAGCCGGCAGCACTCCGGGCCGGGCGGACACCTGCAGATGAAGCAGGTCGCCGACGCGGTGGTGCTCAGCCAGAGCGCGACGACCCGTCTGGTGACCCGGCTGGAGGACCGCGGACTGCTGGCCCGCTACATCTGCGACACCGACCGTCGGGGCATCTACACCGACGTGAGCGAGTCGGGCCTGGCCCTGCTGACCGAGGCCCGGCCCACGAACGACGCCGCGCTCCAGGAGGCCCTTGACCAGGCCGCGCTGAAGCCCGAGCTGGCGCCGCTGGTGGCGGCCGTGCGGGGCACGGAAGGGGCTTAGCGCCTGCCGGGGGCGACCCGCCACAGGGCGAAGGCACCGGTGCCGAGGACCAGCCCGTTGAGGACGGTCGGCCAGAGGGCCCACGCGCCCAGGACGAGGTCGGTCGCGACGAACAGCAGGATGTTCGCGCCCACGAACGCCGGCCAGGCCCAGCCGGCGTGCGGCCGCGGCCGCACCACCGCGTTCACCAGGGCCGCCACCAGCGCGACCACGAGGATGGGCAGCCCCCGCGCGGGGGTGAACCAGTGCCCGACGCGGCTCCACGGGAGCAGGAAGGCCCCCGCCCACACCAGTGCGAAGCAGACCCCGCCGCGCAGCGCCAGAGCCCGGCCGGCATGCCTCCACGAGTCGGGCCGCCCGTCCGGCGGGGCGGGCGTCGACGCGGCGTGGGCCCGCGGCTCCGGTACCCGCGGATACGCCGACCGCGCCGCCGCGACACGGGTCGCCGCGGGACGGGGTGGGGGCCCGTCCCCGCGCGCGACGCCTTCCAGCGCGGCCAGGGCCTGTTCGGAAGTGGCCCGCAGCGCCGGGTCCTTCGTCAACAGCGCCGCCAGTACGTCCGCCAGCGGCCCGGCCCGCTCCGCCGTACGCGGTTCCTGCGTGACGATGGCGACGCACAGCGCCGTGAACGTCTCCGCGGAGAACGGGGCGGCGCCCTCTACCGCGCCGTAGAGGGTGGCGCCCAGCGCCCACAGGTCCGTGGCGGGCGTCGGCGGCTTGCCCTCCAGCTGCTCGGGGGCCATGTAGGCGGGCGTGCCGATGATCGTTCCGCTGTGGGTGAGGGCCGTGGTCGCGTCCGACACGTGCGCGACGCCGAAGTCCGTGATGATCACGCGATCGTCCATGAGCAGCACGTTGTCGGGCTTCAGGTCGCGGTGCACGATGCCGGCGGCGTGGGCCACCCCGAGCGCCTTGAGCAGCTGTACGCCGATCTCCGCGACCCGCCGCGCCGGCAGCGGTCCGTCCTGCGCCACGGCGGCGGCGAGGGAGGAGCCCGTCACGAACTCCATGACGATGGCGGGCGCACCCTCGTGCACGACCACGTCGTGCACGGTGATGATCCCCGGGTGGTTGAGCCGGGCTGCGGCCCTGGCCTCGCGCATGACCCGCTGGAGCAGGACCTCGCGCTGTGCCTCGCCCACGCCCTGAGGGAGCGTCACCTCCTTGACCGCGACCTCCCGGCCGAGCGTCTCGTCGCGCCCCCGCCACACCCGGCCCATGCCGCCCCGGCCCACCGGTTCGATGAGTTGGTACCGGCCCCCGACCAACGCCCCGCTCGTCTCTGCCACGTGGGACACCTTAGGCGGTGTCCCCGACGGTCAGGACGGGCTCGGCGAGCGGGGCACCGACGGCGAGACCGACGACCCGCCCGGGGTCGGGAAACCCGAGGGCGTGACGGAGCGACTCACCGATGCCCCCGGGGTGAGCGGCGAACTCGGCGACGGGGAAGACGACTTCGGCGCCCTCGTCCCCCCGGGCGACGGCGTCGCCGTACCGGGGGACGACAACGAGGGCGACGGCGAGGGCGACGGCGTGGGTGAGCCGAGCTCGGGGGGCGCCGCCGGCGGAGCCGGACGGACCGGCGCGTCCTGCGGGGCGAGGACGAGGTACCCGGCCAGCCCGGCGGCCGCCGCCCCCAGCCCGGCCAGGGCGAAGACGAGACGGCGCCGCAGCCGTGGCACGGCCGTGTGCGGTCCGGGCGGATCGGCGGGCCGCAGCGTGCGTACCGTGACCTCGGCGGCGCGTGCGTCGAGGGCCTGCCGCAGCCGCCGCTCGACGGGGCGTTCGCCGTCGTGCGTCGTGGGCGTCATATCCGTCCCTCCAGAATCCGCTCCAGCGCGTCCAGACCGCGGCTCGCGTTCGACTTCACCGCTCCCCGGCTGATCCCGAGGGTGGTGGCGATCTCCGCCTCGCTGAGCTCGGCCCAGTAGCGCAGCACCAGGACCTGGCGCCGGCGCGGGCTCAACCGGCCCAGCGCGGCCAGCACTTCGCGGTGCGCCTCGTCGAGCACGACGGACGCCTCGGCGGACGGCACCTCCGCGGCGGCGGGCGGCGTCCAGGCCCGCGCGGTGCGCCTGCGGCGCAGCACGGAGCGCGAGGTGTTGACCACGGCGGTGCGCAGGTAGCCGAGCGCGTTGTCGACCTCGGCGATGTGCTCGCCGTGGCGGCGGTACAGGGCGGTGAAGGCGTCCTGGACCACGTCCTCGGCGGTGGCGAGGTCGTCCACGAGCAGTACGGCCAGGCGCACCATCCGCAGCCGGTGCGCGTGGTAGAGCGCGGACACGGTGGGCGGCTGCCCGGAGTCGCCGTGGCCGGTGAAGTCGTAGGTGTACGCGTGCCCGTACGCGGGCGTGGTCACCGGCGGGGCGGAGCGTTCGCGGCGCAGCAACGCCCACAGGCCCCGCCACGCCCGATCGAGAACGGGCGTGGCGGGGCCGGCGGTCGGTACGAGGTGAAGCACGGGTTTCCTCAGCCGTTGGTGCGGCGCCGGACGGCGTACAGGGTTCCGGCTCCGGCGGCGAGGAGGACGGCGGCCCCGGCACCCAGGGCGGTGGTGGTCGCGGAGGAGCCAGTATGCGCGAGCTCGGCGTCACCGGAGGCGGCGGGTGAGGGGGAGGCGCCGGAGGCCGTGCCGGGGGCGGCGCTGGGGGCGGAGGACACGGATGCCGAGGGCGCGGCGCTCGGCGAGGCGCTCGGCGAGGCGCTGCCCGGGACGCTGACCGAGGGGCTCGGCTTCGCCGTGGGCGTCTTCGGAGCGGGGCTCGGCGAGGCGCTGGAGGCGGGCGCGGGCGACGGCGAGGCGGAGGCCCCCGTGGCGAAGGCCGGTCCGGCGAGGGCGACGACCGCCCCGGCGGCGGCAACGGTGACGGCCGCCCGGCGGACGGTTCGGGGGACGCGCTTCAGGTTCTTCACGGTGGTTCTCCACGGTCGGGTCGAGGGCGCGGGACCGCACCCTTCATCCCCGCACGACGCGCGACCCCGCCGGAGGTTGCTTCTTTTCCGGAAGATCTTCCGAACCGATCTTCCGACCGGTCCGCGAGAGCCCGCCCAGGGCCGTGCCCAGCGTGGCGACGCCCTCCTCGATCTCGCTCACGGAGCCGGCCGCGTAGCCGAGGATCAGGCCCGGCGCGCCCGGTCGCATCCGGTGCCAGGACAGCGGATGGGCCTTGACCCCGAGGGCCAGGGCCGCCGAGGCGAGGTCGGTGTCCTCGAAGCGGGCGCCGTCGAAGGTGACCATGAGGTGCAGACCGGCGGCCGCTCCGTGCACCCGGGCGTCCGGCAGTCGCTCGGCGAGGGCCCTGAGCATCGTGTCCCGGCGGCGGCGGTGGCGGCGCCGCACGAAGCGCAGGTGCCGTTCCAGCTCGCCCGATTCCATCAGCCGGGCCAGGACGAGTTGGGCGAGGACCGGGTTGCCGAGGTCGGCGTACCTCTTCGCCTCGATCACGCGGTCGCGCAGCCTCGGCGGGACGAGCAGCCAGCCGAGACGCAGCGCGGGGGCGAGCAGTTTGGAGACGCTCCCGGCGTAGCAGACGCCCTCGGGGAGCAGGGCGCGCAACGCGGGGACGGGGGCGCGGTCGTAGCGGTGCTCGGCGTCGTAGTCGTCCTCGATGACCAGTCCGCCGGCGGCCGCCCAGCCGAGCAGTTCCCGGCGGCGTTCGCCGTCGAGGACGACCCCCGTCGGGAACTGGTGCGCCGGGGTCATCAGTACGGCGCCCGCCCCGCACTCGCGCAACGCGGCCACGTCCAGCCCGGCCCCGTCCACGGGCACCGGCACGGTCTCGATCCGCCCGTACTCCAACTGCTGCCGTGCCCCGAGGGAGCCGGGGTCCTCCACCGCGACGCGCCGTACGCCGTCCTCACGGAGGACCTGCGCGAGGAGCCCGAGGGCCTGGGCCACGCCGCCGACGATCACCACCTCCTCCGGATCGGCCCGGATGCCCCGGTTGCGGGACAACCAGCCGGCGACGGCCTCGCGCAGCGCCGGCGCGCCCTGCGGATTGCCGTAGCCGAAGTCCGCGGGGGTGAGTGCGGCGAGCACCCGGCGCTCGGCCTGCAGCCAGGCGGTGCGGGGGAAGGCGGTCAGGTCGGGGACCCCGGGCGAGAGGTCGATCCGGCAGGGCACGGCACGCAGGGCGTCGACCAGCCCGCCGCGTTCCGGGGCGGCGGTCGGGGCGGCCACCGGGGGCGGGGCGGCGACCACCACGGTGCCTCCGCGCCCGCGGCCGTCGACCTGGCCGGTTTCCGCGAGCCGCTGGTACGCCTCGGTGACCAGCCCCCGCGAGACCCGGAGTTCGGCGGCGAGCACACGGCTGGCGGGGAGCCTGCTGCCGACCGGGAGGGTGCCGTCGGCGATGGCGGCGCGGAGCCGACCGGCGAGCCAGTCGGTGCGCCCGCCGGTCGGTGCCTCGCCGATGTCGAGCTGCAGGAAGTCCGACCCCGCCGACGCGCCCGCCGCCACTTTGGACCCCTGGTTTCCACCCTCTTTGGACCTGCTCACGGGTCCATTGTGGACCCAGGCTGGTCCGTATGACCAAGAACTCCACCTTCCGGGACCTGGCCCCCGGTGTCACCGGCATGGCGCTGGTCGGCAGCAGCGTCACCGTCTCCCACTCCCTCGTCGACGCCCCTCTGTTCACCGTCCAGGCCGCCCGGTACGCGGGCGCGGCCCTGCTCCTCCTCGCGCTGGCCAGGGCGACCGGGGTGCCGGTCCGGCGGCCGCGCGGCCGGGAGTGGCTGTGGCTGGCCGGGATCGCGGTCACGGGTCTGGTGCTGTTCAACGTGGCGGTGGTGCGCGGCGTCGCTCACGCCGAACCGGCCGTGATCGCCGTCGCGGTGGCCTCCGTGCCGATCCTGCTGGGGCTGCTCGGCCCGTTCCTGGAGGGGCGGCGGCCCAGCCGGCAGGTGCTGCTCGCGGCTCCCGTGGTCGTGGCGGGGGCCGTACTGGTCGAGGGGACGGGCCGGACGGACGCCGCCGGGGTGGCATGGGCGGCACTGGCCCTGGGCTGCGAGGCCGGGTTCACCCTGCTGGCGGTTCCCGTACTGCGGCGGCACGGCCCGTGGGGAGTCTCGGTGCACGCCGTGTGGATGGGCGCGGTGATGTTCGCGGGACTCGCGGTGGTGTTCGAGCACCCCGCGGACCTGGGCGCGGTGACCGGGACGCAGTGGGCGGTCTCGGGGTACCTGGCCCTGATGGTCACCGCGGTGGCCTTCGTCCTCTGGTACCGGACGGTCGCCGCGGTGGGCCCTGGGCGGGCCGGGCTGCTGACCGGGATCGCGCCGGTCGCGGCGGCGGGGGCGGGCGTGTGCGCGGGCGGGGGCGTACCGGACCCGGCGGTGTGGCTGGGCCTGGGCGTGGTGATCGCCGGCCTGACGGTCGGCCTGCGGCCGGCCCGCACGATGCCGTCCCGGGCGGGCGCGCCCCTCCGTCAGGCAGCCCGGCAGGGCCCTGCCTGACGCACACGGGGGCGCGGCACGCCGAACGCCGTTGCTCGGCGGGGCGGCCCCACTCGGCACTCCCGCGCCGGCGGGGTCGGGTGTGCGGTGGGGCGCCCCCGCAGGGCGTCGAACGAAACCCGCTCCGCTTGCCGGTGCCGCATGGGGTTC
>NZ_JBIAUK010000031.1:25737-95285 GCF_042892775.1 Streptomyces sp. NPDC001717 | reverse complement strand
CCCCCCCCCCCCCCCCCCCCCCCCCCCCCCCCCCCCCCCCCCCCCCCCCCCCCCCCCCCCCCCCCCCCCCCCCCCCCCCCCCCCCCCCCCCCCCCCAACGGCGCCGCACCGGCCCCCGCGGCCCCCGCCCGCCGACGCCCGGCCTTGGCCGCCCCCGCCCCCGCCCCCGCCCTCGCAGCCGCACCCGCACCCGCACCCGCACCCGCACCCGCACCCGCACCCGCCAAGGAAGGCACCGGCACACGGTCACGAACCCGTACGACCTCGTACTCCGAGAGGTCGACCTGACGGGTCTCCTTCCGGAACTCCCCCGTCGTCCCCGGCCACACCGTCGTGTTGCGCCCCTGCGCGTCGAGGTACCAGCTGGTGCAGCCTCCGGTGTTCCACACCGTCCGCTCCATCCGCGCCTGCACCTGCCGGTTCCACCGGTTCACCGCCGACGGCCGCGCCGCCAGCGCGACCCGCCCCCCGAGCACGCCCAGCTGCCGCAGGTAGTCCGCCATGTAGTTCAGCTGCGACTCGATCATCAGGATCATCGAGCTGTTGCCCAGCCCGGTGTTCGGACCGATGATCGTCATCCAGTTCGGGAAGCCCGCCGCCGTCGCCCCGCGCAGCGCCTGCATCCCGTCCTTCCAGGTGTCCGCGAGGGTCTCGCCCTCCGCGCCCACCACCCGGTCCGCGATCGGCATGTCCGTGACGTGGAAGCCCGTACCGAAGACGATCGCGTCGACCTCGGTCTCGGTCCCGTCCGCGGCCACCAGCACGGAACCCCGGACCTCCTTCAGCCCCGAGGCGACCAGGTCCACATTGGGCCGGGCCAGCGCCGGGTAGTACTCGCTCGACAGCAGGATCCGCTTGCAGCCGATCCGGTACGAGGGCGTCAGCTTGGCCCGCAGTGCCGGGTCCTTGATCGAGCGCGCCATGTTGGCCTTGGCCAGCGATTCGATGAGCCCGAGCTGATTGGGCCGCTTCGTGAACGCGCTGACCTGGAGCTCCCGGATCCCCCACAGCAGCCCGCGCCGCGCCGCCCGGGTGAAGGGCAGCTGCCGGTGCAGCCAGCGCTCCACGGCGGTGATCGCCCGGTCGGTGCGCGGCATCACCCACGGCGGGGTCCGCTGGAACAGCGTGAGCCGCCGCACCTCCGGCGCGATGGCCGGCACGATCTGGATGGCGGAGGCACCCGTACCGATCATGGCGACGCGCTTGCCGGCGAGGTCGTAGTCGTGGTCCCAGCGCGCGGAGTGGAAGACCTTGCCGGGGAACTCGGCGAGCCCCGGGATCTCCGGCATCTTCGGGTCGGACAGCGGCCCGGTGGCGGAGACAACCACGTCGGCGGTCAGGTCCCCGCCCTCCGTCTCGATCTCCCAGCGCAGCTCGTCCGCGTCCCAGCGCATCATCCGGACCTCGTGGTTCAGCCGGATGTGGCGGCGCAGCCCGAAGGTGTCGGCGACGTGCTCCAGGTACTCCCGGATGGCCGGCTGCCCGGAGAACGTCCGCGGCCAGTCGGGGTTGGGCGCGAACGAGAACGAGTACAGGTGGGAGGGAACGTCGCAGGCGCACCCGGGGTAGCTGTTGTCGCGCCAGGTCCCGCCGACCGAGTCGGCCCGCTCCAGTACGACGAAGTCGGTGATCCCCTCGCGCCGCAGCCGCACGGCCGCGCCGAGCCCGCCGAACCCGGACCCGATCACCGCCACGCGTACGTGCTCACGCACGCGCTCGCCCTTGCCCATGCCGCCCATGCCGCCGCCTTCCGCATCTGCAACACTGCCAGCAATCACTGGCACAATCGGGAGAGTAGAGCAGGCCCGTACTCATGGGTAGGGGTCGCGCGCGGAAAGTTACCGCCAGTACGCCATAGGCTGCGACCGTGGCGAAGGATGAGACGGAACCGGACACAGTGCGTGAGTACCGTACGGAGGAACTGGCCGAGGCGGCCGGCATCCCCGTGCGCACCCTGCGCTTCTACCGCGAGCGCAAGCTGCTCCCGCCACCCCGCCGCGAGGGCCGGATCGCCTGGTACGACGAGCACCACCTGGCCCGGCTGCACACCATCGCCGCGCTGCTGGAACGCGGCCACACCCTCGGCGGCATCGCCGAACTGACCGCCGCCTTCGAGAACGGCCGCGACGCCGGCCAGGTCGGCGAGCTGCTCGGCATCGGCTGGTCGGAGGAGACCCCGGTCCGCCTCTCCCCCGAGACGCTCGCCGACTACTTCGAGGGCGAGGTCACCCCGGAGAACCTGGCGGCCGCACTCGACCTCGGCTACCTCGCCGTCGACGGCGACGAGATCGTGCACGTCAGCCGCCGCCTGCTCGACGTCTCCTCGGACCTGGTCCGCGAGGGCGTGCCGCTGGCGGTCGTCCTGGAGACGGGCCGCCAGGTCCGCGCGCACGCGGACGCGATGGCGGCCCTCTTCACGGAGCTCATCGCCGCCCACATACCGGGCGAGGACGCCCTGACCCGGTTGCGCCCGCTGGCGAAGAGCGTGGTCGAGGCGGAACTCACGATGGCGATGGACCGCCTGCTGTCCCACGGGGGCGGGAATCAGACCCCGAGCTCGTAGACGACGGTGACCGGCGCGTGGTCGGACCACCGCTCGGGGTGCGTCTCGGCCCGTTCCACGAAGGCCTTCACGGCCTTCGCCGCCAGGCCCGGGGTGGCCACCTGGAGGTCGATGCGCCAGCCGGCGTCGTTGTCGAAGGCCCGTCCGCGGTAGGACCACCAGGAGTACGGGCCCTCGGTGTCGGGGTGCAGCGCGCGCACCACGTCCACGTAACCGGTCTCCGCGTACACCTTGCCGAGCCACTCCCGTTCCTCGGGCAGGAAGCCGGCGTTCTTCCGGTTGGTCTTCCAGTTCTTGAGGTCGGCCTCCTGGTGGCAGATGTTCCAGTCGCCGCACACCACGACCTCGCGCCCGTCGGCCGCGGCCCGCACCTTCAGCTCCGCCAGATAGGCGCGGAACTCCTCCATGAACCGGTACTTCTCGTCCTGCTTCTCGGTCCCGGCCTCGCCGGAGGGCAGGTAGAGGCTGGCGACGGTCACACCGGGCAGATCGATCTCGATGTAGCGCCCGCCGGTGTCGAACTCGTCACTCCCGAATCCGACCTGCACCCGCTCGGGCTCCCGCCGCGTGTACAGCGCGACGCCCGCCCGCCCCTTCGCCGCCGCCGGCGCGAACACGGTGTGCCACCCCTCGGGCCTGCGGGCCTCCTCCGGGATCTGCCCCTCCTCGGCCCGCACCTCCTGCAGGCAGACGACATCGGCGTCGGACCCGGCCAGCCAGGGGACGAAGCCCTTCTTGGCCGCGGCGCGGATCCCATTCACATTCACGGAGGTAACGGTGAGCATCCCAGCACCATAGCCGGAGCGTTCCGTACGATATTCGAATGTCTCACGGTATAAACCTCCGCGCCGTGCCGTACGACCACCCGGACGCGGTCAAGCTCAACGACCTGGTACAGCTCGAATACCAGGAGCGGTACGACGGCGAGGGCGACGAAACGTTCCTCGACCCGGCGATGTTCGTACCGCCGTTGGGCCTCTACCTGCTCGCCTACGACGCCTCGGGCGCCCCGGTCGCGAGCGGCGGCTGGCGCAGCCAGGAGAAGAACGACGAGGGCTACTCGGACGGCGACGCCGAGCTGAAGCGCATGTACGTCGTCCCCGAAGCCCGCGGCCTGGGTCTCGCCCGCCGCATCCTGGCGACCCTGGAGGACGACGCCCGAGCGGCGGGCCGCACCCGCATGGTCCTGGAAACGGGCGACCAGCAGCCGGAGGCGATCGCCCTGTACCTCTCGTCGGACTACGCGATGTGCGCCAAGTTCGGCTTCTACCGCGACTACGACTCCAGCCGCTGCATGTCGAAGCCGCTGCGCTGACGCGGGCCCACCGGCCGACCTCGCCCGCCGGGCACCTCGCCTTCCGCCCCGCCGGGCGCACCTCCAGCCCCGCCGACGTTCGAGGCGCCGCCGGAGGCAAATCCAGCCTCGCCGGCGTTTGAGGCGCGGGGGTCCGGGGGCAGCGCCCCCGGCAACGGCGCCGCACCCTACCCCGCATGCCCAGCCGGGCAGCCCGCCCCCGCCGGGGACAAGCCCAGCCCCGCCGGCGTTTGAGGCGCGGGGGTCCGGGGGCAGCGCCCCCGGCAACGGCGCCGCCCCCGCACACCCCCCTACCCCCGCGGGAGCCAAACGGCCTCGTCCGTGCCCCAGCGGGACGGCCCCCGTCCCCACTCCCCGAGGGGACTGGCGGCGTACCTGAGCACCCCGTACCCCGAGTCCGCCTCCCGCAGCCACGGCCCGGCCGAGTACGCCCCCTGCCCGCACCGGCCCCCGGTCCCGGTCCCGGCCTCGGCAAGCCCCCGCACCAGCCACGACCCCGTCCCGGCGAGGGAGAACCGCAGCCCCCGCCCACCCCCCTCCGCGAGCCCCCTCAGCACGCCCGCCGCCACGAGGTACCCCGTCCCGTGGTCGAGCGCCTGCGCCGGCAGCACCCCCGGCACACCTCCCCCGCCCGGATCCGCACAGGCCGCCGCGATCCCGTACCCCGCCTGCACCAGCGAGTCGAAACCCCGCCGCCCGGCCCACGGGCCCACCTCCCGCCACCCCCACGCGCACAGCTCGGCCACCACCAGCCCCGGCCACCGCTCCAGCAGCTCCGCCGCGCCGAGCCCGTACCGCTCCAGCGCCCCCGGCCGGTACCCCGAGACCACCACGTCGGCCTCCGCCAGCAGCCCCTCGAACACCGCCCGGTCCCCCGCCAGCGCCAGGTCCAGCCGCGCCGACCGCTTCCCGAATCCGGTGTCCGCGTACGCGTCGTCCGCCTCCGGGAGCCTCGGCGAGTCGACGCGCAGCACGTCCGCGCCCAGCAGTCCGAGCGTCCGCGTGGCCACGGGCCCGGCGATGACCCGGGTCAGGTCCAGCACCCGCACCCCGGCCGCGGGCCGCCCGGCGGGGGCCGGTCCCAGCGGCCGCCCCCGCGCGCCCGATAGCCGTACGGGCTCCACGAGCGGCTGCGGCTCCCCGTACTCCTCGGCGACGGCGACGGCCAGCCCGCCACCCGCGTACACGAGCTCCTGGACCTCGACGGCCGGCCGGCCCGCCACCGCCGCCCCCAGCGCCTCCGGAGTCGCGGACGGCAGCCCGAGCGCCCGCACCAACGCCGCCTCGTGGTGCGGATAGTTGGCGTGCGTCCGCACCCACCCGTCCGCCGCCCGCCAAAAGCCCGACAGCGGCGCGAAGTTCACCGGCGCCCGCCCCTCGACCCTCAGGTGCCGCTCGCTGACGAACGCCGTCGCCACCGCACCCTCGTCCACCACCACCGGAGCCACATCGTCCGGCCCGCCACCGGCCCGTGCGGCGGCCAGCTCGCCCGCCGCCAGCGCGCACGCCCCGACCGTCGACCGCGCCAACTCCGCGACCGGCAGCGGCCCTTCCCCCAGATCCCCGGCCCCCCGGTACCGCACGCGCCCGGCAAGCCCCGACGCCCCGCCGAGCGCCGCCCAGGCCTGCGCGACGCCCCCGCCCTGCCCCTGCCCATCCGCATCAGCGATCGTCATGGACCCATTCTGCGATCCCCGCCGCCACCATCGAGGCGATCCGCGGGGCGAACTCCGGGGCGGGCGGCCGGGCCGGCAGGAACACCCAGGCGAACACGGCCCGCTCCCCGGCGATGAAGGTCTCCCGGTTCACCGGGCCGCGATCTCCGGCTACTGCTTCAGATCGGCGAGCAGCCCCGGCGTCGCGGCGCGCACGACGGCATCGGAGAACACGGTGAGGACCACCCCCGCCGGCCCGGCGAGGTCCCCGACGATCTGGGCGGGCCGCGCCATCGCCTTCATCGGCGCCGGCCACATCGCGATCGCCGCCGTCCAGACCTGGTCGAGCTGGGGCGACCGGCCGACCGCACGGCCCGGCCGCCCCGGGCAGCTTGGCCGTACCGCTGATCCTGGTCGCCTGCTCCTGTGGCCGCCTGGGTCCTCCTCGGCGGCCGGATCCTCGAGCCCTCGGGCTTTCCCCTCGGCCTGATTCCGGTCGCCCTCCTCTTCCTGGCACACCGGGCGAACCAGCCAAAGCGATGGACAGGGCGACTCCGGCCGCCGAAAAGGAAGTTGCCTCCGGCCGAGCGCCAACAGGCCCCGAAAACGCCGAGATCCCGCCCGGTCTTTCGACCGGACGGGATCTCATGACGTTCCCGAGAGCTACTCGCGAACTGTCGTTTGTGGACCTGTGGGGATTTGAACCCCAGACCCCCTCGATGCGAACGAGGTGCGCTACCAGACTGCGCCACAGGCCCTTGCGACGTGTGAAACATTAGCATCCCTGCGCCGGTGCTCCAAAACGCGTATCCCGGAGCGTCCGCGCAGGTCACCGATCACTCGTTCGCGGCGCGCGGGCGGTCGTCGCTCTCGTACTGGTCGAACAGCGGTGTGCGGCCCCGGCCCTGGCCGCGCGGGCGCGGGGTGGACTGGGGTGCCGGCTCCGCCTTCGGGGGCGTCGACTGCGGCTGCAGTTGGGCGCGCAGGCGGGGGTCCGTCGGTTCGGCGGTGCTGGAGCGGGTCGCGCTCCAGGCGTCCGGGGTCGCGGGGCCGGTCGCGCGGGGGGCCACCGGGGCCGTCACGTACGTCGGCAGCGGGACCGGGACCGGCTCCCAGCTGTCACCGCGCGCCGCGCCGCGGTCGCGTTCGCGCTGCTGGTCCACCCACTCGGCGTGGTCGGTCTGCTCGACCAGCGCGCGGCGCCCGGCCTCCTGCGGGGAGACCGGTGGCGCGGGGTCCGGTTCGGCGCCCGGCGCCGCGGTCTCCTCGGAGTCCCGGCGGCGCGGGCGGTTCTCCCTCAGGTTGCGCGCGGCGGCCTCGGCGCGGCGCCGGTCCATCGTGAACTCGTAGCGGCGCCGCTCCTGGACCCGCAGGTGCACGATGTACGCGCTCAGGAGCAGGGCGGGCACCGCGGGGGCCCACAGGTAGCGCAGGCCGCCGACCGCGGCGACGATCGCGCCGAGGGTGAAGACGAGGAAGAGGAGCGCGGTGGTGCGCCGGCGCCGCGCGAGGACCTGGAGGCGCTGTTCGCGCCGGGCCCGCTCCGCGCGGTGCTCCCGTTGGGCGGTGGCCTGCCTCGGCTCCGCCCTGGTCGGGGACACGCCAAGGGCCCGGGCGTCGGCGTCGACGGAATCGACCGTCTCCGTGACCGCGTCCGGGTCCGCGTGGGGCTGGGGCTCCGCCTCCTCGGCACCGCGCTCACGCAGCCCCTTGGCGTAACGGCGCTCCATTCCCGCCCGGCCCGAAAGCAGCCGAATGGCAGTGGAGAAGCGTTCCGTCGGACGGGCTTCGTTCAGCTCGTCCTGCCTCCGGAGCCACATGGGCACCAAGTAGGCGGCCCAGGCCCCGACAATGACTGCGTAGATGAGGCCGCTGCTGCTCACACCTCACACCGTAGAGGGACGCGGCCTACGGGATCGCCCAATTGGGCCGGTGTGTCGCGCGATCTCGCTGATATCACGGACTTTTTTTGTGATTCTTCGGATCAGGTTATGGGCAAATCGGTTGGCCGGGGCCTACTCGGCCCAATAAATCGAACGGATAATCGATTATCTATTTCGGCGGGGCACCCGACTGCCGGGACCGCTGCCAGCGGCGCAGCAGCCCCTCCGGCACCTCCTCCGCCGTGACCGCGTAGACGAGGTGGTCGCGCCAGGCACCGTCGATGTGCAGGTAGCGCGGACGCAGCCCCTCCTCGCGCAGGCCCAGCTTCTCCACGACCCGGCGGCTCGGCCCGTTCTCGGGGCGGATGCACACCTCGATCCGGTGCAGTCCGACCTTCGCGAAGCAGTGGTCCACCGCCAGCGCGACCGCCGTGGGCATGACCCCGCGGCCCGCCACGTCGCGGTCCACCCAATAGCCGACGTGCGCCGCGCACATCGAGCCCCAGGTGATCCCGGCGACGGTGAGCTGGCCGACCAGCCGGCCCTGGTACTCGATGACGAAGGGCAGCATCCGGCCCGCGTTCGCCTCGGCCCGCAGGTGGCGGACCATCTGGCGGTACGTCGGCCGCTGTATCACCGGCCCCCAGGGGGCGGGCGGCGGAATGGTGGCCTCCCACGGCCGGAGCCAGTCCCTGTTGCGGCGGTTGACCTCCCGCCAGGCCTTCTGGTCCCGCAGTTTTATCGGCCGGAGCGTGACGTCGCCGTCGGTCAGGACCACCGGCCAGGTGGGGCCGTTCAGCTCGTGCTCCCGGAGGGTTCCGCCGGTCTGGGGTGGTCGCCGCCGCGGATCTGGTCCACGGCGTGCGGGATGACGCGGGACAGGACGGCGAGGCCGTCGCGCACACCGCCCGTGGAGCCCGGCAGGTTCACGATCAGGGTGTGCCCGGCGACGCCCGCCAGCCCCCGGGACAGCGCCGCGGTCGGCACCTTCGCCAGGCCCTGCGCCCGGATGGCCTGCGGAATGCCCGGGATCTCGTAGTCCAGCACCCGGGCGGTGGCGTCGGGAGTGCGGTCGGTGGGCGAGATGCCGGTGCCGCCGGTGGTCAGGATGACGTCGTAGCCCGCGGCGACGCCCTCGCGCAGCGCCTGCTCCACGGGGTCGCCGTCGGGGACGACCTTCGGGCCGTCCACCGTGAAGCCGAGCTCCTCCAGCGCCTCGGCGAGCAGCGGGCCGCCCTTGTCCTCGTACACGCCCTGCGAGGCGCGGTTCGAGGCCGTGACGACCAAGGCCCGTCCCGGGGCGGCCGGGTGCGCGGGCTCGCGCGCCGCATCCGGCCGGGGGCCGTGACCGTGGCTGTGGCTGTGGACCTCGCCGCCGCGCGGGGGATTCACGAGCGCGTCCAGTCGCCGGACTTGCCGCCGGTCTTCTCCTCCACCCGGACGTCCGTGATGACGGCGCCCTTGTCCACGGCCTTGACCATGTCGATCACGGTGAGTCCGGCGACCGCGACGGCGGTCAGCGCCTCCATCTCGACGCCCGTGCGGTCGGTCGTCTTGACCGTGGCGAGGATCTCGACGGCGTCGTCGGCGACCTTCAGGTCGACCTTCACGCCCGAGACGGCCAGCGGGTGGCAGAGCGGGATCAGGTCGGGGGTCTTCTTGGCCCCCATGATCCCGGCGATCCGCGCGGTCGCGAGGGCGTCGCCCTTGGGGACGCCCTCGCCGCGCAGCAGCTCGATCACCCGGGGGGAGACGAGTACCCGTCCGCTGGCCCGTGCCGTCCGGGTGGTGACGTCCTTCTCGGAGACGTCGACCATCCGGGCCGCGCCGGCCTCGTCGATGTGGGTCAGCCTGCTCTGGGTACTCATTGCTGCGCCGCTCCGCTCTGGGCCCGCGCGGGGCCTGTGTGGTGCGACACACGCTACCGGCATCGGCCCCGGTTCAGCCGAGCAGGACCACTTCCAGCTCGGTGCCCGGCTCCACCGAAGTGACGTCCTCCGGTACGACCATCAGCGAGTCGGCGTGCGCCAGCGCGGCGATCAGGTGGGAGCCCGATCCGCCGACCGGGCTGACCGTGCCGCTCTCCGCGTCGTACTTGCCGCGCAGGAACTGGCGGCGGCCGGCCGGGGAGCCGAGCGCCTTGTCGGCCGTCAGCACCGCACGCACGCTGGGTCGGCGCACCTCGGACTCCGGCAGGCCCATGAGCGTCCGGATCGCGGGGCGAACGAAGAGCTCGAAGGAGACGTACGAGGACACCGGGTTGCCGGGCAGGGCCAGCAGCGGGGTGTGGTCCGGGCCGATGGTGCCGAAGCCCTGCGGCTTGCCGGGCTGCATGGCGAGCTTGCGGAAGTCCATCCGGCCGCCGTCGACGTCGCCGGCGTCCGTGCCGTCACCGACCGCGTCGGACTGGCCGACCGAGGACAGTGCCTCCTTGACCACGTCGTACGCGCCGACGCTGACCCCGCCCGTGGTGACGAGCAGGTCGGCCCGGATCAGCTGGTCCTCGATGGTGGAGCGCAGGGTGTCGGCGTCGTCCGCGACCGCCCCGACCCGGTAGGCGATGGCTCCGGCGTCCCGCGCGGCCGCGGCCAGCGCGAAGCTGTTGGAGTCGTAGATCGTCCCGGCGGCCAGCGCCTCGCCCGGCTGGACCAGCTCGCTGCCCGTGGACAGCACGACCACGCGCGGGCGCGGCCGGACCCGGACGGTGCCGCGCCCGATGGCGGCGAGCAGGGCGATCTGCGGCGGGCCGAGCACGGTACCCGCGGCCAGGGCCAGGTCCCCGGCCTGTACGTCGCTGCCGCGCGAGCGGACGTGCGCCCGCGCCTCGGCCGCCCGGTGCACCCGCACCTCGCCGGCCGCGCCCTCGGGGGCGGCGCTGGCCGGGGTCATCCCGGCGGCCGCGCCGCCGCCCGTGCCGCCGTCGGTCCACTCGACCGGGACGACGGCCTCGCTTCCCGGAGGCAGCGGGGCGCCGGTCATGATGCGGGCGGCCTCGCCGGGGCCGACGGTGGGCAGCTCACCGCTGCCCGCCGCGACGTCCCCGACGACCGTCAGCACCGCGGGGAACTCCTCGCTCGCACCCTGGACGTCGGCGACCCGGACGGCGTAACCGTCCATGGAGCTGTTGTCGAAGGGCGGGAGGGCGACGGGCACGGTGACGTCCTCGACCAGGACACAGCCCTGGGCGTCCAGCAGCTGGAGCTCGATCGGCTCCAGCGGGCGGACGGCGGCGAGGACGTCCGCGAGGTGCTCGTCCACGGACCACAGACGGTGGCCGGTCTCCTGCGGTGCGGAACTGCTCAAGGTCCTACATCTCCTCCGTGACGTAACGGTGAAGCCAGGTGCGGAACTCCGGACCCAGGTCCTCGCGCTCGCACGCGAGGCGGACGATGGCCCGCAGGTAGTCGCCGCGGTCACCGGTGTCGTAACGACGACCCCGGAAGATCACGCCGTGCACCGGACCGCCGACGGTCTCGTCGGCGGCCAGCTTCTGCAGGGCGTCGGTGAGCTGGATCTCCCCACCACGGCCCGGCTCGGTCTCCCGCAGTATGTCGAAGATCGCGGGGTTGAGGACGTAGCGTCCGATCACCGCGTAGTTGCTGGGGGCGTCCGCGGGGTCCGGCTTCTCGACGAGCCCGGTGATCCGGACCACGTCCTCCTCGTCGGTGGCCTCGACGGCGGCGCAGCCGTAGAGGTGCACGTTGGCCGGGTCCACCTCCATGAGGGCGATGACGGTGCCGCCGGTGCGGGAGTGGATGTCGGCCATCTGACGCAGCAGCGGGTCGCGCGGGTCGATGAGGTCGTCGCCGAGGAGGACGGCGAAGGGCTCCCGGCCGACGTGCGGTTCGGCGCACAGCACGGCGTGGCCGAGGCCGCGCGGGTCGCCCTGGCGGACGTAGTGCATGGTGGCCAGGTCGCTGGACTCCTGGACCTTCTTCAGCCGGTCGTCGTCGCCCTTGGCGATGAGCGCCGATTCCAGCTCGTAGTTCCGGTCGAAGTGGTCTTCCAGGGCACGCTTGTTACGCCCAGTGATCATGAGGACGTCGTCGAGCCCGGCTCCCACGGCCTCCTCGACCACGTACTGGATGGCCGGCTTGTCCACAACCGGGAGCATTTCCTTCGGGGTCGCCTTGGTCGCCGGAAGAAAACGAGTACCGAGGCCCGCAGCCGGAATAACAGCCTTCTTGATCACGGGGTGCAACATAGTCATGCCCCGAACGATAGTGGGTCCCGGCGGACGCTCAACGGGATCGCGGTAGGTAGATCCGCTTATGTCCATATTCCAAGGAAGATTTGGTTTCGCTGTGAATGAGAACCCGCACACCGCCGCCTCCACCAAGGCCGAGCTGCGCCGGGAACTCCTCGCCGCCCGCCGCGCCTTGTCCCCCGACGCCTGCCGCGCGGCGGCCGCGGCGCTCGCCGCCAGGGCCCTGGAACTGCCCGAACTGGCCGACGCGCACACGGTCGCCGCGTACGTCTCCGTCGGCACGGAACCGGGCACGCGCGATCTGCTCGACGCCCTGCGCGCGGCCGGCAAGCGCGTGCTGCTGCCCCTGCTGCTGCCCGACAACGATCTCGACTGGGCCGCCTACGAGGGACCGGCGAGCCTCGCCGAGGCCGCGCACCCCGGGAAGATGCGACTGCTGGAGCCGTCCGGCCCGGCGCTCGGACCGGACGCGGTGACCGGCGCCGAGGCCGTGCTGCTCCCCGGGCTCGCGGTGGACGGCCGCGGAATGCGACTCGGTCGCGGCGGGGGCTCGTACGACCGGGTCCTTCAGCGGCTGGAGCGCGCGGGGGCCCATCCGGCGCTGGTGGTGCTCCTCTACGACGACGAGGTGGTCGCGCGGGTCCCGGAGGAACCGCACGACCACCCCGTGCGTGCGGTGGCCACCCCTTCCGGGGTGTTCCGCTTCCGACTCGGCTTCTGACTCGACAGGCCGCCGGCTAGGGCTTGAGGGTCAGGGTGTCGACCGTCGCCTTGTCGACGGCCTCCTTGCCGAAGGGCCACTCCAGGAGCTCGCCCTTGGCCCACATCGTCGTCTGGTCGGTGTAGTTCGAGTGGTACGTGTGCCCCGAGGCGCCCGTCAGGTTGATCCAGCGGGACTTGTCGAGGTCGTTGAGGTTCACGACCATCCGCATCGAGGGCACCCAGGTCACCCCGTACCCGCTGGAGGCGTTCCAGCCGGTGGCGTTGACGGTGGCCTCGCCGCCGCCCAGGTTCCAGGGGCCGCGGTTGAGGAGCCACTGCATGAAGCCGGGGCCCTCGGTGCCGATCGTCTGGTTCTTCAGGTTGAGCTGGTGCAGCCGGCCCCAGCTCCAGGTGGACTGGTCCTTGCCGAGCTTGGCGGTCAGCTCCCAGCGGGCGTCCTCCATCGCCCGCGCGAACAGCTCGTCGCGGGTGGTGGTCGCCGGCACGGTGAGGTTCTTCTTCGGCGCGGCCCACCAGGGCGACTTCTCGTCCTTGACGAGGCGGCGGACCACCTCGAACCAGCGGTCGCCGCCGTCCGGCTGCGCCGAGTCGCTGCCGCGCATGCCGCATTCTCGGACCACTTCGGCCAGGTCGTCGTTGGGGCCGCTGCTCTGGTCGTGGACGTTCATGCAGCTGCCCTCGATGCGCAGTTCCTTCGGCATCTTGTCGCCGAAGGCCAGCTTGAGGATGTTGCGCCAGACCGCGTTGAAGTAGGCCGCCGCGGCCGAGTCGGGCTCCTGGGTGTAGTTCCAGCCCTCCAGCAGCTTCTGCGCGGAGCGCACGTCCGGGTCCTTGACCTCGATCTTGGCGAGCATCGGGGTGAGCAGCGCGGCGATCTCGCTGCTGTTGTCCATCTGCATGGCGCGCATGTCGTCGGTCGAGATCTTGCCGCTGTCCTTGATCTTCGCCTCGATGAGGTCGTTGATCCGCTGGCTGCGGGCGCCGTAGCCCCAGTCGGTGGTCAGCGTGTTCGGGTACTTGCCAGCGCCGGTGCCGGCCTCGACGACCGCCTGGTTGGCGGTGACGATGAAGCCGCGCTGCGGGTTCTGCTCCCAGGGGAGCTCGCTCTGCGGGATCCAGCCGGTGGCGCTGCCCGGGGTGCCCTTCCAGGCGTACTTGGGGTCCCAGCCCGGGGCGGGCATGCGGCCGTCGCCGGCGCCGCGCACGGGGATCCGGCCGGGGGCCTGGTAGCCGATGTTGCCGTACTGGCCCTTGTTGTCGGCGTAGATCAGGTTCTGGGAGGGGACCTCGAAGTCGGCGGCGGCCTTGCGGAAGTCGTCGAAGTTCTTGGCCTTGTCCAGCTTGAAGACCGCGTCCATGGACTTGCCCGGGTCGAGGGCGGTCCAGCGCAGGGCGACGGCGTAACCGGTGCCGCGGTCGGGGGCCGAGGAGGCGACGGGGGCGCGGGAGCCGACCGTGCCGAGCTCGTCGCTGCGGTCGGAGATCAGCGGACCGTTGTTGGTGGTCCGGACGGTGATCTTCTTGCTCTTCTCGCCCGCGATCTTGATCTCTTCCACGCGGGTGGTGAAGGGGAGGACCCTGTTGTCGTAGACGTAGCCCTCGGGCTTGACCTGCTCCAGGTAGAGGTCGGTGACGTCGGCGCCGAGGTTGGTCATGCCCCAGGCGATGTCGGTGTTGTGGCCGATGACCACGCCGGGCATGCCGGAGAAGGTGAAGCCGGCGACGTCGTACTGGCACTGGGCCGAGACGGCGCGGCAGTGCAGGCCCATCTGGTACCAGACCGAGGGCAGCTGCGGGGAGAGGTGCGGGTCGTTCGCGAGCAGCGGCTTGCCGGTGGTCGTGTACTTGCCGGAGACGACCCAGGAGTTCGAGCCGATGCCGCTGCCGTTGGGGCCGAGGATCGCGGGGATCTGGTCCAGGGTCTTGGCGAGGGAGGTCATCTGCGTGCGCAGGCCCACGGTCGCGCCCTGGGCGGTGGCGTTGTCGGCGAGGCCGGTGGGGCCGGTGATGCCGGTGGTGCCGCCGTTGGCGGTGCTCGCGTTCGATCCGGTGCCGGTGACCGTGCCGTCCTTGGTACCGGTGCTGCCCGTGGTCCCCTGCGGCGCGTACTTGCCGCCCTCGACCTTGCCGCCCTCGACGATCGGACGGTTCCGGTCGAAGGGGTACGGCGGGTACAGCTCGTCGATCTGCGCCGGCGAGAGCTTGCTCGACATCAGCGCGCGGTCGATCTCGTCCTGCATGTTGCCGCGCAGGTCCCAGGCCATCGCCTTGAGCCAGGCCACCGAGTCCACCGGCGACCACTGCTCGGGCTTGTAGTCGGAGCTGAGCCCCAGGGCCGCGTGCTCGACGGAGAGGTCCTTGCCGGACTTCCCCTTCAGGTACGCGTTGACCCCGTCGGCGTAGGCCTGGAGGTACTTCTTCGTCTCGGGCGAGAGCTTCTTGTCGTACTCCTCCTGCGCGACCTGGCGCCAGCCCAGCGTCCGCAGGAAGGCGTCGGTCTCGACCTGGCCGGAGCCGAACATCTCCGAGAGCCGCCCGGAGGTCATGTGGCGGCGTACGTCCATCTCCCAGAACCGGTCCTGGGCGTGGACGAAGCCCTGCGCGCGGAAGAGGTCCTCGTCGTTGTCGGCGTAGAGCTGCGGGATCCCGTGCTCGTCGCGCTTGACGTCGACGGTGCCGGTCAGGCCGGGCACCTTGAGGGAGCCGGTCGTCTGGGGGAACGAGGCGCGCACGCCGTCCACGCCCCAGTACGCCCCGTAGCCGAGGCCCGCGAAGAGCGCCAGGACCAGCACGAGCACGATCAGACGGGCTCGTCGTCCCTTCTTCTTGACGGGAGGAGCGGTTTCGTTGGCGGGCATCGCTGTCCTTAGAGGGGCAGGGTGGTCCTGGGAGTGCTGGGAGCAACCATAGGCGCAGGACCGGCCCCGGTGATCCGCCAGGGGTCCAGGTGCTGAGGACAGGGGCAAACACTCGTTTCACAATGTGGTTATCGCGTAAAGAGAGCGTCAAAGATTAGGTAAGGTAACGAACTACTTGCCGAACCTGTCGCGCGGAGGAGCGGTCCACCGGCTTCCCCGTGCGCTTTGAGGAAGGGTCGCCCGCTGACTGTCCACACGCTCAATGAGCTCCTGCTGGTCTGCTCGCTCGTGCTGCTCGTCGCCGTCGCGGCGGTACGCGTCTCCTCACGCAGCGGCCTCCCCAGCCTGCTCATCTACCTCGGCATAGGCGTCGCGATAGGCCAGGACGGCATAGGCAACGTCGTGTTCGACAACGCCGAGCTGACCCAGGTCATCGGCTACGCGGCACTCGTCGTGATCCTCGCCGAGGGTGGTCTGGGCACCAAGTGGAAAGAGATCAAGCCGGCCCTGCCGGCGGCGATCGTGCTGTCGCTGGTGGGCGTGGCGATCAGCGTGAGCGTCACGGCGGCCGGGGCGCACTACCTGGTCGGGCTGGAATGGCGCCAGGCCCTGCTGATCGGCGCGGTCGTCTCCTCGACCGACGCCGCGGCCGTCTTCTCCGTACTGCGCAAGGTCCCGCTCCCCTCCCGGATCACGGGTGTCCTGGAGGCCGAGTCCGGCTTCAACGACGCACCCGTCGTGATCCTGGTCGTCGCCTTCGCGACGGTCGGCCCGGTGGGCCCCTGGTACGTCCTGGTCGGCAAGATCGCGTTGGAGCTGTTGCTGGGCGTCGCCATCGGCCTGGCCGTGGGCTTCCTGGGCGCGTACGGGCTGCGGCACGTGGCACTGCCCGCCTCGGGCCTCTACCCGATCGCCGTGATGGCCATCGCGATGGTGGCGTACGCGGCCGGCGCGCTGGCGCACGGCTCCGGCTTCCTCGCCGTCTACCTGGCGGCCATGGTGCTCGGCAACGCGAAGCTGCCGCACTGGCCGGCGACGCGGGGGTTCGCGGACGGGCTCGGTTGGATCGCCCAGATCGGCATGTTCGTGCTGCTGGGCCTGCTGGTGACCCCGCACGAGCTGGTGAACGACTTCTGGCCGGCGGTGATCATCGGGCTGGTGCTGACGATGGTGGCGCGACCGCTGGAGGTCTTCGTCAGCCTGCTGCCCTTCCGGCTCCCGTGGCGGGAGCAGGCCCTGATGTCGTGGGCCGGTCTGCGCGGAGCGGTGCCCATCATCCTGGCGACCATTCCGATGGTGTCCGGGATCGAGGGCAGCGAGCGCGTCTTCAACATCGTCTTCGTCCTCGTCGTCGTCTACACGCTGGTGCAGGGGCCGACGCTGCCCTGGCTGGCGCGCAAGCTGCGGCTCGGCGACACCGGCGAGGGCGCCTCCGACCTCGGCATCGAGTCGGCCCCGCTGGAGAAGCTGCGCGGGCACCTGCTGTCCTTCGCGATCCCGCCGGCCTCGCGGATGCACGGTGTCGAGGTCAGCGAGCTGCGACTGCCGGCCGGAGCCTCGGTGACCCTGGTGGTGCGGGACGCGAAGAGCTTCGTACCGGCGCCGTCGACCGTGCTGCGACGCGGGGACGAGCTGCTGGTGGTGGCCACGGATCCGGTGCGGGACGCGGCGGAGGCGCGGCTGCGGGCGGTGGCCCGGGGCGGCAAGCTCGCGGGGTGGCTCGGTACGGGCAACGGGTCGGGCAGCGGGGCCGGCGGCGCGGGCGGCACAAGGGGTGTCACCCAGCGTTAGAACGCCGCTCTAATTCGATGTCTTAGGTGGATTCCGTCCGGATTCACCCGCGTTTCGATGGCTTCTGAAGGCGAAGTTCCAGTTAATCGCAGGTGAAGACACTCGCTGTCGCCGTAATCACAGGGCCCATCTGCACCCCTCCCTGTATGATGAAGGCACAACACATCGAACCAACTCTGCCTGACGCAGAGCTGGCGCGACCGCAAAGCGGCCGTGGCTCCCTCCCGCAGTGGGTGCCCAGGTATCACTCGGTTCTGCGCAAGAGGACAGCTCTCGGGGCTCCCACATGTACGGGTGCGGCCGCTCACAAGGCGAGGCACCGTCCGCAGACGGGGACGCTCTACCAGGCAGCGGAAAGGCAAGGCCGTGACATCCGCGGTCACGACCGACAAGTCCGCCCGCCCCGGCTACGGGCAGCTCCTGCGCACGCCCGGCGCCATCGGCTTCGTGCTTCCCGGCTTCGCAGCCCGACTCCCCTTCGGCATGCTGACCATCAGCATCCTGCTCCTGGTCCAGCACACCACCGGCTCGTACGGCAGCGCCGGCATCGTCGCCGCCGTCACCGGCATCTCCATGGCGCTGTCCGCGCCGCTGATGGGCATCTTCACCGACCGCTTCGGCCAGAGCGCCGTCCTGATCCCCGTCGTCCTCACGCACGCCGCCGCCGTCAGCGGTCTGGCGGTGCTCGCGCTGATGGACGCCCCCCTGCCGGCGCTGGCGCTGGCCGCCATCCCCACCGGCGCCTCGGTGCCGCAGGTCGGACCGATGGTCCGGGCGCGCTGGGCCGCCAAGCTGCAGGGGTCGCCGCTGATGCCGACGGCCGCCGCCTTCGAGTCCGTCTCCGACGAATTCACCTTCGTCGTCGGCCCGGTCCTGGCGACCGCCCTGTGCACCGGCATCCACCCGGCGGCCGGCCTGTTCACCGAGGCGACGCTGACCCTGCTCGGCGGCCTGCTCTTCGCGGCCCAGCGGGCCACCCAGCCCAAGCCGCACGCCCCGTCGGCCTCCGGTGAGAAGCGCGCCTTCGCACTCTCCTCCCCCGGCCTGCGCGTACTGATCTTCGCCTTCCTCGGGATCGGCGCCGTCTTCGGCGGCATGCAGGTCTCGCTCGCCGCCTTCGCCAACGAGATCGGCAACCCCGGGGCCAACGGCCTGCTCTACGGCATCTTCGCCGCCGGCAACATGATCGCCGGCATCGCCATGGGTGCCATCACCTGGAAGATCGGCCCGCGCCGCCGGCTGCTCCTGGGCTACGTCGGCCTCACCGCCGTCGTGTCCGTCCTGTGGGCCGCGCACTCGGCGGTCCTGCTGGGCGCGCTCGGCCTGGTCGTCGGCCTGTGCATCGCCCCGGCGCTGATCACCGGCTTCACGATGGTCGAGCAGCTGGTCCCCGCGAACGCCCGGACCGAGGCCTTCACCTGGCTGACCGGTTCGATCGCCTTCGGGCAGGCCATCGCCGTGACCCTGGCCGGCCGCGTGACGGACGCGCACGGGTCCTCGTACGGCTTCCTGGTGCCCGCGGCCGCCACCGTTCTCGCGCTGGTCAGCCTGGTGGCGCTGCGCGGGAAGCTGGCCCCGAAGGCCCCGAGCCGGATCGTGAAGTCGTCCGCCCCGGCCGCCCCGAAGGTGATCCGGAACACGGTGAACGAGCGTGGCATCGGTCACCGAGTGCCGGTGACGGTGGACTGATCCGCCGGAATACGTCACCATGGAGCGTCGTTAGCACTCATTGAGTCAGAGTGCCAGGAGGAAATTCGTGCCGACCTACCAGTACCAGTGCACCGAGTGCGGTGAGGGCCTTGAGGCCGTGCAGAAGTTCACTGATGACGCGCTGACCGTGTGCCCGAGCTGCGACGGACGCCTGAAGAAGGTGTTCTCCGCGGTCGGCATCGTCTTCAAGGGCTCCGGTTTCTACCGGAACGACAGCCGTGGCGCCTCTTCGAGCAGCACCCCTGCCTCGAAGTCGTCTTCGTCCACGACGTCCACCGCTGCCGCCGCCCCCGCCGCTTCGTCCTCCTCGACCTCGTCGAGCTCGGGCAGCAGCGCCGGCTCCACCTCGGCGGCCTGAGCCGTCCGACCGCCTTTCCGAGGCCCCGCAGCCCTTCCCGGGCAGCGGGGCCTCCGGCATGCGCCGGAAGACCCCGTTAGGGTGATCCGCATGGCGAACGCAGAGATCGGTGTCATCGGCGGCTCGGGCTTCTACTCCTTCCTGGAGGACGTCTCCGAGATTCAGGTGGACACCCCGTACGGGCCCCCGAGCGACTCCCTCTACCTCGGTGAGCTGGCGGGCCGCACGGTGGCCTTCCTGCCGCGGCACGGGCGCACCCACACCGTCCCGCCGCACAAGATCAACTACCGGGCCAACCTGTGGGCCCTGCGCTCGGTCGGCGTGCGCCAGGTGCTCGGCCCCTGCGCCGTGGGCGGCCTGCGGCCCGAGTACGGACCGGGCACGCTCATCGTTCCGGACCAGCTGGTCGACCGTACGAAGTCCCGCGCGCAGACCTTCTTCGACGGGGAGCCCCTGCCCGACGGCAGCGTCCCGAACGTCGTGCACACGACGTTCGCCGACCCGTACTGCCCCGTGGGCCGCTCCGTGGCGCTCGCGACGGCCCGGGCGCAGGGCTGGGACGCGGTGGACGGCGGCACCATGGTCGTCATCGAGGGGCCCCGCTTCTCGACGCGCGCCGAGTCGCGGTGGCACGCGGCGGCGGGCTGGTCGGTGGTCGGCATGACGGGTCACCCGGAGGCGGTCCTCGCCCGTGAGCTGGGGCTCTGCTACACCTCGATGGCCCTGGTCACGGACCTGGACGCGGGCGCCGAGACGGGTGAGGGCGTCTCCCACACCGAGGTCCTGAAGGTGTTCGGCGAGAACGTGGGCCGCCTGCGCAAGGTCCTCTTCGACGCGGTCGGGGCCCTGCCGGAGACGGAGTCCCGCGACTGCCTGTGCACCCACGCCCACGACGGCTGGGACCTGGGCATCGAGCTGCCGTAGCTGTCGGTGGCGGGACGTACCCTCCGGTCATGGGAGATTTCGGGGGGATGATCGTGGCCCGCTGTTCCGCGGCGGAGCTGCTGAGGATCACCGGGGCGGCCGGGTTCGAGGGGATCGACCCGGGTGCGAGACCGGCCGGCGAGTGGGCGACGGCGACCTTCGCCGACCGGCCGACCGGTGGCGGCACCGTGGTGGCGCGGCGGACGGGCGAGCCCGTGTTCACGGTGGCGTACCTCGACAGCGACGTCGGTTTCGTCGAGGCCGTCACCCCGGTCGGGAGCCGCTGGAAGGCCCTGCTGAACCGGAGAAAGGCCGAGGACTACGGGATACCGCTCGGCCGCTACCCGGTCGAGGGGGCCGTGGCCGGGGCGCTCGCCTGGGCGGCCGCCGCGGGACTGACCGCCGACGCCGCGGGCATCAGGTCCGCGCTCACCGGCGAGGAGATCTTCGCGGAGGACCTCGCCGACCGGCTCCTCGTCGCGCTCGGGGTCTCGTAGAAACTTTTTCCCGGAAGCCGTCACATTCCGGGGGGCTGTCCGGTCCTTGCCGATGAAGGACCCACCGAGACCGCTTCCCGGGAGACGACAGCCATGCCGCGCATCTCGCTCACCCCGCCCCGCACCCTCCTCATGCGCATCGGCGCCTGGTACTCGCGCCGCACGTACGGCAAGGTGCTCGACCCCGGCCAGGCGTACGGGCACAACGCGCGGGTGCTGTTCTCGTACGTCCGCCTCGAACAGCAGGCGGCGAAGTGGAACGCCCTCGAAGCCGGGCTGAAGCACCTGGCGGTGATGGCCGCGGCGGCCCGCATCAACTGCTCGTGGTGCATGGACTTCGGCTACTGGGAGGGCCATGAGAAGGGCCTGTCGACGCGGAAGATCGAACTGGTGCCGCGGTGGAGGGAGAACCGCGAGGCCTTCACCGCGCTGGAGGCGCTCGTCATGGAGTACGCCGAGGCCATGACGGAGACCGAGCCGTCGGTCACCGACGAGCTCGCCGCCGAACTGATCGCGCGGCTCGGCGAGGCGGCGTTCGTCGAACTCACCGCGGTGGTCGCCCTGGAGAACTGGCGCTCGCGGGTCAACAGCGCCTTCGGTCTGACCAGCCAGGGCTTCGCGGAGGCGTGCACGATCACCCCCGTGTGAGTGACGGCGATATCCACAGAGCGGGGACCGTCCACAGGCCGGAGCGGGAGTCGGCGGGAGGCCGGATCGTGGGGTGTGTCCGGGCGCAGGGTCCGGACACGGCACGCGACCGGCTGGGCGGTGTTCCTCATGTCCTTTACTGCTTCCACCAGTTCTTCCTCCGCACCCCGTCCCTCCTCCCCCACGCCCCATCACTCCTCCTCGCCCCATCCCCCGTCCTCGATCCGTCCCTCCTCCGCCTGTCCCCCCGCGCACACGGTCCCGCAGTTCCCCCCGCTCCGCGTGGGGCGGGGCGGGGATCGGCTGCGCAGGGTCCTGCGGCGTCGGCGTCGTGCCACCGCGGCCGCGCTCGCGGTCGCCGCGGCGGCCCTGGCGGTGGGCGGCACGGAGGCCCAGGCCTCACGGGGCGCCGCCCCCGCGGAGGTGAAGGCCCCGGCGCCCGCGGCGGCCGTGCGGACGGCCTCCGCGCCGGTACGCATCGCGGACGCGGCGACGGTGCGGCTGTTGCGGCCCGGGGACCGGGTCGACGTGGTGGCGGCGGAGCGCGCCGGGCCGCCCAGGGTGGTGGCCGCGGGGGCCCGGGTTGCCGAAGTGCCCGCTCCCGAGGAGGGTGTTGGGGACGGTGGGGCCCTCGTGGTCCTGTCCGTGCCCCGGGAAACCGCGCGGGCTCTCGTGGGGGCGGGCTCCGTGGCACGGCTGGCGGTGACGTTGTGTTGATTCGCACGCACGCCCAGTCAAGTCACCTCCAAGTGGGCGTCGATTGGACACGCCGGGCCTGGACTGCCGTAGCTTTCGGAACCGTTGACTCCGTGTTCGGCAGATTCGAAGAAAGGCTCAGTGGTGGGCGAGAAGAAGAAGGAGAGCGTCCTGGCGGGCTTCAAGGCCTTCCTGATGCGCGGCAACGTGGTCGACCTGGCGGTCGCCGTGGTGATCGGCGCCGCGTTCACGAACATCGTGAACTCGATCGTCAAGGGGATCATCGGCCCGGTCGTGGGCGCGGTCGGCACGAAGAGCCTGGAGGGCTACAAGACCTGCATCAAGGCGCCTTGCGAGCTCGGCCCGGACGGGCAGCCCACGGGCGTCGAGATCCTCTGGGGCTCGGTGCTGAACGCCACGCTGACCTTCGTGATCACCGCGGCGGTCGTGTACTTCCTGATGGTCCTGCCGATGGCGAAGTACCTCGCCAAGCAGGAGCAGCGCCGCAAGGCCCGGGAGGGCGTCCAGGAGACGATGGAGATCACCGAGCTGGAGGTCCTCAAGGAGATCCGGGACAACCTGGTCGCCCAGCGGGCCGGCAGCAACGGCAGCGGCGCGGGAGTCGCCCCGGGGTCGCGCGACGCGTTCTGACGGTTCCGCCGGTTCAGATGTGGTGCGGGGGCTTCTCGTCGAGGAAGCGGGCCAGGTCGGCCGCGCTTCCGCCGGCGGGGGGTCGCTCGCCCCAGCCGCGGTCGGTGTCGTCCGAGGACTGCTGGTCCAGGGGGTCGTCGAAGACCAGCCTCGGCTTGGGCCTGGGCTTGGGCTCGGCCTCCGGCTTGGGCTCCGGCTTCGCGGCGGGCTCGGGATGCGGGTCGGGGGCGGCGGAGGTGCTCATGCCTCCAGGGTACGGCCGCCCCCGGCGCCCGCTCCGCTCAGCTCGGGGCCTCGGCGCCCTTGCGGGCGTAGAACCACCAGCACACCGCAAGGCACGTGGCGTAGAAGCCGATGAAGATCCACAGCGCGTTGGTGACGGCCATCGCCGCGAACATCGCGGGGATGAAGAAGAAGCCGTAGGCGGCGATGGCGGAGGAGAAGCCGGTGACGGCGCCCGCCTCCATCTCGGACTGCTTGAGCGCTGCCGCCTGCGCCTCGGGTCCCTTGCCCTCGGCCTCGCGCATGTGCTGGTCCCGGAAGATGACCGGGATCTGCCGGAAGGTCGATCCGTTGCCGAGGCCGGAGAAGGCGAAGGCGGCGAGGAAACCGATGAAGAAGGCCCAGAAGCTGCCCTGGTCGCCGCCCGAGGGCAGCGCGAAGATCACCACGACCAGGGAGGCGGCCATGCCGACGAACGACAGCATGGTGACCTTCGCACCGCCGATCCTGTCGGCGAGCCAGCCGCCGGCCCAGCGCATGAGCGCGCCGATGAAGGGGCCGATCCAGGCGTAGGTGGTGGCCTGGTAGCCCTGCGACTCGAAGTTGTTCTTGATCAGGAGGGGCAGGCCGGCGGCGAAGCCGATGAAGGAGCCGAAGGTGCCGACGTAGAGCCAGGTCATCAGCCAGTTGTGCTTGCGCTGAAAGATGATCTTCTGCTGGCTGAAGGGGGCGGCGGCCACCCTGAGGTCGTTCATCAGGAACCAGGCGAGCAGCGCCATGATCACCAACAGCGGCACCCACAGGAAGGCGCCGTTCTGCAGCCAGATGTCCGTGTCGTTCTTCGCGTCGTGCTGCGGGCCGCCCGCCGGCGCGCCCAGGACGGCCGCGGTGACCACCAGCGGAGCGACCAGCTGGACCACGCTCACACCGAGGTTGCCGAGACCGCCGTTGAGGCCGTTGGCGCTGCCCTTCTCCCGCTTGGGGAAGAAGAAGCCGATGTTGGCCATGGAGGAGGCGAAGTTCGCGCCGCCGATGCCGCACACGGCGGCGATCAGCGCCAGCTCCCAGTAGGGGGTGCCGTTGTCCTGGAGGGCGAAGCCGAGCCACAGCATCGGCGCGACCAGGATCAGCGTGCTGAAGGCGGTGAACTTCCGCTCGCCGAAGATCGGCCCGATGAAGGTGTACAGGATCCGGAAGGTGCCGCCGGTGATTCCGGGAATGGCCGTCAGCCAGAACAGCTGCGACTTGGAGAACCCGAAGCCGACGTCGTTCAGCTTGACGACGGTCACCGACCAGACCTGCCAGACCACGAAGCCGAGCATCAGCGCCGGGATCGAGACCCAGAGGTTGCGCTGAGCCACCCTGCGCCCGGTGGACTGCCAGAAGCCGTCGTCCTCGGGCCGCCAATCGCCGATGGTGGCGCCGGGCTTGTAGGTCTCCGCGCGGTGCGAGCGCACCGCGGACGGGGTGGGCGTGGGCATCGACATGTTCACCGGTCCTTGGGGTCGAGGATCCACAGTCCGAGGACGACGAGGAAGGAAAGGATCAGGAATCCCGCTCCCCACCAAGCCGTTCCGGTGTTGCCCTTCATCCACTCGTTGACGGTCACGGTCAGCGCCCAGAGCTGTCCGATGAGCACGGTGAGGGCCAGGGCCAGGCGTGCGTTGAGCTTCGAGGATCGTTCCGGCTCCTGCTCGGTGCCGGCTCCCGGGCCGGGGCCCGTGTGGCGGGTCCGCGGGTCTCCGTAGCCGCTGGTGGGGCGGATCTGCGGGTACCGCTCGTGGACCGGCCGGTTCAGCCGTGGCTGGGCGCTGCCCGGTTGGTAGTCCGGACGTGGAGGCACTTGCGGGGCGCTCATGTGCGCTTCCTCTCGGGCTCGGCGGCGCGATCCGATCCCGGGCAGCGCAGTTGCGCCGAGAACTCGGGGTGGGAATCGCCGAACTGCCGGCAGAGGGCGTCCTTGGCCGGCTCTCCCGACCGGGCGGTGCCGATGGCCCAGACACTGCCGTCGCCCTGCTCGGTCAGGAAGACCCTGGGGAGCGGGCGCGGTGGCGGACCCGCGGTGACCTCGCCGGTGCGCGCGTCGAAGACGCCTTCGTGGCAGGGGCAGTACAGCTCCCCTTCGGGACCCCGGTCCTCGCGCCAGAGCACGGCGCAGGCCAGGTGGGTGCAGACGGCGGAGTAGCCGACGAGGGTGCCGTCGGCGAGCCGGACGGCGACGGCCCGGTCCTCTTCGCCGGGGAAGCGGAAGGCCACGGACTGGCCGGGCGCCAGCACGTCGGTGACCTTCTTGGGTTCGGGGAGCTTCTCGCTGTCGCCGTGGCGGTGCAGGATGCCGGCGGCGACGCCGACACCGCCGACGGCCAGGCCGCCGGAGACGGTGGCGACGATCCGCAGGTAGTCGCGGCGGGTCGTGAGGGAGTCGGCGCTGATCCGGTCGCGCAACTGCTCGGCGGCGGCGTCGCCGTCGGGGTCCGGGGTGGAAGCCGCAGGGGGCTGTGCGGTGACGCTCATCGGACGTCCACTCCATTCACTTCCACGACGGGCAGACCGCCGGGGACGGGCCACTGGACCTTGTCGGCGGGGACGACCATCGCCACACCGGTGTTGACCACCACGTCACCGAAGGCGAAGGAGTCGGCCACCTGCACGCCGGGGCGTTCCGCCTGGAGTTCTTCGAGGGTTCCGTAGAAGAGGGCTCCGGTGGGGCAGACGGTGGCGCACATGGGGGCCAGGCCGTATGCGGTGCGGTCGTAGCAGAGGTTGCACTTCATCTGCAGCTTCGCCTGGAGGTCGATCTTCGGGACGCCGAAGGGGCAGGCGTTGACGCAGTTGGCGCAGCCGATGCAGCGGGTGGTGTCGGCCTGTTGGACCACTCCGTCGGCGGTCACCAGGATCGCGTCGGCGGGACAGACCTCGGCGCAGGGCGCGACGGGATCCTCGCAGTGCATGCAGACGGTCGGGAGGGAGGCGACGGACATGCCGGGATCGGTGTAGTCCAGGTGGATCATGGACTTGCCGCGGTGGGAGTCGCATTCGCGGCAGGCGGAGACGCAGGCCTGGCAGCCGATGCAGCGACCCGGGTCGATGAAGATCGTGCGGCCCATCATGGCGGGTCAGCTCCTCTCCGCCGTGCCACGGCCCTGCGAGGACGTGGGCGGCAGGGGGTCGGTCCGGGAGACCTGGGTCTGCGGATAGGCCACGCGGCCCGGGGCCGTGGGCGGCGCGGGCACCTCGTCGACCTGTTCGCCGGCCTCGATCCGGGCGGCGCAGACCTTGTACTCGGGGATCTTCGAGCGGGGGTCGAGGGCGTCGATGGTCAGGGCGTTCGCGGCCGTCGGCACGGGCCAGTGGTAGGGGATGAAGACGGTGTCCGGCCGGATGGCCTCGGTGACCAGGGCCGGGAAGACCTCGCTGCCACGGCGGGTGACCACCCTGACCGGGTCGCCGTTGCGGAAGCCGTGCGAGGGGTGGACCTCCACCCAGGGGCGCGGGGTCTGCTCGACGAGGGCGCCCAGGCGCCGGGTCTGGTTGCCGGAGAGGAAGTGGGCGACGGTGCGGCCGGTGGTGAGGGAGAGGGGGAACTCCTCGGTGTAGGGGTCCATCGGCGCGTGCCACTCGACGACCTGCATGTGGACCTTCCCGTCGGGGTGGAAGGTCTTGCCGCCCTCGAACAGCCGGGGGGTGCCCGGGTGGTCGGTGCTGGGGCAGGGCCACATGATGCCGCCGGTCTCCTCCAGGCGTTCGTAGGTGATGCCGTAGTAGTCGTTGACCGTGCCGGCGGAGGCGATGCGGAGCTCCTCGAACACCTCGCGGGAGCCGGCGAAGTCGAACTTGTCGCCGGCGCCGAGGCGGCGTGCGAGTTCGCACATCACCCAGGTGTCGGTGCGCACTCCGGCGGGCGGTTCCTGGGCCTTGTTGTGCTTGACGACACGGGCCTCGGTGTTGGCCATGACGCCCTCGTCCTCGGCCCACACGGTGACGGGGAAGACCACGTGCGCGTTGGCCGCGGTCTCGGAGAGGAAGAAGTCGAACTGGGCGTGGAATTCGAGGCGGTCGTAGCCCTCCTTGACCGCCCCGTAGTTGGGGAGGGAGACGAAGGGGTTGTTGCAGATGCCGATCAGGCCGCGGATCTCCTGCCGCTGCATCTGCCAGACCATCTCCATCATGGAGGTGCCGGCGGGCGGGAGTTCGGACTCCTCGATGCCCCAGATCCGGCAGATCTGGCGGCGGTGCTCCTCGTTCATGATGGAGCGGCCGCCGGGCAGCAGGTCGGACTTCTGGCCGTGTTCGCGGCCGCCCTGGCCGTTGCCCTGGCCGGTGATGGTGCCGTAGCCGGCGCCGGGCTTGCCGAGGTTCCCGGTGGCGACGCACAGGTTGATGATCGCCAGGCAGTTCTCGACGCCCTGCGAGTGGTGCTCGACCCCGCGCGCGTGGAAGGCCATGGCCTTGCCCGCGCCGCCGAACATGCGGGCCACCTGGACGATCTGTTCCTCGGGGACCCCGCAGATCGTGGCGGAGCGCGCGGGCGGGTAGTCCTGGACGGTCTTCTTGACCTCTTCCCAGCCGGTGGTGTGGGCGGCGAGGTAGCCCTCGTCGGTCAGGCCCTCGGCGATGACCACGTGCAGGACGGCGTTGAAGAACGCGGCGTCGGTGCCGGGTTTGAGGGCGACGTGCACGTCGGCGGTGCGGGCGATGGCCGTCTGGCGCGGATCGACCACGATCAGCGAGGCGCCCCGGTCCCGGGCGCCCCACAGGTACTGGGTCATCACGGGGAAGCACTCGCCCACGTTCGACCCGGCGATCAGCAGGCAGTCGGTGAGGAGGATGTCGGAGAAGGGGTTGGCGGCCCGGTCGATGCCGAAGGACAGTTTGTTGGCGCCGGCGGCGCTGACCATGCACAGGCGGCCGTTGTAGTCGACGTGCCGGGTCTTGAGGGCGACCCGGCCGAACTTGCCGACCAGGTAGGTCTTCTCGGAGTAGAGGCTGGCGCCGCCGAGCAGGCCGAAGGCGTCGTTGCCGTGGGCGCCCTGGATGCGGCGGATCTCGGAGACGGTGAAGTCGAGGGCCTCGTCCCAGGAGACCTCCCTGAATTCCTCGTCCCGGGTGCGGCGCAGCAGCGGGCTCGTCAGCCGGTCGGGGTGGTTGACCTGCTGGTAGGCGTTGATGCCCTTGGGGCACAGCCGCATCCGGTTGATGTCGTGGTTGCGGGGCTCGACGCCGAAGACCTTGCCGCCCCGGTCCACGCGCAGGTACATCCCGCACTGCACGCCGCAGAAGCAGCAGTGGGTGGGGACGAGGGTCTCGCCGTTCTGGTCGGCGTGCCACTGGTCGGCGGGGATGCCGCCCGCGTCGCGGAAGTTGCGGGTGCCGGGCGGGGCGATGGAGGGGTCGAAGGGCAGCGGGCGGCCCGTCCGGGCGGGGTCCGTCGCGGTCACTTGAAGCCCTTCTTGACGTGGTTCAGATAGGCGTTGCCGCGCAGGACCCGCTTGCAGCGCGGGCAGTATTCGGCCCAGGAGTCGAAGTCGAGCTTCAGGTCCCGCATCGTCCCGCGCAGGTTCTCCACGTACGGGGCGGTGTCGATGGGTTCCCCGCAGCGCTTGCAGGCGAAGACCTGGTCGTCCTGGCGGGCCGTGTACTTGAACAACTGCATGCCGACGGCGGCGGGGCGCTGGACGATGTGGAAGAACTTCCCGAACGGGATGTAGATGAGGGTGAAGACCACCGACACCATGTGCAGGATGGCCAGGAACTCGTAGCCGCCGCCGTGCAGGAAGATCGACGAGAAGGTCAGCAGCAGCCCGGTCACGGAGATCACGATCAGGCAGATCAGCGGGAGCAGGTCGTAGGCGAAGCGCTGCCCGGTGATGGCGCCCCGGTCCTTCATCCGCCGCCACAGGAAGTACGAGGCGCCGGGGATGACGAGGACCGCGGCGATGTCCAGGCCGTGGAACATCAGCCAGCCCAGGATGTTCAGCGAGTCGAAGCCGAGGACCTTGAAGCCCCAGATCCGCATCTCGTAGCCCGGTCCGGAGCCGCTGTCCGAGGTGAAGGTGAACCAGCCCCAGGTCAGCGGGAAGGTGATGAGCGCGGCCAGGATGCAGCCCCAGAAGATGAGTTGGTGGGCGGCCCAGCGCGAGCGTGAGCGGGCGCCGAGGAACTTCTGGAAGCCCAGGTAGGTGGCGATCATCTTCGGCAGTGCGGTGGGCGCCTTGCGGAAGTTCTCGGCGGAGAAGAAGCTGCCGAACCCCTTCTTGAAGAGGCGGCGGGCGCCGGGTGCGGAGACCCACACGGTGTACCGGTAGGCCACGCCGAAGGCGAGGAACACGGTGGCGACGGCGTACGGCAGCAGCGCCGAGTCGAAGTCGCGCAGGAGGCGGCTGCCGAGCACGATCGCGACGATGAGCAGCAGAGAGACGACGACGCCGGCCAGGGTGGCCCGTACGGCGACGGGTTTCCCGGCCGGCGGTGGGCTCTGGAGCGGCTGGGCCGGCGGCTCCGGCGGTGGGGTTTCGGTGAGGACTTCGGTGGGCTCGGACACAGCACCACGCTAAGTGGTATGTACCGATTCAGCCCGTTATGCAGTACTTATTATTGGGCCGACCGGGTTAGACGGCTTTCAGGCCCTGAGCAGCGAAGACCGCCTTGGCCTCGGCCACCTGCTCGGGTGTGGGCGAGGGGGTGTCGTGCAGGGTGAACTCCATGCCCAGGGCTTCCCACTTGCTCTCCCCCAGCTTGTGGAAGGGCAGGACGTCGACGCGCGAGACGTTGCCGAGGGTGCCGGCGAAGGCGGCGACGCCCTCGATGTTCTCCCGGGCGTCGGTCAGCCCGGGCACCAACACGAAGCGCAGGTGCACCTCCTTGCCGAGGTCCGCGAGGCGGCGGGCGAAGTCCAGGGTGGGTTCCAGCGGGCGGCTGGTGAGGCGCTCGTACGTCTCGCGGTCCCAGGACTTGATGTCGAGCAGGACCAGGTCCACGTCGCGCAGCAGCGCGTCGGTGGCTCGGGCGCCCAGGAAGCCGGAGGTGTCGAGGGCGGTGTGCAGGCCGAGGTCGTGCTTCATACGGTGCAGCAGTTCGCCCGCGAACACGGGCTGGAGCAGCGGCTCGCCGCCCGAGACGGTGGCCCCGCCGCCCGCGGCGGCGATGAACCGGGTGTACTTGCGGGCCTCGGCGATGACGTCGTCGGCCGAGGTGCGCCTGCCGTTTCGCATCTTCATGGTGTCGGGGTTGTGGCAGTACAGGCAGGTCAGCGGGCACCCGGCGAGGAAGGTCACGAAGCGGGTGCCGGGGCCGTCCACCCCGGTGGAGAGGTCCCAGGAGTGCACGGAGCCCTCACTGGGCCGCTGCGTCGCCGCGGCGGCCGGGGTCCGCCCGGCGCTGACGGTGACGGCCGCGGTCTGGCCGACGGGGATGCTCGGGCCGAAGAGGACGGTCATGGCAGGTGCTCCAGAGGTGGGTGCACGGCCCAGGGGTCGGGGTGAGGGCCCGACCCCTGGCCGCGCGGTCCGGGGAGGCCCTTACAGCGAGCCGTGGAAGGTGCGGTTCAGCACGTCGAGCTGCTGGTCCCGCGTGAGGCGGACGAAGTTGACCGCGTAGCCGCTGACGCGGATGGTCAGCTGCGGGTGGTTCTCCGGGTGCTCCATGGCCTCCATGAGCGTGTCGCGATTGAGCACGTTCACGTTCATGTGGAAGCCGTCGACGGCCATGTAGCCGTCGAGCACGCCCGCCAGGTTCTTGATCCGCTCCTCGGGGGTGCGGCCCAGGCCGTCCGGGGTGACGGTGTTGGTCAGCGAGATGCCGTCCTCGGCGTCCTCGTAGGGGAGCTTGGCGACCGACAGCGCCGAGGTGACGTAGCCGTGGGTGTCACGACCGTTCATCGGGTTGGCGCCCGGGGAGAAGGGCTCGCCGGCGCGGCGACCGTCGGGGGTGTTGCCGGTCTTCTTGCCGTAGACCACGTTCGAGGTGATCGTCAGCACGGACTGCGTGTGCTCGGCGTCCCGGTAGGTCGGGTGCGCCCGCACCTTCTTCATGAACTCCTCGACGAGCCAGACCGCGATGCCGTCGACGCGGTCGTCGTTGTTCCCGTACGCCGGGTAGTCGCCCTCCAGACGGAAGTCGGTGGCGAGCCCCGTCTCGTCGCGCACGACGGAGACCTTCGCGTACTTGATGGCGGACAGCGAGTCCGCGGCGACCGAGAGGCCGGCGATGCCGCAGGCCATGGTGCGGCGCACGTCGCGGTCGTGCAGGGCCATCTCGATGCGCTCGTAGGCGTACTTGTCGTGCATGTAGTGGATGACGTTGAGGGCGTGGACGTAGGTCGCGGCGAGCCATTCCATCTGCTCGTCGAACTTGGCCATGACCTCGTCGTAGTCCAGCACTTCGGCGGTCAGGGCCCCGGTGGCCGGCCCGACCTGGGCGCCGGACTTCTCGTCACGGCCGCCGTTGATCGCGTAGAGGAGGGTCTTGGCGAGGTTCACGCGGGCGCCGAAGAACTGCATCTGCTTGCCGACCGGCATCGCGGAGACGCAACACGCGATGGCGGTGTCGTCGCCGAAGCGCGGACGCATCAGCTCGTCCGACTCGTACTGCACCGAGGAGGTGTCGATCGAGACGCGGGCGCAGAACTCCTTGAAGCCCTGCGGCAGCCGCGGCGACCAGAAGACCGTCATGTTCGGCTCGGGGGCCGGGCCGAGGTTGTAGAGGGTCTGGAGGTAGCGGAAGGAGGACCTGGTCACCAGCGGGCGGCCGTCCTCGCCCATGCCGGCGATCGACTCGGTGACCCAGGTCGGGTCGCCGGAGAACAGCTCGTCGTACTCCGGGGTGCGCAGGAAGCGGACGATGCGGAGCTTGATGATGAAGTCGTCGACGAGTTCCTGGGCCTGCTCCTCGGTGAGGCGACCGGCCTCCAGGTCGCGCTGGAGGTAGACGTCGATGAAGGTGGAGGTGCGGCCGAGCGACATGGCCGCGCCGTTCTGCTCCTTCACGGCTGCCAGGTAGGCGAAGTACAGCCACTGGATCGCCTCGCGGCCGGTGCCGGCCGGGCCGGAGATGTCGTGCCCGTAGGAGGCCGCCATCGCCTTGAGCTCGGCGAGCGCGCGGATCTGCTCGGAGAGCTCCTCGCGCAGCCGGATCGTCTCCTCCAGTGAACGGTCGCCCGCCGGGAGGGAGTTCAGCTCGTCCTTCTCCTCCTTCTTGAAGGCGATCAGGCGGTCGACGCCGTAGAGGGCCACCCGGCGGTAGTCGCCGATGATGCGGCCGCGCCCGTAGGCGTCCGGCAGGCCGGTCACGACGCCGGCCTTGCGGGCGGCGCGGATCTCGGGGGTGTAGGCGTCGAAGACACCGGCGTTGTGAGTCTTGCGCCACTCCGTGAAGACCTTCTCCAGCTCCGGGGAGACCGGGTAGCCGTAGGTCTCCAGGGCGCCGGCGACCATGCGCCAGCCGCCGTACGGCATGATCGCGCGCTTGAGCGGGGCGTCCGTCTGGAGGCCGACGATCAGGTCCTTGTCGCGGTCGATCCAGCCGGGGGCGTGCGAGGTGATCGTCGACGGGATGTCGTGGGCGATGTCGTAGACGCCCTTCTCGCGCTCCTCCGGGAACTTGTCGGTGATCGACTTCCACACGGCGGTGGTGCGCTCGGTGGGGCCGGCCAGGAAGGAGTCGTCGCCCTCGTAGGGCGTGTAGTTCTGCTGGATGAAGTCGCGGACGTCGATGACGTCGCGCCACAGTCCGCCCTTGAAGCCCTCCCAGGCCTTGCCGTTCCTCGTGGTCTCCGCAGGGGTGGCAGTCATCGCCCGCACCTTCCCAGTCGCCTCGTTGCTTGTATCCATTGCACGCCTTTTGATCGATCATTTGCCTCCGCGTTGGTCCCGAGCTGGGGCCCGAAGGTCCCGCGATCACCCGCTCCCCATCGTCCCCCGGTAGCCCTGACCTGGCATTTCGAGCAGGCCGAAGGTCCATCGTGCGCTTGTGAAAGTTTTCACAATAATGTGGTTCGCGGAAACGCCGAACGGGGCCGCAGCCGCCCCGAAGACGGTTCCGGCCCCGCTCCGCAGCGGTCTAGCTCGGGGCTTCCGCGCCCTTGCGGGCGTAGAACCACCAGGCCACGACCACGCAGGAGGCGTAGAAGGCCACGAAGCCCCACATCGCGCTCGTCACGGAGAAGTTGGCGAACATCGCCGGGATGAAGAAGAAGCCGTAGGCGGCGATCGCGGCGGTGAAGCCCGTCACCGCGCCCGACTCGATCTCGGCCTGCTTCAACGCGGCCGCGTACTGCGGGGTGCCCTCCGCCAGGCCCTTCAGGTGCTGTCCGCGGAAGATGACCGGGATCTGCCGGAAGGTCGAGCCGTTGCCGATCCCCGAGAAGAGGAACGCCGACAGGAAGCAGAGGAAGAAGCCGTGGAAGGAACCGGTGTCCGAGCCCGCGGGAAGGAAGGTGATCACGCCGATGATCGAGGCCGCCATGCCCACGAAGGACAGGATCGTCACCCGCGCGCCGCCCAGCTTGTCCGCGATCCAGCCGCCCGCCCAGCGGGCCAGCGCGCCCAGGGCCGGGCCCATCCAGGCGTAGGCGGCCACCGAGTACGCGGGGAAGGTGGTCTTGATGAGCAGCGGCAGGGCCGCCGCGAAGCCGATGAAGGAGCCGAACGTGCCGACGTAGAGCCAGGTCATCAGCCAGTTGTGCTTGCGCTTGAAGATGATCTTCTGCTGGCCGAAGGGGGTCGCGGCCACCTTCAGGTCGTTCTGCCCGAACCAGGCCACCGCGGCCAGCACGACCAGCACCGGGACCCAGACGAAGGCCGCGTTCTGGAGGTGGATCTCCGAGCCGTCCGCCTTCTTCTGGCCCGCGCCGATCGCGAGGACCGAGGACGTGATCAGGATGGGCGTGAGGAGCTGCACGACGGAGACGCCCAGGTTGCCCAGACCGCCGTTGATCCCGGTCGCGTTGCCCTTCTCCTGCTTCGGGTAGAAGAAGCCGATGTTGGCGAGCGAGGAGGAGAAGTTCGCGCCGCCGATGCCGCACAGCGCGGCGATCGCGACCATGGTCGTGTACGAGGTCGACGTGTCCTGCACCGCGAAGCCCAGCCACAGCAGCGGCACGATCAGCACGACGGTCGAGAGCGCGGTGAACCGGCGCTGGCCGATCCTCGGGCCCAGGAAGGTGTAGAAGATCCGGGCCGTTCCGCCGGTGATCCCGGGAACGGCGGTGAGCCAGAACAGCTGCGACTGGCTGAAGCCGAAGCCGACGTCCTTCAGGTTCGTCGCCGTGATGCTCCAGACCTGCCAGACCACGAAGGCCACCAGCAGCGCCGGCACGGCGATCCACAGGTTGCGGGTGGCCACCTTCTTCCCGGTGGTCCGCCAGAAGGACGGGTCCTCCGGCGTCCAGTCCGTGATCGTGCGGCCCGGACGGTACTGCTCCGGATCGGCGAGCTGCGGCCGTACCGCTTCCTGCGTGGCGGAACTCATGGCTTCGTCCTCAGGTGTCGAGGGGTGTCCTTGCCTATCCAGGTTCCGTTTCCGGGGGCGCCTCGCGGCAGAGGAGAACGCACTGTGGGCGACGGGACGTACGGCCCGCGTGCCACGGCACTAGCGTGGAAGGTGTCCCCGGCCGATCCGGCCGTACGCCACCGAGCGCGAAGGGGGCGGCACCCATGCTCGTACTCGCCGTGCACGGCAGCACGGTCCCGGCCGCCGCCGCGACCATCGCGCGGCTCACCTCCGCCGTCGAGGCGCTGAGCGGGACCCGCCCGGTCGTCGGCCACCTGGACGTGCAGTCCCCGTCCCTCGCCGACGTCGTACGGGCGCACCCGGGCGCGGTGGTCGTCCCGCTGCTCCTCGGGGACGGCTACCACCGCCACGTCGACATCCCCACCGTCCTCGAAGGCACCGGCTGCGTCCTCACCGAGGGGCTCGGCGGCGATCCCGGCATCGCCCTGGCCCTGCACGGCCGACTGCGGGAAGCCGAGCGCCGCCGGAGCCCCCACGAGCGGGCCGATGCCGTGGTCGTGGCGGGCGCGGGCTCCTCCCGGCCCGGTGGGAACGCCGGTACGGAGGTCTGCGCGGCCCGCCTCGCCGCCCTGCTCGCCTCCGACCCCGGCGCGGGCCCCGACCCCGTCCCGGTGGTCCCCGCGTACCTGACCTCGGCCGAGCCCACGGTTCCGCAGGCGCTGGCCGCCCTGGAGGCCGCCGGGCACCGCCGCATCGCCGTCGCGGCACACCTGCTTGCCCCGGGCCGCTTCACGCACACCCTCGCCGGCCACGGCGCCTGGACGGTCTCGGAACCGCTGGCCGACCACCCGTGCCTGGCCCGGCTGGTGTGGGAGCGCTACGAATCCGCCCGGGGCACGTGGGCGGTGCGGGCTGCGCGTCCGGGCTGCTGAACGGGCGCCCGTCTGGTCTCCTGACCGGTATGGCCTACCTGTCGATGACCGCCCGCCGCCGCGACGAGCTCCACCGCGCATCCACCCCGCTCGAACTCTTCTTCGACCTCTGTTTCGTCGTCGCCATCGCGCAAGCCGGCGCCCGGCTGGTGCACGCGCTGGCGGAGGGCCACCCGGGGACGGGGGTGATCGGCTACTTCTTCGTCTTCTTCGGCGTGTGGTGGGCGTGGATGAACTTCACGTGGTTCGCCTCCGCCTACGACGTCGACGACGTCCCGTACCGGCTCGCGACCTTCGTCCAGATCGTCGGCGTACTGGTCTACGCGGCGGGGGTGAGCCGGGCCTTCGACGAGAACGACTGGACGGTCCCCGTCATCGGCTACATCATCATGCGCGTCGCGCTGACCGCGCAGTGGCTGCGGGCGGCGGCCGGGGAAGAGGGCGCGGCGAGGACGTCCGCGCTGACGTACGCGGCCGGGCTGGTGATCTGCCAGGCGGGCTGGGTGGCGCTGCTGTTCGCCCCCGCGGGTGCCAAGCGTCTGCTGTTCCTGGTCCTGGTCGTCGCCGAGCTGCTCGTTCCGGCGATCGCGGAGCGCAACCACCAGACCTCGTGGCACGCGCACCACATCGTGGAGCGGTACGGCCTGTTCACCATCATCGTGCTGGGCGAGACGATCTCGGCGGCCACGGTCGCGGTCAAGTCGGCGCTGGACGAGCACGACGCGGTGGGCCTGCTGCTGCCGATCGCCGGCGGCGGGCTGCTGATCGTCTTCGCGGCGTGGTGGATCTACTTCGCTGTGCCGATGCACGAACGGCTGAACACCAACCGGGAGGCGATCCCGTGGGGGTACGGGCACCTGCTGATCTTCGCCTCGGGCGCGGCGATCGGGGCGGGCATCGAGGTGGCGGTCGAACACGCGGTGGGTGCGGCGCACATCTCGCAGGTGGCCGCGAACGCCGCCGTGACGGTGCCGAGCGCGGGGTTCCTCCTGATGGTCTGGTTCCTGCACTCCCGCCACTTCAAGCGGGGTGTGGCGCAGCAACTGACGCTGCCGGTGGCTGCCGTGGCCGTCCTGGCCTGCACGTGGACCGGCGCGTACGCGGTCCTGTACGCGGGCCTGGTCTGCGCGGCCACGGTCGCGGTCGGCCTGACGTTGGCCACGAGGTCCGCCCCGGAGGCCGCCCTCCGGTGACCACCCCCCGGGACCGCGCCCCGGCGGCGGCGCGGCAGGCGGACCGTCACCCCCGCACCCCCGGTGGCGTTGGCAGGTCATGACACTCCCCCCGCAGCGATCCGGCGGAGCCCCCGGCAGGGAACTGGCCGAGCCGGGCTTCTGGCAGGCCCCGCCCGCCCACCGCCTCGCCGTCTTCGCCCGCCTCCGAGAGACCGGCGGCCCCGTCTTCGTCCCCGAAGGGACCGGCGGGGCCGGTCACTGGGCCCTCCTCCGCCACGCCCACGTGCAGGAGGCCAGCCGCCTCCCGAAGGTGTTCGCCAGCGCCCCCGGCGTGACCACTCCCGAGCCCGCCCGCTGGGTCCGTGCCCTGTTCGGGGACTCGATGGTCAACCTGGACGGCCCCGACCACGCCCAGCTCCGGAAGGTCGTGCAGCGGGCCTTCACCCCCCGCCTCCTCGCGGCGGCGGAGGCCGACATCCACGCCGTGGCGACCCGCATCGTGGACGACGTACTGGCGGACCGGCCGGACGAGTTCGTCTCGGCGGTGGCCTCCCGCCTGCCCCTGGAGGTCATCTGCAACATGATGGGCATCCCGGAGCGACACCGGCCCGAGATCGCCGACCGCGTCAACCACGCCTCCGAGAACATCGGCGTGGAGCGGGGCCTGGCCTCGCGGCTGCGGATGCCCGGTCGGGGGCTGCGCGCCCTCGCCCGCATGCAGCGGATGGTGGCGGGCATCGGGCGCGAGCGCCGCAAGAACCCGACCGACGACCTCATCTCGGCGCTGGTCTGCGCGAACGTGGACGGCCAGGCCCTCGGCGCCCGGCAACTGGGCGCGTTCTTCTCCCTCTTGATGGTCGCCGGGGTGGAGACCACCCGCAACGCGATCACCCACGGCCTGACGCTGCTCACCGACCACCCGGACCAACGGGACCTGCTGCTCTCGGACTTCGAGAAGCACGCCGACGGCGCGGTCGAGGAGATGATCCGGCACTCGACGCCGATCATCCAGTTCCGCAGGACCGTGGTGGCCGAACACACCGTGGAGGGGCACCTGTTCCGGCCCGGCGACAAGGTGGTGCTGTACTACGCCTCCGCCAACCGGGACGAGGCGGTCTTCCCCGACCCGGACGCCTTCGACATCACCCGCTCGCCCAATCCGCACCTCGGCTTCGGTGGCGGCGGCCCGCACTTCTGTCTGGGCGCGCACCTGGCCCGGGTGGAGATGCGGGCCCTCTTCCACGAGTTGCTGACCCGGCCGGTCGGGCTGCGCGCGGTGGGACTGCCCGATCTGGCGGGGTCGAACTTCGACAACCGGGTCCGCTCGCTCAGGTTCGCCTTCGAGCGCCCCTGAGCCCGCCCCCGGCCCGGGAAGGGGGGCCGGCCACCGGGCAGGCTGGGAGCCCGGCGGCCGGAGCGCGGTGCCGTGCCGCTCGCCGCGGCGGCGGCGCGGCTACTTCTGCAGGCGGCGCACCGCGAGCACGCAGTGGGCGCTGCCCGTGAGCACGGCCTCGTCGCCCGCGAACGCCTGAAGCGTCTCCGGGGCGACCGGCTGACCGGGGACGGCCTCGGGCCAGGCCCGCGTGGCGAACAGGAAGTACGCCTGGCCGCTCTCGTCCGCGGCGGCGACCCACTCGTCCGGGGCGGTGCAGCGCGCGTTCATCCCGGGCAGGGTGAGCGCGATCTGGTTGCCCTCCAGCAGGATCTGCACCGGGAAGCCGGCCGGGTTGCGGGTGCCGTCCATGACGACGTCGCCGATGGGCAGGCCGATCTCCTCCAGCAGCCCGCGGGCCGCCGTCTCCCCGGCTTCCCGGCCGCCCGGGCCGTCACCGAGGGTGTAGGCGAGGAGGTACGGGATGTCGTGTGCCTCGGAGGGGTCGCCGATCCAGGCGAGCACGGAAAGGGTGCCGAGCTGGGTCCGGTCGATTTCGGCTTGTGTAGAAGTCATGCGCCGCACCCTAGTGGTCCGGCCGCCGAGCATTTCACGGCCTTTCACCCGGGCGGGCTAGACCGCCCAGAATCCCTCTCCGGAATTCGTCCTGATGTTCGCGTCCTGGTACTGGAGCCGGTCGATGCGGGCGTTTTCCGGAACTTCGAACACCACCCAGCCCTCGGCCCGCTCACCGACCGCGAGGGAATCGAAGACGAGCGGTTTGCCCGTCGTCAGTTCACCGGCGGGCACCACCGGGTGGCGCTGTCCTGCGCTGTCGTGCGCCCACATGCGTCCGAGCGCCCCGTACGAGTCCCCGCCCACGTTGACGAACGACATCGAGGCGGCCACCCACCGCTTCCCGGGGGCCGGGGCGAAGTCCTTCGCCACGCTGACCGCCGGGTCCACGTACGCGGCCAACAGGACCTCCAGGTGGCGACCGAGCCGCTGCCCGCGCACCCGTAGGGCGTCACCCACATGGGCATCCCTCGCCCCGGCCCGCACGGGCGCGCCGGCGGCGCCCGGAGCGCCGTCGTCCACCGGGACCGCGGGCGCGGCGGCCGGGGCGAGCGCCCCCTCCGGAGCACGGTCGCAGGCCGCGGAACCGAACAGGAGCAGCGGCAGGAGGGCGGTGGCGGCGAGCAGGGGAAGCGGGCGGGGGGCGGGGCGCATTCGGGATCCCTTCGGCACGTATTCCGGCCAGTCTCACGCGCCCCGAAGGGGAATTGCACACACCGACACGAGTGCGCGGAGCGAGTGAGGGTGCCCGGCTGCCAGCACAATTCGTTCCGGCGGATTCCCGCCGCTGCGATCCCTTGGAGGAAGAATGCGCATCTCCGGCCGCCGAATGGCGCTGGCAGCCCTGTCCGCACTGGCCTCGACGGCGGTATTCACCGCCCCTGCCGGCGCCACCGTTTTCAACCAGGGCATTTCCGTACGGCCTGACGTTCACATCGCCGGGGACGGCACCATCACTCTTTCCGGCACCTACCACTGTGAACAGGCGTCACCCTTGGGGGCGATGCAGATCAAGGCCGCGGTCCTGCAGGACGGCCACCAGCTCAGCATCGGCGGCGCGCAGGTCGTCTGTGACGGTACGGAGCGCGTCTGGGAGGCGCACGCGCCCGGCTTCGCGACAGGCAGCGTGCGGCCGGGCCGGGCCACCGTCACGGCAGAGCTGCAGGAGGTCCACTTGTCCGGCCTCATGCCGTCGGCGGTCGCCACGGTCGCCCAGGACGTAAGGGACGGCGAGGTCCGGGCGGACCGCTGAGCGGTACGGGCCCACCACGCACGCCCGCCGGTCCGGTGGCCGCCGCTGCCCGGACCCGGTCGCCCGGGCCGGGGGCGGAGCCACGGGCCCGGAGCCGGGCGGCCGACGGCCGGGCCCCGCACGCCCCGGTCCGGGGCGCGGGCCCGATACCGGGCGTCCGGGCGGCGCGGCTACCGGCACTCGGGCGCGACGTCCGTCATCGACATGAAGGCCACCGACTGGCACCCGGGGACCGCGTGCGGCCGTCCCGTCATCCGGTCCACGACCGTCGGCACCCCGGCGGCGAGGAGGATCAGGGCGAGGACGCCCGTGATCGCACCCTTGCTCAGCCCGCGCACTGCGCGGTCCCGCGGAGCCGGTCGCACACGAAAGCTGTCATGGTCCGCATCATCACCCCGCTCCCGACACCCCACAACTCGGCGTGACGGTCCGGTCACCCCACGCTCCGGGGGCTGCCGTTCGCGTCGAACTCGCACCACACGGCCTTGCCCTCGCCCCGGGACTCCACGCCCCAGTGCGTGGCCAGCGCGTCCACCAGCAGCAGCCCGCGCCCGGTGGTGGCCGCCTCGCCCGGGGAGCGCCGGCGCGGCCACACGCTGGAGCGGTCCTTGACCCACAGCCGGATCCGGCGCACCGGCTCGGGCAGCACCTCCATGGTCAGCACCGCCCCGCCGTCCGTGTGCAGCAGGGCGTTGACCAGCAGTTCCCCGGCCGCGAGCTCCACGTCGTCGGCGAGTTCCGGCATGCCCCAGTCCCGCAGCGCCTGCCGCAGCGCGTAGCGGGCCTCCGACAGGCCCTCCGGATCGGCCTGGTGGACGTACTGGTGGATGCGCGGGGCCCGGTGGGTGCCCGGGTCGGGGGCGCGGCGCAGCACCAGCAGGGCCACGTCGTCCCCGGAGCCCCAGCGCTCCCACAGCCGGTCGGAGAGGTGGTCCGCGAGCGCCCCGGCGTCCTGGGGGCCGCTGCGCACCGCGTGGGCGAGGGCCTCCATGCCCTGGGTGATGGCGGTGCCGGGCTCCTCCACGAGCCCGTCGGTGCACAGCACGAGGGTCTCGCCGGGGACCAGGTCGAGCCGGGTCTCGGGGAACTCCTCCTGTTCGAAGACGGAGGCCAGCCCGAGCGGCAGGCCGCCGCGCACGTTGGGCCAGCCGGTGCGCCCGTCCGTGTGACGGATCAGCGGGCCGAGGTGGCCCGCGCGGACCGCCCGTACGCCCCCGGTCTCCAGGTCCACCTGCGCGTACATGCAGGTCGCGAAGCGTTCGGTGTCCAGCTCGGCGAGGAAGCGCGAGGCCCGCGCCAGCACCGTGGACGGCGGGTGCCCCTCCCCCGCGTACGCCCGCAGGGCGATGCGCAGCTGGCCCATGATGGCCGCGGCGTGCGTGTCGTGGCCCTGTACGTCGCCGACGACGAGGCCGACCCGGTCGCGGGGCAGCGCGATCACGTCGTACCAGTCCCCGCCGACCTCCCGCCCGCTCCAGGCGGAGTGGTAGCGGACCGCGATCTCCCCGCCCGTGATCTCGGGGATCCGGCGCGGCAGCATGGCGGCCTGGAGGCCGGTGGCGAACTCCCGCTCCTGGTCGAAGAGGAGCGCCCGCTGGAGCGACTGGGCGACGATGCCCGCGAGGCCCAGGCACAGGTTGCGTTCCTCGGGGCTGAACTCGCTGCGCCGCCGGTAGAACAGGACCAGCCCGCCGATGGCCTTGGCCTGCGCGATGAGCGGCAGGTAGGCGGCCGCGTCGTAGTGGATCCGGTTCAGGTACTCCGAGAGCAGCGGGAACTCCCCGCCGAGCTCGGTGAGCGAGGTGACGAAACGTGCCTTCCGGGAGAGCACCGCCTGCGACAGCGGGAGCGAGCCGTCCAACCGGGTGAACTGGCGCTCGCTGAGGATCTCCAGCGTCTCCCCGCTGAGCGCGATGATCTTGATGGAGGCGCCCTCGACCAGACCGAGCGCCAAGCCGTCCGCGCCGAGCCGCTCCAGGGCCCCGGCCCCGGTCAGCGCGGCCGTCACGTCGTCGACCGTCACCGCCCGCGACAGGGCCTCGGTGGTCCGCTGCACGATCGTGGTCTGCTGGGCGCGCGCCGTCTCCAGCTTCCGCAGCAGGGTGGCGTGGGCCAGCTCCGGCGTGGCGTCCCGGACGATCCCCACGATCCGGTACGCCCGCCCCTCCGGGGTCCGCTGGACGCGGCCCTGGGTGTGGGTCCACTGGTCGGTGCCGTCGCGCCTGCGCACCGTGAAGTACGCGCCGTACGTGTCCCCGCCGGCGTCGAGGACGGAGGCCACGCTCTCGTTCAGCCGGGCGGCGTCCTCGGGCGGGATGCGCAGCCCGAGCCCCTCCGGCGTGCCGTCGAACTCCTCCGGCGTCACGTCGACGACGGCCATCCCGGCCTCGTCGAGCACCATCGCGCCCGCGTCGAGGTCCCACTCGAAGCTGCCCATGCCGTTCAGCGCGAGCCGCTCCCCCGGCCCGGTCGCCGGCGGGCCCCCGCCGGGCCGCCGGGCCCGCCCGGGTCCGTCCTGCTCCGCCGCTGCCACGCTTCACACCACCTAACGGACGGGCCAGCACGGCTGGGAGATGAGCCGCTCCCACTCCTCGTCAGGATGCCCCGGAAGAGTGCGCCCGGCCTCCCGCCAGCGCTTGACGAGGGACAGGTAGATCGTGGCGTGGTCGGGGACCTGCCCGGCCTGGTGACCGGCCCCGTACCCGGCCCCGTAACCGGACCCGTAGTCGGCTCCGTACGCGGATCCGTACGGCGCCCGGTGCGAGGGCGGCGCCTGGTTCCCGGCCGGCCCGCGGGCCGGCTCGTACCCGGCGGTCCTGGCCGCCGCGGGCTGTTCCCCGCGGCTGGCGGGGATCCGCACCCAGCCACGGCCCTGTGCTCGCTCCGCGCTCATCGCAGACCTCTCTCACCCGCAGTTCCGTCACTCACCGCAGATACGTCCTCGGCGACCCGGCGGCGGCCCGGCGGGGCGCGACGATCGTCCGCACGCCCGACAGCGGGCCTCCGGCGCCGAGGCGCTTTCGGACTCCTCTCACCAGTCTCCCCGCCGTGAAGCCCGCACCGTGCACGAATCGCATGGAAGGGCCGAATGAGGGAGCCGTCAGCAGCCCCGCGAAGAACAGCCCGGGCCACGAGGACTCGAAACCGGGTCCGAGCTCCGGCGTCCCGGTCCGCCCCACGGTCGCCAGGGAGGCCCGCAGCCCCGCGTCGAGCAGCTCCAGCCGGGCCAGGTCCGGCACGAAGCCGGTGGCCGCGATGACGTGCGCGGCGTCCAGGGACACCGGTGTCCCGGACCGGGTGGTCAGTTCGAGCCTGGTCCGCCCGCCCTCGGCGACCGCCCGGCGCAGTTCGTGCCCGAGCAGCACGGGCACGCGCCGCTCGAACCGCTCGCGCAGCCACCAGGCACCGGCCGGCCCCAGCGCGGTCGCCGCGATCCGCTCCCTCCTCCGCGCGGGCAACCCGCGCACCGCCCAGGGCAGCTCCGACCACGCCCAGCTGCGCCAGCCGGTGCCGAGGCCGCTGTGCGGAGCGCGCAGGGCACGCAGCGCGGGCCGGCTCAGGGGCTGCGGCACGGTGTTCCAGTTCAGCCGGGAGCGCCGGGCGACCAGGCACGGCCGGGCCCCCTGCTCGGCCAGCAGCGCGGCGGTCTCCAGAGCCGCCTGCCCGGCCCCGAGCACGGCGACCTCCTGCCCGGCGAACCGGGCCAGGTCCCGGTGGCCGCTGCTGTGCGAGCAGTGGCCGGGCGGCAGCCCCCGCAGGGCCTCGGGGAGGTGCACGAACGGCATGACCCCGACCGCGAGGGCCACCGTGCGGGCGAGCAGCTGTTTCCCCTCGGTGGTGCGGACGCGGAACCCGTCGCCCTCGGGGGTCACCTCCGTGACGGTCACCTCCTCCACCTCGGGCGCGGCGTGCCGGGCGAACCACATCCCGTACGAGCTGAACGTGCCGATCGGCAGCGGAGTGCCGTGTTCCGCGCGCAGTCCCCGGCCGGCGCAGTAGTCGGCCAGGGTGTGCCCGCCGTCGGGCGCCGACAGGTTGGAGGACCAGGGCTCCGACTTCAGGTACATCCCGTCGGGCATGTGGTCGCGCCAGGAGGCCATCGGCCGCCCGAGCAGCCGTACGTCGAGCCCCGCGCCGGCCGCGTGGGCGGCGATCGACAGCCCGTACGGGCCCGCGCCGACCACCACGAGATCGTCGACCCGCGTCACGGACGCTCCTCCCCTTGTGCCCGCCGGACGGGCCCGCTCACCTGGTCACCAACTCGTCCGGCTCCGCCGATGCCTCCGGCGGGGCGGGCCGCGCGGGCGGCCCCGGCCGCTCCCCGCCCCGCCTGCGCGGTGCCCGGACCGCCGCGAGCGCGGTGCGCCGCCCCTGCTCCGGGAAACCGCGCAGCACCCGGGCCGCCTTCCCGGCGCCCCGCCCCGCGAAGGCGGCGAGCATCGCCAGGAACGGCCCCGGATCGTCGGCCGCGAACCAGGCCGCCTCCACCCGCCCGCGCCGGGCCGCCGCGGGCCGCGGCACGAAGGGAACGGGGCCCGCGTCGGCGCCCCCCGCCGCCGGGGCGGCGCCCGCGCCGGACCGCCGCACCGCACCCGGCGGGGTCCGGGCCGCCCGGACCGCGGGCGGCCTGCCGCCGCGGAGCACGGCCAGCAGGGCGTAGTTCTCGGCGAGGAACACCCGGCCCGGACCGCCCGAGGGCTCCGGCACCCGCCGGCCCGTCAGATCCAGGTACATCGCCTGTACGACGTCCAGCCCGGCCGGGTCGGTGAACAGCCTGAACTGCGCGCCCGGGCGCGGGTTGAAGTCCACGAGCCGGAAGGCGCCCGACTCGTCCCTGCGGAAGTCCAGGTCCAGGATCCCCTGGTAGCCGAGCCGTTCGGCGAGCCGCAGCCCCGCCTCCTCCACCGCCGGATCGGGCAGCCAGCGGCCGACCGCCGTCAGCCCCGTCCGCAGCGGCCAGGACAGCTCCTTGCGGCCCGACCCGGCGATCAGTGGACGTCCGCCCCGGCCGAAGGCGCCGTGGAAGAACCAGTCGGTGTCCGGCCCGCCGGGCAGGAACCGCTGGAGCAGCAGCGGGCTCCCCGCCTCGGCGGAGCGCTCGTACAGCCGGACCGCCTCGGCGCCGGTCCGTACGAGCACGGTGCTCCGCAGCTCCCCGCCCCCGGCGGGCAGCAGCCACGGCCGGCTCCACTTGGCCACCAGCGGCAGCCCCAGCCGCCACGCGGCCCGCGCCGCCTCGGCCGCGCTCCGCGGGACCACCGTCTCCGGGTGCGGGATGTCCCACCGGGCGCAGAGCCGCGCCAGCTCGGCCTTGTCCGCGACCCGGGCCGGCAGGTCGTCGGGCTGACGGGGGATCCGGAACCGGCCCTCCAGCATCGGCGCGACCCGTGCCACGGCGATCGCGCTCAGATCGTCCATGGCGATGAGCACCGCGGGCCGCCCGATCCGCTCCGACACCCCGGTCAGGCACTCCAGCAACGGCTCCGGCGCCTCGGGGTCCAACCCGCCGGGCGGGCCGGGGTGCACGGCGCGCAGGTACCGCGAACGCCCCATGGGACCTCCCCCGGCCTCGACGACGGCATGGACCTCCACGCCCTTGCGGCCAAGGGACCTGACGGCGCCGAGGGTTCCGTGGTGGAACGGATTCCGGTCGAGTCTGAGCACAACAGCGGGCACGTGGAAGGGAGGGGCGTGCATGGCAACGGCGTCTTTCACCTAGTCGGACCAAGCGGAGGATGCTACGCAGATGCGAATGGCCTAGGAGGCCGCCACCGGGCAGGCCATTCGTCGGATCTGATGTCTAACGTCTTTGACAAGCACACCGATTCGGGAAAGCCCGGGGAGACGCCATGCGCAGACCACGCCGCCGACTGGCGAGCACCTGTATCGGTACGGTCGCGGCCGGACTGCTCGCCACCGGCGCCGCGCTGTCGGCGGCGCCCTCGAAGGGCTGGTCCGGACACGACGACATCGCCATGGGCGCCTATCTCGACTATGGACCGACCGGAGTCGCCCGGATCCCGCTCCTGTCGAACTGGCTGGGCGGCAAGGAGATCCGGGTGGGCCACACCTACCTGCCCGGTGACCAGTGGGCCGGCATCGAGGGACGCGTCTCCTTCCTCGCCGACTGGGCCGCGTGGCGACTGTCCCGCGGCGACCGGATGTTCGTCCTCAACGTGCCCATGCAGGAACACAACGAGGACCGGCTGTCCGACGCCCGGGTCGCCCGGCTGATCAGGGCGGGCGCGCAGGGCGAGTACGACGTGCACTTCCGCAGGCTGGCCGAGCGGCTGGTGACGCTGGGCGTGCCCGACACGGTGATCGTGCTCGGCTGGGAGATGAACGGCACCACCTACTCGCACCGCTGCGGGCCGGACCCGGAGAACTGGAAGGCGTACTGGAAGCGCATCGTCAACACGATGCGGTCCGTTCCCGGTCAGAGGTTCAAGTTCGATTTCGCCCCCAACCGGGGCACGGACGCGATCGGCTGGACCCGTTGCTACCCGGGCGACGACGTGGTCGACATCATCGGAATGGATTCGTACGACCAGGATCCCGGCGACACCTTCGACGACCAGATCTCCCAGCCGTACGGGCTCCAGCAGCACGTCGACTTCGCAGAAGCACACGGCAAGGAGATCTCGTACCCGGAGTGGGGGCTGTTCCGGCGCGGGGACAACGCGGAGTACGTGCGGCGCATGCTGCAGTGGATCGAGCAGCACAAGCCGCTCTACCACACCATCACCGACTACTGCCCGCACGGCGTGTGGCAGTGCAAGCAGAACCCCGAGTCGTCGAAGGCCTTCCGGGAGGCCCTGACCCCGGAGAAGGCCGTCCCGGTCCCGACGCCGGTCATCCCGACCCCGGTGGTCCCGACCCCGGTGGTGCCCACCCCGGTCATCCCCACGCCGGTCGTCCCGACGCCTCAGATCCCCACCCCGCACGTCCCCACCCCCCAGATCCCGACCCCCCAGGTCCCGTCGCCACAGATCCCGACGCCCGAGGTCCCCCCGATCCCGACACCACAAGTGCCGACACCCACGCCGGTACCGACACCCGACGTCCCCAAGCCCTTGCCGGTGTCCCCGACTCCGGTCGACCCGAGCCCGCTCGACCCGGCGCCCGAGCCCACCCCGGACGCCACGCTCCCCGCGAACCCGAACCCGAGCCCGAGCCCGCTCGCGCCGAAGCCCGACCCCGCCCCGGCCGTGACGCCGAAGCCCACCCCCACCCCCAAGCCCAAGCCCACGCCCCAGCCCAAGCCGGAAACCCCTCCGGCGAACAGCAAGCAGTGGTGCGTGCCGCTGAGCTTCGGCGAGTGGCTCTCCAAGCTCGTCGGCAAGCAGTCGGTCTGCGTGAAGGTCGACTGGGGCAGGGAATCCGGCTACTGGCCCTTCTAGACGGTTCATCGCACGCGCAGTTCACCCAGCCGCGCCCGCCAGTCCCGGGCGGCCGGCAGAGCCTCCCGCAGCGCGTCCACCGCCCGCTCGCGCCCCGCCAGCTGCGACTCGCGCAGCCGCAGCAGGGGCGCGAGCGCGTTCGTGGCCAGCAGGAACCGCTGGTTGACGACCGTCTCGGGCCTCCAGTGGTTCTTGTACGGCTCGTCGCCGCGCAGGAAGCTCACCACCGGGCGGCCGTCGGCCAGCGCCCGCCCCGCCTCGTGGCGCAGCAGCAGCGTCGCCACGTCCACCTTCCGGGCGCGCAGTTCCGGGTCGGCCCCGTACAGGTAGCCGCCGCTCAGGCCGGCCGACAGCAGCGTGACGTTGGACGCCACCACCTTCCCGTCCAGCCTGAACTCCGTCAGCCGGCCCTCCCCCGCCCGCACCATCCGCCGGGTGGCCCGGGTCAGGTGCTCGGCGAAGCGCGGCCGCAGGTGCTCGGGGGTCACCCCGCGGCCCCGCCACTGCTTCTCGTGCAGCCGCAGCAGCGTCCTTACGGCACGCGGTACTTCCTGCTCGGTGACCTCGTGCTCCTCGATCCCGACGGCGTCGGTCTTGCGCAGCTTGGCCCGTACCCGCTGGGCTCCGGAAGCCGGCATCCGCTTGACCAGCTCGTCGAAGGGCAGCGTGGGCAGTTCCATGCAGGTGGAGTCGGTGAGCAGGGCGCCGGTCCCCGGCCAGTGCTTGTACAGCTGCTCGACCGCGGCCCCGGGGCGGACCTCGCGCAGGTCGACGACCGCGCCCCGGGCGGCCCGGTGCAGCCCGCGGGCGAGCGCCGGGACGACCTCGTCGGCGTACTCGGCGGAGACGAGCACGTCGAACCAGTCGGTGATGGCGCCGCCGAGCGGCACCAGCAGCGGCATCGGACGGTGTACGAGCATCAGCGCGGCCGCGCCGACCAGCTCCTCGCCGCGCCGCACGAGGACGAGGCGCAGCCGGCCCTCCTTCCCGTACGACAGCCACCAGGAGTGCAGCCAGGCATGGCTCTGGAAGGGAGTGGCGGTGGGACAGGCGCGGACGAGCCGGTTCCACCGCCCCTCCAGGGCGGCGAACTGTCGGGGGTCTCGGCAGAGGGTCACCGACAAGGACGGCCCGGCGCAGGACCGGGTCATCGGACGGACTCCTTCTCCTTGGCGTCGGCGTGCTCACCCTGGGCCGGGAGCGAGGCGTACCCCTCCACGACCGGTTGCGCCTCCGCCCCTTCGGGGCGCCTGGTGCGGCCGCCGGGCCGGGCGAGCAGCCACAGCCCGCCGAGCAGGCCGCCGGCGCACAGCCCGACCGCGCCGCTGATGGCGGCGGAGGGGGAGGCGGGTTCGGTCGGGGCGACGGCCTGGCTGAACAGCAGCAGCTTCACCCCGGTGTTCTTGGTGGCCTGGTTGCTGCTCAGCGAGAGCGCGTCGGCGACGGCGTTCGCGATGTCGGCGGCGCCGGAGGGGCTCTTCGAGGTGCCGGTGATGGCGATCATCGGGGACTCGGGGGAGGTCTCGGCCCGCACCTGGGTCCGCAGCTGCCGGGCGCCGACACCCGCGCGGGGCTGGGCGTAGGCGAGGGTGGAACTGCTGGTGGCGATCCGGCCGTACGCCTGGGCGAAGCCGAGGGCGGTGGCGGGTTCGGTGGTGTCGTCCGGGACGGCGACGACGAAGCTGGTGGCGGCGTACTCGGGCGCCTTGAGCACCCCGTACGTCCCGCCGGCGGCCAGCCCGACCAGCGCGCAGGCGGGTAGCGGCCACCAGACCGGCACCCGGCGGCGGCTCGGCCGGCGCCGGCCGGAACGGTGTTCGGATTCCTTCGGATCAACGGCGTCGGCCATGTGCGTGCGCTCGCTTCCTGTGTGTCGGGGAGTTCTCTACGGGCCCTGCCGGGCCCCCTGCGGGGAGCTACGGGGCAACGCTCAACCGGTACCGCCCTGCCCGGACGCGGCCCCTTGCCGCCGCCCCGGCGGCAAGGGCAGCTCCGCTTGCCGTGCGGCATCCGGCACGGCCGGGCCCTGCGCCCCCCGGCCCGGCCCGGGCAGCCCGACCCCGGCCGGGGGCACGTCCGGGGCCACGTCCGGCCCCGCCGGCGTTTGAGGCGCGGGGTCCGGGGCGGAGCCCCGGGGGGTCCGCGCCCCCAACGGATCCGGTGCGGCCCCACCGGGGTCCGGGGCGGCGGCCCCGGAAGGGTTCAGGGCCAGGTCGTACACGTCCATGAGGAGGGCCGCGCTGCGGGCGATGTCGTAGTGGCGGGCCACCGACGGCACCGGCAACCGCTTCGCCCCCGCCTCCATGTGCCCCCGCAGCGCCGCGACGAGTTCCTCCGTGCCCGTACCGATGCGGCGCGCCCCCGGCGCCTGCACGGCCGGCAGGTCGTCGATGGCGGGGCAGGTCACGTGCAGCACGGGCAACCCCGCCGCCAGCGCCTCGACCACCGCCAGCCCGAACGCCTCCTCGCGCGACGGGGACACGAACACGTCCATCGCCGCCAGCAGCGCCGGGATCCCCGGGGTGCGTCCGTCCGCGCTGTCGCCCAGCGGGTCCCGCTCCCCCAGCAGGTGGATCCGGCTCTGCGCGCCCAGCTCCGCCGCCAGCCGGCGGAGCGCCGCCCGCTCCGGCCCGTCGCCCGCCAGCAGCAGGTGCGCGCCCGGCAGCGCCGCCACCGCCCGTACCAGTACGTCGAACCGCTTGCCCGGTACCAGCCGCCCGACCCCGCCGACCACGAAGGCGCGCTCCGGCAGCCCGGTCCTGGCCCGCGTGCCGCGCCGTACGCCCTCGTCGAAGCGGAAGCGGGCGGCCTCGATCCCGTTCGGGACGACGTGCACCCGCTCGGGCGGCACCCCCCACGCCTCCAGCCGGGCGGCCACCGTGTCGGACACCGCGACCGTCGCCGCGCCGAGCCGCTCGCCGGACAGGTACAGCCCCCGCACCCCCCGCGTCAGCGGCCGGCCCTCGATCTCGGCGTCCCCGAGGGAGTGTTCGGTGGCCACGATCGCCCCGACACCCGCGACGCGCGCCGCGAGACGCCCGTACACGCAGGCCCGGTACAGGTGCGTGTGCACGAGGTCGTACCGGCCGCGCCGGATGAACCGCACCAGCTTCGGCAGCGCCCCCAGGTCCCGGTTGCCGGTCATGCCCAGGTGCACGACCCGGACCCCGTCGGCGCGCAGCCCCTCGGCCACCGGCCCGGGGTTGGTCAGCGTCAGGACGTCGCAGCGCATCGGCAGGTGCCGCAACAGCAGCCGCAGTTGCTGCTCGGCGCCGCCGACGCCGAGTCCCGTGATGATGTGCAGGGCCTTCACGGCAGCACCACCCGTCGCAGTCCGCGCACCTGGTGGCGCAGCCGCTTCACGCGCAGTCGCGCGCCGCCGTCGGCCTGGCTGACGTGGGTGCGCGGCAGGGCGTACCGGCCGGCCAGCCGCCCGGGGTCGATGGCGCAGGCGTACCCGTACCCGGCGGCCCGGGTCGCCTCGACGACCCGGGTGTCGAGGTGCCCGTACGGGTAGCAGAACCCTTCGGGCAGCACTCCGGTGAGCTCGCGCAGCAGGTCGCGGCTGCCCCGCAGTTCCTGCTGGAGCACGTCGTCGGCGGCGGCGGTGAGGTCCTGGTGGAGCAGCCCGTGCGAGCCGATCTCCTGTCCGGAGTCGGCGATCTCGCGGACGCCCTCCGCGGTGAGCAGGGCCTTGCGGGGTCCCAGCGGGTCCCACACGTTGTCCACGCCGAGCCTGCCGGGCAGGACGAAGAGGGTGGCGGTGCAGTCGTGCCGGCGCAGCAGCGGCAGCGCACCGGTCAGGAAGTCGCCGTAGCCGTCGTCGAAGGTCAGCCCGACCAGCCCGGCGGCCCGCCCGGCGGCGCGGGCCCGCAGCAGTTCGCCGACGGACACCCCGCGCAGGCCGCGGGAGCGCAGCCACAGCAGCTGGGCCTCCAGTGCGACGGGCGTGACGGTGATGCCGTACGGGTCCTCGGCGGGGTCCGTGAACTCGGCGACCGAGTGGTACATCAGGACCCACGGCAAGGCGGTCCGGCGGGGTGGGTCCACCACGGCGGCGGGGGCCGTGTCGGTGTCAGCGGACATTGCGGAACCTCTGCGTGAGCTGGGAGATCTGAGCGGGCAGGGCGGTGACTTCGAGGGCGCGTATGGCCGTGCCGGTGGCTCCGAACATGGCCGGGACCAACAGGCAGCCGAGTGCGGCGCTGAGCAGCGGGTCGGGGATCATGGGCCCGGCGATCCAGCCGGTGGCGCCGGCCGCGACGGCGGCGACGCCGAGCCGCCCGATGCTGACGGCGACGCGGCGGACCTGGATGGCGACGATCCGGGAGCCGAGGCCGGTGAGCAGGAGGGCGGCGGTGGTGGTGATGCCGGCCGCGTTGGCGGCGGCGATGCCGTAGGTGCCCCACCAGCGGACGGCGAAGGCTCCGGCGACGATGTTGACGAGGAGTCCGGCGGCCATCGCGAACGCCGGGAACCAGGTGGGCCGGGCGGTCGAGAAGAACGGCCGGGACAGCGCCCCCACGAGGCAGTGGCCGAGGAGGCCGAGCCCGTACACCCGCATCACGGAGGCGGTGGCGAGGGTGTCCCGGTGCGTGAAGGCTCCGCGTTCGAAGAGCACTTGGATGATCTGGGGGGCGTAGCCGATGACGAGCGCGGTGCCCATGAGCACGGCGAGCGAGGCCAGTGCCAGGTCCCGTTCGACGCGGCGCCGGGCCTTCTCCCGCTCCCCGCCGGCCATGGCCTGGGCGACGACGGGGAAGGTGACGGTGCAGATCATCAGCGACAGCACCATCGGCATCTGCGCGACCTTCTGCGCGTAGTTCAGGTGCGAGATCGCCCCGGGCGGCAGGGAGGCGGCGAGGAACCGCTCGACGAGCACCTGCGACTGCCGGGACACCGCGAAGAAGATCACCGGTGCGATGACCCCGAAGGCGATGAGGGTGGGCCGGTCGCGGTCGCGCTGGCTGCGGGCGGCGCCCCGGCCGCGGGGCGTGCCGAAGCCGACGTTCCCGATGAAGGAGGGCAGTTGGACGAGGATCATCAGCAGCCCGCCGACGGCGACACCGGCCGCGGCGGCCCGGACCCCCCACAGGGCGTGGAGGGCGACCATCGTGCCGATGATGCCGATGTTGTACGAGACGTAGATCGCGGCGGGCGGCACGAAGGAGCGGTGCGCGCGCAGCGCCGCGCTGAAGTATCCGGCGATTCCGAAGGAGAGCACGGTCAGGGCGGTCAGCCGGGTGCACTGGACGGCGAGCCCGGGGTCGGGCAGACCGGGGGCGAGGACGGAGACGACGACCGGCGCGGCGAGGACGAGCAGCGCGGCGACCACGGCGAGGAACAGCGCGAGCCGCGGCAGGGTCGCCCCGACCAGCAGCCGTACGGGGTCCTGGGCGCGGGCCTCCTTGCGCGTGAGCCCGGTCCGGGCGGCGGCCCGCCGGGCCAGGGCGTGGCTGAACGCGGGCACCATCAGCAGGGCCATGGCGTCCTCGATGAGCAGCGTCGAGGCCATCTCGGGCACGGTCCAGGCGATCAGGAAGGCGTCGCTGTCGTGGCCGGCCCCGAAGAGGTGCGCGATGGTCTGGTCCCGCACCAGCCCGAACACCGCCCCGGCGGCGGTCAGCCCGGCGGTGACGGCCGCGGCCTTCGCCAGGAACCGCCCGAGCGGCTGGCTCCCACCGGGGGGCTCGGCTGGCGCGTCGGCGGGGGACCCGGCCGTGCGACCGTCCCGCCCGCCGCCCGCGGCGGTTTCCCCGGCCCGGCCGCCGCGGGCACCCATGGGCCCACCGGCCCAGGCGGAGATCCGCACGCTCCGCGGACCGGGATCACCGCCCGTGTAGCCGCCGGCGGCGTACCCCGCCGCCGTACCGTCGCCGGAGCCGGGTTCCGGCGTGCCCGGACCCTCGGCCGGCCTCGGCAGGCCGCCCGTCACGAACCCCGGGTCCGGGGCCGCCGGGACATGGGCGGGGCCCGCCCCGGCCGGGGGGCCGGAGGCGGGCCGCCAGGGCGTGGTGTCCGTCACGGGCCGTCCGCACCCGGAACGGCGCGCATGCCGGTGCGCCCGCCCGCGGCAGCGGCCGCACCCCCGCGCACTCCGCGGGTCCCGGAGGCCGCACCCGGCGAACCGCCGCCCCCCGGGGAGGGCAGCGCCCACCAGGCCGCCAGGCCGACGATCACACCGGTCAGGACCGTCGACGGCCCGCCGATGTCCGCGTACAGGAAGTCGATGAGCTGCCACACGAACAGCCCGACCGCGATCAACCCGCAGTCCCGCGTCCGCGCGTCGCCCCGCTCGCCCCCGCCGGGGGCGAGCCGGCTGAGGCCCGCCACCAGCAGCACCGCCCAGCCGCCCGCCAGCGCGGTCAGCCCGGTCAGTCCCTGCTCGCTGAGGACCAGGAGGTACATGTTGTGCGGGGAGAGCAGCGGCTGTCGCAGGAACGCCTGGCCCGCGCCCGCCGTGTCGCTGCCGGAGGACAGGCCCAGCGAGGAGTGCCCGTCCCGGTTGGCCGGGAAGCCCTTCAGCCCGACCCCGACCGCCGGCCGCTCGCGCCACATCGACTCGGCCGCGGCCCACATCGTGTAGCGGTCGGTCACCGACTGGTCGGGGGCGCTCGACACCTGGGTGATCGAGGCCAGCCGCTCGCCGACCATCTCGGAGCCGACGCCGAACCCGCCCACCAGGACCACCCCGACGGCGCACAGCGCGACGAGCACCTTCAGGGCCCGCCGGATCCCCGCCAGGACGATGACGAGCAGGGCCGCCCCCGAAGTGGCGATCCACGCGCCCCGGCTGAACGACAGCACCAGCGGCACCACCAGCAGCAGCGCGACGCCCCCGGCGGTCCGCCGGAACCGCGGCGCGAGCCCCGGCGAAAGGGCCAGCGCGGTCGCCGCGATCAGTCCGTACGCCACCACCGTGGCCATGCCCATGACGTCACCGGGGCCGAAGGTGCCCACGGCGCGGACGTCCTCGCCCTGGTACGAGGCCCCGGTGTGCGTCGCGTACTGCACGACCCCCAACGCGCCCTGCACCAGCGCCAGCACCACGAAGCACCCGGCGGCCAGCCGGAACTCGGCCGCGTCGCGCACCAGCAGCACGATCGCCGCCGGGACCAGGACGAAGACCTGGAGGTAGCGGACGAAGCCCGGCAGGGCCGCGTACGGGTCGCCCGCGGTCATCGTCGCCACCGCGAGGCCGACCCCGGGCGCCCCGAGCACGAGCACGCCGAGGGGGCTCAACTCCCGCACCCGGCCGCGCACCGCCTGCACGGCGCACACGAACACCAGCAGCAGCGAGGCCGCGTCGGCCGGGCCGACCTTCCCGGAGGCGGTCGCGTCCCCCGCCGGGAGCGGGGCGAGGAGGAACAGCACGGTCGCGGCGAGCGGCAGCAGCGGCCAGTGCCGCCGCAACAGCACCGGCAACGGCTCGCCGGGCCGCCGTACGCCCTCGAGGGACGGGGATACCGCGAGGCTCATCAGCTGCCCCCCAGCCGGAAGCGGAAGAAGGAGGCCGCGGTGCGGGCCAGGATCCACAGGTCCTGCCACAGCGACCAGGTGTCGATGTAGTGGTTGTCGAAGCGGGCCCGGTCCTCGATGGAGGTGTCCCCGCGCAGGCCGTTGATCTGGGCCAGGCCGGTGATGCCGACGGGCATCCGGTGCCGTGCCTCGTAGCCGGGGTGGACGGTGGAGAACTTGGCGACGAAGAAGGGTCGTTCGGGTCGGGGACCGACCAGGCTCATGTCACCCCGTACGACGTTCCACAGCTGTGGCAGCTCGTCCAGCGAGGACTTGCGCAGGAAGGAGCCGACGGCGCTCATCCGGCGGTCCCCCGCCACCGTCCACCGGGTGGCGGCCTCGTGCGCGTCGGCGCGCAGGGTACGGAACTTCAGCAGGGTGAAGGGCCGCCCGTACAGGCCGACCCGCTCCTGCCGGAAGATCACCCCCGGCCCGTCCCCGATCCGCACGGCGAGCGCGCAGGCGGCCATCACGGGCGCCGCAGCGGCCAGCGCGAGCAGCGCGAGCACGGCGTCGATGCCGCGCTTCGCCCAGCGCTCCGCCGGGCGTGCGGGACGCGGCATCAGGGGCTGCACGGCGTACCCCCACAGCTGGTCGGCGGGGCACGCCACCCGCATGCCGGTGACCTTGGCGGTGCCGGCCGGGTCGGCGAGCCAGAGCCGGCAGCCGTGGTCGTGGAAGAGCCGCACCAGGGAGGCGGTGTGCTCGTCGGCCTCGGGCGGACGCGTGAACACGGCGTGCCGGACGGAGTTCTGGATCACCGCGCGCCGGATGTCCTCGTGGGTGGCGAGCAGCGGCATCGCGCCGCCCTCCCCTTCGGCGGCGGCCTCGGTGTCGGCGATCCCCACCGGGCGCAGGCCGAACTCGGGGCGCCCGTGCAGGGCGGCGGCCACCGCGCCCGCCCCGGCGCCGGGTCCGACGACGAGGGCGGAGGCGGGCCTGCGCACGGCCGTGCGGCGCAGGCACTGGTTGACGAACCCGCGTCCCGCGCACGTCAGTACGGTCTGGAGGCAGACGGCGGTCAGCAGGACGTTCCATCCCAGGGCCCGGCCGGGGTCGACGGCGGCCCAGACCGCCGCGGCCGCGCACCACAGCACGGCGGACCGTCCTGCCAGCACGGGCAGTTCGAGGAGCGCGGAGGGGGCGAGCCGCGGCCGGTAGAGCCCGGCCTGCGCGTGCAGGGCGGCGAGGAGCAGGGCCATGGGAACGGCCACCCCGGCGGGCGGCGCCGGTGCGGGCAGCGCCGCCACGGTCAGTACGGCGGCCAGCGCGTCGGCGGTGAGCAGCGGGAGCACCCGCCCGCGGCGGCGGATCCGCTGCGGGCGCACGGCGGGCCGGGCCCGGTCGGCCTCGGGCCCGCGCGGGGGGTGGATGGCGGCCTGGGCCCGGCGTACTGCCGTGGTGCCCGCCGACCCGGGGCCGCCCTGCCCGGTGTGCCGCCTGGCGGGTGCGCTGTCCATCGTCATCGGGTGTTGCGCTCCTGGTTCAAGGGCCGGGGCCTGCCCAGCAGTTCGTGGTACAGACCGGTGACCGCGTCCGTGGTCCGCCGCACGTCGAAGTCGGTCCGGGCGTGCTGCCGTGCCTGCTCTCCGAGTTCGGCGAGCAGCCGCGGCTCGGCGAGCAGCCCTCCCAGGGCCTTGGCCAGGGCCGTCGGGTCCTCCGGCGGTACGAGGCACAGGCGTCCCTGGCCGGGCGGCAGGCTTTCCCGGGCCCCGCTGACGTCGGAGACCAGGACCGGGCGGCCGCAGGCCATCGCTTCGAGCGGGGCGAGCGCCATGCCTTCCCACCGTGACGGCAGTACAACGAGATCGGCGGCCCGAAGCCACGGTCGGATGTCCCGGGCGGCTCCCGCGAAGAGCACTCTCGTGCCCGACAGGGCCGCCGTGCGGCGCAGCCGTTCGGCGTCGGGGCCGTCACCGACGAGGGCGAGACGGGCGCCGGGGACGGTGGCGAGCAGCTCCGGCCAGGCGCGGAGCAGGACGTCCTGCCCCTTCTGTTGGCAGAGCCGGCCCACGCAGACGGCGAGGGGCCCGTCGCCCCGGAACGCGGCGGGCAGCGGCAGTCCGGCGCGGGCGAGGGCCTTGTCGTGGTCGGGATCGGGGTCGCCGGGGCGGAAGTGGTCGAGGTCCACGCCGTTGCGGATCACCGACCAGTGGGCGGCGATGCCCTCGGCCTCGCCGGCGCGGCGTTCGGCCTCGCTGACGCAGAGCACCCGGTCGGCCCAGCGGGCCCCGTACCTCTCCCATCGCAGGGCGAGGGCGGCGGTGGCCCCGCCGACGGCTTCGAAGGACCAGGCGTGGGGTTGGAAGACGGTGGGCAGGGCGCCGCGCGCGGCGAGCCGCCCGGCGAGGCCCGCCTTGGCGCTGTGTGCGTGCAGCACGTCGGGCCGCACGCGGCTCAGCAGCCGCCGGGCACCGAGGAGTTCGGCGGGCAGCGCCGGGCCGGGGGCCCGTCCGGCGCGCCAGGTGAGCACCTCGGCCCCGGCGGCCCGGGCGGCGTCGGCCAGGACGCCGCCGCGCGGGCAGCCGACGACGGTGCGCAGGCCTTCGGCGCTCTGGGCGCGGACGAGGTCGGTGACGACCCTGGCGACTCCGCCGTCGACGGGCTGGACGAGATGGAGGACGGTCGTGGGCCGTGCGGCCCGTGGCTGTGTGGGCACGTGGAGTGCTCCTACGTTCAGCGGCGCGCGTCTGTCTGAACGAAGAGCACACCGAGGAAATGACCCTGACTTTCGCCCTTGAACCCGAAGTTCAGGCTGCGGGCACCCCCGGACAGGGCGGGACTCAGGTCGAACACGTCCGCGTCATATCCGAGGTTGTTGATGTGTTCGGGCTGTCGCGCGAACGGGTGGTCCCCGAATTCCGTGATCGTGGAATTCATAACATCATTAAAAGGATTTTCCGCATCACCGATGGTCACCCGGCGCCCGCTGTCGGAGGTCACGGTGAGCGAGTCCCCGAGGACCCCGCGGTCCCCGTCGTAGCCGACCAGCCCGACCTTCCCCGCAGACCCGGGCGGCGCCGCCAGCCCGTCGACCTCGACGACCCCGTCGCCGGCCCGGGCCTCCAGCGCCTCGAAGCCGTCCCACAGCGAGATCCGGCGCAGCGGCTCCCTCGGGTGCTCGTACGCCACGACCAGCGTCCAGCCGCCCCAGGCCCCCACCTCGGAGTGGCCCATCGCGACGTTCAGCTGCGAGACCGTCCACACTCCGGCCCCGCCCTCGCGCACCATCGGGGTCACGTCGGCCGAGGCCTGGTAGGCATCGCTGCCGGCGTCCGTACGGTGGCCCATCACCGTGTCGGCGAGGACCTCCTTGTAGGCCCCGCCGGGCTCGGCGACCAGGACGCGGCCGTTGCCCTCCGGCGGCTTCTGCTCGCCCACCCGCAGGTTCCCGCCCCAGTAGAGGCGGGCGTACGAGACCCTCGCGCCCTGCGGGATCCGGAGGTCGGCCCGGGTGGAGTTGTAGGTGTCCGGGTCCGCGTCGACCTCGTTGTAGAACATCTCGAAGTCGCCGTTGACCCCCGCCGCCCCTCGCCCGACCTCCGCGCACGACACGGCCTGCGGGGACTCCTGCCTCCGGCAGCCGATGGCGGAGTTCGACGCCCGGACCAGCCCGCCGTGCAGCACGGCCTGGTAACGCTCGGTGAAGGGGACCCGGGGCAGTTCTTTCGGAGACGGGGCTCCCGAAGCCGGCGACACGGAAACGACCAGGCAGGACAGCAGACCGAGCGTGCCGAGGATTCTGCGGGAGGAACCCATGACGCAGTCTCCATTTTCGATCAACGGGACAAAACAGGAGTGCACTTTGTCAGAAATCGGGCTGGAAATCACGTCGGACTCGCTCGTACGGCCTTTCGGGCGATAACGCGCACCTTCCGGACCGGAACGTCGTTATGACTTGCACCATTGTTCGAACCGAAAGGAATTACGGAGATGAAGAAGAGGCTGGTGCGCGGCACCACCATGGCCGTCGCAAGCGCCGCGATGCTGATGGGCGGCGCGGGCCTCGCCTCCGCGCACGGTGGGGACGGCGCGGCAGCGGACGGCTTCGCCGGCGGCTCCCCCGGCGTCCTGTCCGGCAACCTGCTCCAGGTTCCGGTGGACGTCCCGGTGAACGTCTGCGGCAACACCGTGAACGTGATCGCCCTGCTGAACCCGGCGTTCGGCAACACCTGCGTGAACGCCTGACCGTCAACCGTGCCGCCCGAAACGGCTGCATCCGGGTGAAGCCACGCAACCCAAACCGGGGCCGGGCCGTTGATCCGGGTGCTCCACTACCGGGCAATCCTGCAAAAAAGGGACGACAATGATCAAGAAGATGATGGCCTCGGCCGCGGTTGCCGCCTCGGTCGTGGGCATGGGTGCGGCCATGGCGCCGCAGGCGATGGCGATCGGCAACGACCACGGCATCAACACCGTGAACGGCAACGGCGCCTCGCAGATCTACGGCAACCAGGCCACCTACGGCAACATGAGCCCGCAGATGGCCCTGATCCAGGGCTCCTTCAACAAGCCCTGCATCGCCCTGCCCGCGAAGGCCAACGTGCAGTCCGTGCTGGCCCTGGTCAACGTCGGCGTCCAGGACATCCCGGTCCTGTCCAGCCCGCAGAACCAGCAGTGCACCGAGAACTCCACGCAGGCCAAGGGTGACGAGGCCCTCTCGCACATCCTGGACAACATCCCGGTCCTCTCCGGCAACGCCTCCGCCGGCAGCTGACCGAGGCCCGTGCCAGCGAGGCCGCCGCACCTTCGGGTCGCGGCGGCCTCGCCGCTTGTGGGTTTCCGGCGCCCCTGATCGAAAAGGGATCTCCGTAAATCCACCGGCCCCCGGAACCGGAATTCGAGCAGGGCATCGGAGTGAATTCCCCGACGCTCGCCGAAAATCCCCGGTTTCTTTTCCCCCGGACACTCGTTGTTAATTCTGCAGTGGATACGCCTCTGCGGGAAGGATCGAAAACAAATGACGTACAAGAAGGCAGTGGTGCTGGCCGCCGGCGTTCTGATGGCTGCCGGTGCCGCCTCCCCCGCCATGGCCGACGCGGACGCCGCGGGTGTCGCGAAGGACTCCCCCGGCGTCCTCTCCGGCAACCTGCTCCAGGTTCCGGTGCACGTCCCGGTCAACGTCTGCGGCAACACCGTCAACGTGATCGCCCTGCTGAACCCCGCGTTCGGCAACACCTGCGTCAACGCCTGACGAAGCTCTTGTGCCCGCAAGGGCAACCTCCTCGAAGGTGGCCTCGGAGTGCACGGCGGTGCACTCCGAGGCCACCTTCGATTCAGCACCGGCGCCACCGCCGGTAGACAGGGAAGGACCCATGCGACAGGTACTGAGCCGACAGGTACTGGGCAAGGGGATGCTCACGGCCGCAGCCGCCTCGAGTCTGCTGTCGATCGCGACCGGTGCGGCCTACGCACACCCCGGAGCCACGGCCGAGGCCTCTCATTCGCCGGGTGTGCTGGCCGGCAACAGCGTCTCGGTACCGATCACCGTCGCGCCGAACGTGTGCGGCAACAGCGTGGACGCCGGGGCGGGACTCAACCCCGCGTTCGGCAACACGTGCGCCACCACGACCGGCTCCCACGCCGACGACGACCACGACTACTCGCGCTACCTCAGCCCCGAGAACGCCGAGGCCCTGGAGCGCTACCTCGACGAGCGCGAGGCCCGCCACCGCGTCCCGGAGCAGCGCCACGAATCCCCGGGCGACCGGGGCGGATACGGCCACTCCGAAGAGCAGCAGCCCCGGCACGACCAGGGCGGCTACGGCCACGCCGACGAGCGGCAGCAGCCGCCGCGCCACCAGCCCCGGCACGACCAGGGCGGCTACGGCGACTCCGACCGGCCGCAGGGCGAGGAGGAGTGCGACGACCACCCCCGCCCCGAGGCGGAGCACCCGGCCCCGGTACCCCACCCGGCGCCCCCCGCTCCCCCCAAGCCGCAGCCGCTGCCGCACCCCGTGGAGGAACTGCCGCCGCCGGCCCCGGTGGAGGAGGCCCCCAAGCCGCTCCCCGCCCCGGTGCCCGCACCGATCCCGGCCCCCGCGCCCGTCGAGGAACTCCCCGTACCGCCACCGGTCCCGGCGCCCCAGCCGCCCGTGGAGCAGGCACCCGCGCCGCTGCCCGCCCCGGCGCCCGTACCGGCACCGGTGGAGGAGGCCCCCCAGCCGCTCCCAGCCCCCGCGCCGCAGGTCCCCGCCCCCACTCCCGGCATGGAGGAGGGCCCCGCGCCGCGGCCGCCGCACGGCAGCCAGCCCGTGGAGCGCCCGGCCGACCAGCCCCCGGCCGCCCCCGCCGGCGACACCCCGGTCCACCTGCCCCCGACCCCGGCCACGGTCCCGGCCCCGCACGTCCCCGCGCCGGCGCCCGCACCCGTACCGGCTCCGGCACGGGTGACCGCGCCCATGCTGGCCGAGACCGGCGCGGGCCAGCCCGCGGCCGCGGCGGCCCTCGCGTCGGCACTGATCCTGGGCGGCGCCATTCTGTACCGGCGGTCCCGCATCGCCTGATCGTCAATCCCGGTAATACCGGTATTACCGGTAATCGGAAGAAACAGCGGCCGGAGAATCCCCATCGGATTCTCCGGCCGCTGTCATGTCCGCACTGTGTGCCCGCCCCCGTCGGCGTTTCCGTACGGGCAGGCGATCGTTACCCATGGAGAAAGCGGCGCGACGGTCGCCGCTGACACCTCTGTCCACGAAAAGAAGAGGATTTCGACAATGAAGCTCTCGAAGGTCGCCGCTGTGGTCGTCGGCTCCGTAGCCGCCCTCGGCGCCTCCGCCCCCGCCTTCGCCGCCGACACCCCGGCCGCGTCGATGCCCCCCATGAGCCTGACCGGCGGGGCGACGGAGGTGCTGAACGCCGTCAACCCCGTCAGTGAGGCGCTCCCGCAGACCGCCGGCAACGCGCTGGCCGAGCAGGGCGACGCCGTCAACAAGGTCGTGGGCACGGCGCAGAAGGTGAACAAGGTCCGCAACGACGTGCCCGGCACCGTCCTCGGGCTCGCCAACGGCGCCACCCAGACGACCCCGATGCTCGGCGGCGTCAAGCTCAACGGCGGCCGGGGCTGAGCCGCCCGGACAAGACCGTGGGCGCCACCGGCAAGGCCGGGGCGCCCACAGTCGGTTGAGCTGTCGAGCTGTCTGGCAGTCGTTCCGCAGACGTCAGTCGTTGACGCAGACGTTGCCGAACGCGGGGTTCAGCGCGCCGATGACGTTGACGGAGTTGCCGCAGACGTTGACCGGAACGTGGACCGGGACCTGGCCCAGGTTGCCGGACAGGACACCGGGGGAACCCACGGCCGCGCCTTCGGCCGACGAGTCGGCCATAGCGGAGCCGGCGGCACCAGCCGCAGCGAGACCAGCGGTGGCCAGGACCAGGGCGGCCTTCTTGGCAGAGTTCATGGGAAGTGCACCTTCTGTTCGATGTTCTGCCCCGAACCGGGGCTCACATCGAGCGAAACGGTCCAGCTTCCCGGACGACACGGCCTCCGGCCGAATCAAACCTGTTCAGCTCAATTGTCGTAGTCGTGTGACGGGCTCCAGGCGGCCTTCCCCGCGCCCCGCGCGCTCGGGAGATCGGGGATGTCGGGCAGCTCCGGCACCAGCTCCGCCGGAGGCTTGAGCGGCGTCGCCGGCAGCTCCGGCACCACCGTGTCGACCGGCGGGAGTTCCACGGGCAGCTTCGGGACTTCCACCGGCAGCTTCGGGACCTCCACCGGCAGCTCGGGGAGTTCGACCTCCGGAAGCTTGATCTCGGGAAGCTTGATCTCCGGGAGTTTGATCTCCGGGAGCTTCGGCAGCTCGATCGGCGGCAGCTTCACGCCGAGCAGGCCGCCCAGCGAGTTGAGGAGGTCCCCGATGGTCTTGGTGAGGCCGGAGAGGAGGTCGTCGATCGGGCCGGCCGCTGCCACCTGTTCCTCGACCTCTTCGATCTGCCGCTGGACGGCTGCCGATCGCCTGGCGATCTCGGCGGCGCCCTGACCGTCCGCGGCGCCCGCGGGGGCGGCCGCGCCGGTCAGTATGACGACGGCGAGGGCCGACGGGACGAGCATGCGGGCGCGGGACGGCTTGGTGCGGTGCATGGGTGTTCCTTCTGGTGGTGACATACAAGCGGACCAGAGCGGTCCGCTTCCTTACTCACCGTGCGAACACCTCGCACGGAGCGCAACCGGATCATGAACGGCTGAGGGGTGCGTACGGGCTTCGCGCACGCGTCCGCAGAAGGCTCACCCCCTCCGGGGAAAACCCCGCGGCACGCGGGCCGTTTGAGTGAAGCACCGGAACCAACCCCCTGGTGGGGCAGTTGACCAGGGCGCTCCATCAGCGGGCACTCGTGCGACTAAAGGATCAAGATGTTCAAGAAGTTCATGACCGCCGCCGCGGTCTCCGCCGTTGCGGTCGGCGCGGGCGCCGCTGCCGCTGCCCCGGCCATGGCCATCGGCAACGACAACGGCATCAACACCGTCAACGGCAACGGTGCCACGCAGGTCTACGGCAACCAGAAGACCCACGGCGACCAGAGCCCGCAGCTCGGCCTGGTCCAGGGCACCCTGAACAAGCCCTGCATCGGTCTGCCGGCGAAGGTCAACGCCCAGTCCCTGGTCGCCGTCCTCGCCAACGTCGGTGTCCAGGACATCAACGTCCTGTCCAACCCGCAGAACCAGCAGTGCACCGAGAACTCCACCCAGGCCAAGGGCGACGAGCCGCTCTCGCACATCCTGGACAACATCCCGGTCCTCTCGGGCAACGGCTCCGTCGGCAGCTGATCCCAGCCCCCGCGTCGAGCGACGAGGGCCCCGGCAGCGTCCAGCTGCCGGGGCCCTCGCGCGTTCGGCCGTGAGGGGCGGCGTCACCCGGTCCAGAAGTCCCACCACCGGGTGAGGACGAGCATCCCGATCACCCCGATGTGCAGGGCGGGCGGGGCCCAGGCGAACTCGGCGAAGAAACCGCGGACCGGGCCGGGGGCGGGGAGCGCGCCCGTACGGACGTTGTGCGCGGTGACCGCCCAGAACATCAGCAGCGTCGCCAGCCAGGCCAGGCAGCACCACAGACAGAGCGCGTTGATCTCGTACAGCGACTGGATCATCAGCCAGGTGCAGAAACCGACGCCGAAGACCGTGCCCGCGTGCAGGCCGAGCCAGAACCAGCCGCGGTAGCGGGCACCGGCCAGGACGCCCGCGGCCACGCACACCACGACACCGTACGAAACCAGCCCGAGCATGGGGTTGGGGAAGCCGAACGCGTGCGCCTGCTCGCTCTGCATCACGCTGCCGCAGGAGACCACCGGATTGAGACTGCACGCCGGCTTGAAGTCGGGGTCCTCCAACAGGAGGAACTTGTCGAGGGTGATGACCCAGGAGGCGAGGAGTCCGGCCGCCCCGGTGAGGACCAGCAGCCAGGCCAGGCCCTTTGAAGCCGGCACCGCACCTTCGGGCCCGCTCTCGTGTCGACTGTCGGGCCGTCCCTGTTGGCGCGGGACGCCCACTGTATTCGTTGCCATGCGGCCCATAGTCCCGCGCTCCATCACAGAGCGGGCCGAACCATGCGCATCCGTACGCAAGTTGACCTGAAGGTGTGGTGGGAACCACTGATGGTTCCCGGACGTTTTACCGAACCCCGGACGTTGTGCCAGAGCCAGGGGCTACGTTGAGCATCCGCGAAGTGACTAGCTGCGACGGCCTGGAGACCCACCTTGAGCGATCCGTACGAGACAACCGAGGCGCACCTCGACCGCCTCCTGGGCCGCACCCTCAACTCCTTCGACCTCCCCGACGGGTTGGTCGAACGCCTCGGCGCGGCGCTCGCCCACAGCTCTTCGCTGTACACCACCCACCACAGCCCGGCGACGGGGCTGTGGCGGGAGACCCACCGGCACACCTACCTGCTGGCGAACGGCGGTTCGGTCTCCCTGTGGGAGCTGACGTACCGGCGCGGCGAGGGCGACCGCACGGTCCGGCACGAGGTCTTCGCCAGCAAGGCGGAGACCTGCCTGGCCGTGGCCCGGGTGTTCGGCCGGGACGCGGCGGACGCGACGCTGGATCCGGCGCTGCTGCCGGGCGACGAGGAGCCGGAGAACGACGTGGCCGTGCTGACCGCGTTGTTCGCGGGCACGGCCCCCGCGCAGCGGCACCGGGAGTACGCGGTGGAGCAGTCCGCCGACCACGCCCGGCGGGTCCTGCGCCGCGCGGAGAACCCGGACCGGCCCGGCGAGGAAGTGGCGGCGCTGCTGCGGTCGGCGTACGCGCACCACATCACGCAGGCGTTCGGCAGCGCCCGGCAGTGCGGCCCCGACGGGCGGGACGCGGGCTTCAGCCTGTACGAGCACGCCTTCGTGCTCCTGGACGGTACGGAGTTCAGCCTCTGGGAGGTCGAGCACACGGCCACGCCGGACGGGCGGCACATGTGCGAGGTGTACGACGACGAGGCGGCGGCGCGCGGAGCGATGGAGCACCGCCCCCGGGTCCGCTGACTCCGGGCCCGGTACGGGCGCGGGGCGCGCCTACCGGCCCGGGGCGATCCCCCGCTTCGGGTCAGGGCGTCGCGGGTTCGGACAGGAGGAGGTCCGGGAGCGGGTCCCGGGTGGTGCGGATCGCCTCGGGGTCCAGGTCCGCCGGGGTCGGCATGGCGCTGCCGGGGAGCCGGACCGCGGCCGCGCCGTGGGCCAGGGCCGAGGCGAGCGCGGTCGGGCCGGCGCCTCCCGCGACGAGGAATCCGGCCAGGGCCGCGTCGCCCGCGCCGACGTTGCTGCGGACCCGGTCCGCGGGCACCCGCGCGGTGCCGTAGTGGACGCCGTCCTCCTCGACCAGAAGCTGGCCGTCGGCGCCCAGTGAGGCGAGCACGGCGCCCGCGCCCAGCGAGCGCAGCTCCTGCGCCGCGTCGAGCACCTCGCCCAGCGTGGACAGCGGGCGGCCCACCGCCGCGGCCAGTTCGGCGGCGTTCGGCTTGACGACGTCGGGACGGCCCGGGAGCGCCGCGAGCAGCGCCGGGCCGGAGGTGTCCAGGGCCACGCGGGCGCCGCCTTCGTGCGCACGGGCGACGAGGTCCGCGTACCACCGGGGTTCGAGGCCGCGCGGGAGGCTGCCGCAACAGGCGATCCACCGTGCGCCGCCGGAGCAGCCGTGGACGGTGCCGAGGAGGAGGGCGGACTCCGTCGGGGTGAGCTCCGGGCCGGGCGTGTTGATCTTGGTGAGGGTGCCGTCGGGTTCGACGAGGGAGATGTTCGACCGGGTCTGGCCGGAGATGGAGATCGCGGTGACGTCCACGCCCTGTGCGCCGAGGAGTTCGGCGAGCAGGGCGCCCGGGGCGCCGCCGAGCGGGAGGACCGCCGTCGTGCGGTGGCCCGCGGCGGCCACCGCGCGGGAAACGTTGACGCCCTTGCCCCCGGGGTCGACCCGGTCGCCGGTGGCGCGCAGGACCGCGCCGCGGGCGAGCGAGGGGACCTCGTACGTCCGGTCCAGGGAGGGGTTGGGCGTGACGGTGAGGATCATACGAGCACAACTTCCGTACCGGCGGCCTCGATCGCCGCCTTGTGGGCGGGGGCGAGCCCCGTGTCCGTGATGAGCAGGTCTATGTCCGCGAACGAGCCGAAGCGCGCGAAGTGCTCCTGTCCGGCCTTGGCGGAGTCGGCGAGCAGGACGACCCGGCGGGCGGCGGCGATCGCGGCGCGCTTGACGGCGGCCTCGGCGAGGTCGGGGGTGGTCAGCCCGCCCGAGGCGCTGAAGCCGTTCGTCGCGAGGAAGAGGACATCGGCGCGGATCTCGGCGTACGCGCGCAGCGCCCAGGCGTCGACGGCGGCGCGGGTGCGGTGGCGGACCCGGCCGCCGACGAGGTGGAGGTCGATCCCGGTGTGGTCGGCGAGGCGGGCGGCGACGGGCAGCGCGTGGGTGACCACGGTGAGCGCCGCCTCGACGGGGATGACGGCGGCGAGGCGGGCGATGGTGCTGCCCGCGTCGAGGACGACGCTGCCGCCGCCGGGGAGTTCGGCGAGGGCGGCGGCGGCGATGCGGTCCTTCTCGTCCGCCGCGGTGGCTTCGCGTTCGGTGAGGTCGGGTTCGAAGTCGAGGCGGCCGGCCGGGATGGCGCCGCCGTGGACCCGGCGGACCAGGCCGGCCCGGTCGAGGGCCTTGAGGTCGCGGCGTACGGTCTCGGCCGTCACCCGGAAGCGGTCGGCGAGGGAGAGCACGTCGACCCGGCCCACCTCGCGGGCGAGGCGGAGGATCTCCTGCTGGCGCTCCGGCGCGTACATGTGGGTTTACGTCCGTTCCATGCCCGAATGCGTGGACCCATTCACCATACGTCCGATTTCGGACGCCAACAAAGAGAAACGGACGCGCCCGCCGGTGAGGGCGGGCGCGTCCGTGAGCCGGGGCGGGTTTCGCTAGGCGACCGGGGTGGGGGTCTTCTCGGCTTCGGGTTCGGCGGGGGCGGTGTACTCGGAGCCGCCCTCGCGCTGCTCCATCGGGATCGGCTTGCGCGGCAGCAGGAACATCACCGCGCAGATCACGACCAGCACGGCCGCGATCGACCACAGCGCGCTGCGGAAGGCCTCGACGTACTGCGGGCCGAAGACCGTGTCGTCCTCGATCAGCCCGAAGAAGACGACCGAGGTCAGGGCGAGGCCCAGGGCGTTGCCCATCTGGCCGGTGGTGTTGATCAGGCCGGAGGCGGAGCCGGCGTGCTCGCGCGGCACCTCGGACAGCGTCGTGTCGTTGAGCGGCGCCACGATCAGGCCCATGCCGATGCCCATGAGGACCAGCGGGGCCGCCATCTGCCAGGAGGCGATCTCCATGCCGTAGTGCGCGGACTCCCAGATGTACAGGAGCAGGCCCGCGGCCATGGTCAGCGCGCCGGCCTGGAGCACCTTGCGGCCGAAGCGCGGCACGAGCTTGCCGACGGAGATGCCCGCGGCGGCCGAGACGGAGAGGGAGAAGGGGATGCCGGTGAGGCCGGCGTGCAGGGCGCTCCAGCCGAGGCCCAGCTGCATGTACAGCGTCCAGACCAGGAAGAAGATGCCGGTCGCGATGCCGAAGGTCAGCTGGACGGCGATACCGCCGGCGAAGCTCTTGACCTTGAAGAGGGAGAGCTCGACGAGCGGGGACCCGTCCTTCTTGATCTTGTACTTCTCGTAGGCGATGAACGCGGCGAAGACGAACGGCGACGCGATCATGCAGACGAAGCCCCACAGCGGCCAGTCGTTCTCACGGCCCTGGGTGAGCGGGAAGATCAGCATGACCAGGGCGAGGGTCGCGAGGACGACGCCGACGAGGTCGAGGCGCAGGGCCTTGGGGGCCTTGGACTCGCTGATGAACATGCGGCCGAGGATCACGGCCGCGATGCCGACCGGCAGGTTGATCAGGAAGATCGGTCGCCATTCGAGGCCGAGGATGTTCCACTCGCTGAGCAGCGCGCCGAGCATCGGACCCGAGACGGCGCCGAGGCCCACGATCGCGCCGAACATGCCGAAGACCTTGCCGCGCTCGTGCGGCGGGAAGGTGACGTGGATGATCGCCAGGACCTGCGGGACCATCATGGCCGCCATCCCGCCCTGGAGCAGGCGGGAGGCGACGAGCATGCCCGGGTTGGCAGCGATGCCGCAGAGCAGCGAGGCGGCGGTGAACCCCGCGACACCGATGAGGAAGAGGCGCTTGCGACCGTAGATGTCACCGAGACGGCCGCCGGTGATCAGACCGGCGGCGAAGGCGAGGGCGTAGCCGGCGGTGATCCACTGGATCGCGCTGGTGGACGCGCCGAGGTTCTCGCGCATGCTGGGGATGGCTATGTTGACGATCGTGACGTCGACCAGGTCCATGAAGGTCGCGGTCATCACGATGGCGAGTGCCAGCCAGCGGCGGCGGTCCGCCTGCGTGGTCGCGGGTGTCGTCGCCTCGCTCCGCTCTTCTCGTACGGGCCCGCTCGGTCTCTCGGGCGATGTCTTGGACGTCTCGGTGCTCATGAGGAGAAACCTAGACGGGATGTAGGTCAGGGCGTGTCCTCTTTCGCCGGCAACCTGGTGCCATGACCGACACACCGGCACGGCTGCTCTCCCTGCTGTCCCTCCTCCAGACCCCGCGCGAATGGCCGGGGAGCGAACTGGCGCAGCGGTTGCGGGTCAGCGCGCGGACCATCAGGCGGGACATCGAGCGGCTGCGGGAGCTGGGGTACCCGGTGGAGGCCACGCTGGGCGCGGAGGGCGGCTACCGGCTGGTGGCCGGAGCCGCGATGCCGCCGCTGCTCCTCGACGACGAGGAGGCGGTGGCGATCGCGGTGGGGCTGCGGGCGGGGGCCGGGCACGCGGTCGACGGGATCGAGGAGGCCTCCGTACGCGCTCTGGCGAAGCTGGAGCAGGTGCTGCCGTCGCGGCTGCGGCACCGGGTGGGCGCGCTGCAGTCCGCGACGACCGCGCTGACGCGGGGGGACGGGGCGAGCGTGGACCCTCGGACGCTGACGACGATGGCCTCGGCGGTGGCGGGGCCGGAGCGGCTGCGGTTCGCGTACCGGGCGGCGGACGGGGCGGAGTCGCGGCGGCTGGTGGAGCCGTACCGCCTCGTCAGCACGGGAAGCCGGTGGTACCTGGTGGCGTACGACATGGAGCGCGAGGACTGGCGGACGTTCCGGGTGGACCGGGTGCGGGAGCCGTTCGCGACGGGTGCGCGGTTCGCTCCGCGGGAGCTGCCGATGGACGCGGAGGAGTTCGTACGGCGCGGGTTGCGGGGCGGGGGGACGTATGAGGTGGAGGCCGCCTTCGAGGCGCCGGTGGAGCAGCTGCCGCCGTGGCTCCGGACCTTCGCCCTGCCGGGCGGGGGGCGGCGGGAGACCGTGGTCCGCTTCGAGACGGGGGACGCGCCGGAGTGGATGGCGGCGAGGCTCGCCCTGATCGGCCTCCCCTTCACGGTCCGGGAACCGGCGCAGCTGCGGGTCGCGGCGGGTGCGCTCGGCGCGCGACTTGCGGGCTCGGTGGGCCCGGCCGACTGATATCCCGCACCGCTGAAGCCACACGTCCGGGTGTGGTACCGCTGCCGCTGGCGAGGGGCCTGCCCCCGGCCCCCCGGTCCTCAATCGCCGGACGGGCTGGTGTTGCCTCCGGCGGGGGGGGGGGGGCGGGGCGGGGGGGGGGGGGGGGGGGGGGGGGGGGGGGGGGGGGGGGGGGGGGCGCCGCGCCCCCCCCCCGGGGGCGCCG
>NZ_JBIAUK010000031.1:0-25730 GCF_042892775.1 Streptomyces sp. NPDC001717 | reverse complement strand
GGCTGGATTCGCCCTGCGGGCTGGTTTGCCCGCAGGGCGAATCCAGCCCCGCCGGCGTTTGAGGCGCGGGGTTCGGGGCGGAGCCCCGGGGTTTTGAGCCGCACGCGGGACGCGGGGGAGCCCCGGCGCCTGGGGGGGATAGGCACCGGGGCTCGTTCGGGGGGTGGGCCGGCCGCGCTAGGCCACGGCGTCGAAGCCCGTGTCGCGCGCCATCCGCTTCAGCTCCAGCAGCGCGTGCTTCTCGATCTGGCGGATCCGCTCGCGGGTCAGGCCGTGCTGCTTGCCGACCTCCGTCAGGGTCCGCTCCCGGCCGTCCTCGATGCCGTACCGCATCTTGATGATCGACGCGGTGCGCTGGTCGAGCTTGCCGAGCAGGTCCTCCAGCTCCTCGCTGCGCAGCAGGGAGAGCACGGACTGCTCGGGGGAGATCGCGGCGGTGTCCTCCAGGAGGTCGCCGAACTGCGTCTCGCCCTGGTCGTCGACCGACATGTTCAGGCTGACCGGGTCGCGCGCCCAGTCCAGGACGTCGCCCACGCGCTTCTCCGTCGAGTCCAGCTCGGCGGCGATCTCGGCGTGCTCCGGGTCCCGGCCGTGCTCGCGGTTGAACTCGCGCTGGACGCGGCGGATCCGGCCGAGCTCCTCGACCAGGTGTACGGGAAGGCGGATGGTGCGGGACTGGTCCGCGATGGAGCGGGTGATCGCCTGGCGGATCCACCACGTGGCGTACGTGGAGAACTTGAAGCCCTTGGTGTAGTCGAACTTCTCGACCGCGCGGACCAGGCCGGCGTTGCCCTCCTGGATGAGGTCGAGGAGCGGCAGACCGCTGCGCGGGTAGCGGCGGGCCACGGCGACGACGAGGCGGAGGTTGGAGCGGATGAAGACTTCCTTGGCGCGCTCGCCCTCGGCGGCCAGCGCCTCCAGCTCCTCACGGGCGGGGACGTCGCCCTGCCGCTCGATCTCGCCGTCGAGGATCTGCTGGGCGTAGACGCCCGCCTCGATGATCTGCGAGAGCTCCACTTCCTTGGCGGCGTCGAGCAGCGGGGTGCGCGCGATCTCGTCCAGGTACATGCCGACCAGGTCGCGGTCTGCGATCTCCCCGCCCGCGGCGCGAGCGCTGCTCGTGGACTGACGGCGGGCGACGGCGCGGGTTGCCATGCGTGCTCCCTTGCAATGAGTTCGGTCGCGGTGCGGCTGCCGGACGGCCACCGTGGTGCGGTGGGACGCCCTTCGGACACTCTCCCGAGTGCCCGCTTCCGAAGGAAACAACGACTGGAATCAGGACAGAATTCCCACGTTGCTCCCTCTTTTTCGAGATCTTGCAGTATCCTGCCCCGCCGCGAGGGGGAAGCGGATGCCGCAAGGCTCCGAGGAGGTGCAGGTCAGGCACGGAACGGAGGCCGATCCGGTATCCCTCGCGGACGCGTACGACACGGCGCGCGTGAGATCGCCGTCACATCCGGCAAGGCCGCCCCTGGCCGCACTCCCACCCCGAAGACGGCCCGTGGCGGCTTCTGGTTGCCTGGACTGGCGACCGAATCGCCGAAAGCGCCGCAAGAAGTACATTCAGCCCGAAACCTGGCCACGTCACATGAACGGAAGCCGCGAGTCATCACTCTTCCGGGTAGCACGTGGGCATATTCCTGCGGCATGGGACAAGCGAGCTCCAGCATCAGGGAGTCGCTTGTGCCACCCGGCCGGCGACGCCCACACTCAGAGGAGGTGCCGCACATGACCGCTCTCGCCCACGAGACGCTGGAGGCCGTAATGCCGAAGGTCGCGACTCCCCCGTCGAACCTGGACGAGGTCCTGTGGCAGGCATGGAAGGCCATGGAACTCCCCGAGGGCTATCACGCCGAGATCGTCGAGGGGTTCATCGAGGTGTCGCCCACGGGCCGCTACTCACACGGTCGGATCGCCAATCGGCTGCGCCGCGCACTGGACGAGTTCCTGGATGCCGGCGAGTTCGCCGCCTTGCAGGACATCAACGTCATCCACAAGCGCAAGGTGTGGATCCCGGACGTTCTCGTCGCCTTGGAAGACGCCGATGAACACGTCACCGAGGACGGCCTCGGGATCCAAGCCTCCGCCGTGCTGCTGATCGCCGAAGTCGTGTCACCCGGCAAGGACAGCATCGAGCGTGACCGTGAGCGCAAGCGGCGGGCCTACGCGCGGGCCGGAATCCCCGTGTACGTGATCATCGACGACCACGACGGACACGGCACCGTCAGCCTGCTGACCGGACCCGTGCCGGATGAGGCCCGATACGCGTCCGAGGTGCGGATGCCGTACGGCACCGGGGTGACCGTCCCCGAAGGCCCCGCCAAGGGGTTCGTCATCGGTGAGGACGTCACCGGGCCGCTGCGCGGCGGCAAGGGCTAGCCGAACTGGAGGGAGCGCTTCGAGAGGCCCATCCAGAAGCCCGTCACCGGGTCGCGGCGAGCGGTCAGGTCGCCCGTGGCGTCGGCCGCGCCGAGGGTGACGAAGAGGGGGGCGAAGTGTTCCGTGCGGGGGTGGGCCAGGCGGCCCGAGGGGGACTTGGCCTCGAAGTCGAGCAGGGAGTCCAGGTCGCCCGCGGCGAGGGCCTCGTGGCCCCAGGCGTCGAACTCCGCGGACCAGGCGGGCGTGCCCGCGTGGCGGAGGGCCGCCAGATTGTGGGTGAAGAAGCCGCTGCCGACGATCAGGACGCCCTCGTCGCGCAGGGGTGCGAGCTTGCGGCCGATGTCCATCAGGCGGCGCGGGTCCAGGGTCGGCATGGATATCTGGAGCACCGGTATGTCGGCCTCCGGGAACATCTCCACCAGGGGGACGTACGCGCCGTGGTCGAGCCCGCGGTCCGGGATGTCCTGGACGGGGGTGCCGGGGGCCCGGAGGAGTTTGCGGACCTCGGCGGCGAGCTGCGGGGCGCCCGGGGCCTCGTACCGGACCTGGTAGTAGTGCTCGGGGAAGCCCCAGAAGTCGTAGACGAGCGGGATCGTCTCGGTGGCACCGAGGGCGAGCGGCGCCTCCTCCCAGTGGGCGGAGACCATCAGGATCGCCCGGGGGCGGGGCAGGTCGGCGGACCAGGCGGCCAGTTCGCCCGGCCAGACCGGGTCGTCGGCGAGCGGCGGGGCCCCGTGGCTGAGGTAGAGCGCCGGCATGCGGGTTCCCTGCGGGGGCGTGGCCGTGGGGGTCATGGGGAGCTCCTCCGTCGGGGTGCGGGGCCGGGCCCTGCGGGGTCGTACGGGGCCACCCGAAAAGACTAACCCCGCTTGGTTCAAATTTGAACCAAGCGGGGTGGTCAGTCATTCCCGGACGGGCACCGCCCCCGTCAGTGGGCGACCACCGGGACCTTGATCTCCGCGTCCTCCGCGGAACCGGAGGCCACCACGCCGCCCGCGCCCGGGCGGCCCGTGTTGATCAGGGTCAGGGCGATGGTGGAGCTGGCGACCAGGATGCCGACGGCCCACCAGATGGCGGAGGAGTAGCCCTCGACCATGGCCTGCGCCTGGACGAGCTTGGCCGCCGCGCCGCCCGCCGCGGCCTCGGCCGCGTGGTCCGTCAGGTACGCGGTGGTCGCCGAGGCGGCGATGGTGTTCAGCAGCGCGGTGCCGATGGCGCCGCCGACCTGCTGCGAGGTGTTGACCATGGCGGAGGCGACACCGGCGTCGGCCGGGTTCACCCCGTGCGTGGCCAGCGACATGGCGGGCATGAACGCCGTACCCATGCCGAGGCCGAGCAGCAGCTGCGCCGGCAGGATCAGCGCCGGGTACGAGGACCCGACCTCCAGCTGCGTCAGGAGCAGCATGCCGGTGGCGGCGAGCAGGAAGCCCGGGCCCATCAGCAGCCGCGGCGCGACCCGGGTCATCAGGCGGGCGCCGATCTGGGTGGAGCCCGTGATCATGCCCGCGATCATCGGCAGGAAGGCGAAGCCGGTCTTGACGGGCGAGAAGCCCTTCACGACCTGGAGGTAGTAGGTCAGGAAGAGGAACAGGCCGAACATCGCGATGACGGCGAGGCCCAGCGAGAGGTAGACACCGCCGCGGTTGCGCTCCAGCAGGACGCGCAGCGGCAGCAGCGGGGACTTCACCTTGGACTCGACGAAGACGAAGGAGGCGAGGAGCACCGCCGACGCGATGAACATGGAGACGGTGACCGCGTCCGACCAGCCGGCCGACTCGGCGCGGGTGAAGCCGTAGACCAGCGCGACGAGACCGAGCGTGGACAGGACCACGCCGGGGATGTCGAGGGGCGCGCGGTTGCGACCGCCCGCGGGCTCACGGATGACCAGCCAGGCACCCGCGGCCGCGATGATCGCGAACGGGATGTTGACGAAGAAGGTCCAGCGCCAGTTGAGGTACTCGGTGAGGAACCCGCCGAGGATCAGGCCGACGGCGCCGCCACCGCCCGCGATCGCACCGTAGATGCCGAAGGCCTTGGCCCGCTCCTTGGCGTCGGTGAACATGACGGCCAGCAGGGAGAGCGCGGCCGGGGCGAGCAGCGCGCCGAAGGCGCCCTGGAGGGCGCGGGCGCCCAGCATCATGGCCTCGCCGTTGGCCGCGCCACCGAGGGCGGAGGCCAGGGCGAAGCCGATGAGGCCGACGACGAAGGCGTTCCTGCGGCCCCACTTGTCGGCGATGCGGCCACCGAAGAGGAGCAGACCGCCGAAGGCCAGCGCGTACGCGGTGATGACCCACTGGCGGTTTCCGTCGGAGATGCCGAGGTCGGTCTGGGCCGAGGGGAGGGCGATGTTCACGATGGTCGCGTCGAGGACGACCATCAGCTGGGCCAGGGCTATGAAGACGAGGGCCTTCCAGCGACTGGGATCAGCGGCAGCCTGCGGGGGTGTCGCGGCTGTTTTGGACATGGGGGTACCCACTTCGCGGTGCGGAATGAATGACGTATGGGACGTACGGCGAGAAAATTACTGAAAGACGATATTTGGGGCGGGCCTGCGCGTCACATGGTTTTCCGCCTCAGGTCCTCGAGCGTGGCCGCCGAACCGGGCAGCACGGAGGGGGCCGGAGCCCGCAACCCGTCGAGGAAGAGCTGGATGTGACGGTGGGTGAAGCGGTCGATCTCAAGGCAGTCGGTGCCGGGGAGAGGGCGGCTGAGCTGGGACAGGGCGACCATCAGGTCACCGACGCCGACGTCCGTGCGGATCAGGCCCGCCTGCTGACCGGCGGTCAGGAGGGTTTCGACGGCGGCCTCCAGGGAGGCGCGGGCGTCGAGGAGTTCGGGATGGTCGCGATCGAAGCCCTCGGCGAGCATCGGGCACAGGGCGCCGATCCGCTCGTCCGCGGCGGCGTGCGTGAAGCGGCACAGGGCCGCGAAGGCGTCGGGTTCCTCCGCGAGGGAGGCCTCCGCGGAGGCGGTGACCCGGCCCATCACGAACAGCACGACCTGGTGGATCAGGGTCGGGCGGTCGGGGAAGTGCCGGTAGAGGGTGGCGTTGCCGACGCCCGCCCGGCGGGCGACCTCGTCGAAGGGGGCGTTGCAGCCGAACTCGACGAACATCTCGCGGGCGGCCGTGAGGATCCGCTCCCGGTTCCGCACGGCGTCGGCCCGCGGGCGCGGGACGACACGAGCGGGTTCCCCTGCGGGTGCACCGGGTGCGGGTGCGGGTGCGGCGGGCGCGTGTACGGGTACGGCGGGTGCCGGTGCGGCGGGCGCGGGTGTGGCGGCCGTGGCCCGGGGCCGCTTCGGCGCCGTTGCCTCCCCGCGCACCTCGACGGCCTCGGCTGTCGCTGTCCGCGCGGTGCTGTGGCGCTTCATTCCGGGGCCTCCCTGGCGCTGCGATCCGTACGACCCCTCCCAAACGGGGAGCCGGTCCCCACTTCGTGGGACTCACGTTGAAACGGGGAGCGGGTCCCCGGTTATTTCACCCCTGAGTGTGAGCCGGGTCACACGGCTCTACGGGGGCCGTCACCGTTTGGCCTCTCCCGGCGCGCGGGCGCGCCACGCCCGTCAGAGGGTGATCGCACAGAGCGCAGACCGGGCAGGGCCGGCTGCCGCGGACCCGAAGGCGATCTCCAATGCCGCAGACGCGCCACCGGATACGCAAGCCACGCCTCACCAGCGCCTACATCGGACTCACCGCGCTGGCCCTCGGCGTCACGGCGACCGCGAGCGCGGGCATGTCCAGCCGCGGCCACTCCGCCGCCGGGCCGGTCGCCACCAGCGCCGAGTCGGCCCTGGCGCCGTGCCGGATCGCCGGCACGATGGGCGTGCAGATGTCCGAGGGCCTGCCGACCCCGCCGGGGTACTCCCGCTCGACCGGCGAGGTCCGCGCACTGAACCTGATGATCGACTTCCCCGACGCCAAGGGCGAGGGGGCGGCCATGGACCGGCTCGCGGAATTCTTCCCGCAGACCTCCGACTGGTTCCGCACCAGCTCCTACGGACGGCTCACCTACCGGGCCGAGGCGCCGATAAAGACGTGGCTGCGGATGCCGATGCCCTTCGCCTCGTACGGGATCGAGCGCGGATCCGCGTACGAGCCCGGCTACCGGCAGCTCGTCGAGCACATAGCGAAGGCCGCCGACCCCGAGGTGGACTTCACCCGGTACGACCTGATCAACATCCTGGTCACCCCGAACGCCGGGCCGTCCGCCCTGGACACGGTCCTGTCGGTGACCTTCTCCGGCAACGGCGAGGCGCCGACCGCCGACGGGGTGCCGCTGGCCAACACGTCCTTCGTCTACAGCCGGCAGGACGACGGCTCCGGCACCTACCGGGAGACCGGCTACCGGGTGCTCCCCCACGAGAACGGCCACGTCTTCGGGCTGCCCGACCTCTACACCTCCGACGGCGGGGGCACGGTCGGGCACTGGGACATCATGAGCGAGGACTGGGGCGCCAACAACGACCTGCTGGGCTGGCACAAGTGGAAGCTGGGCTGGCTGGACAGCTCGCAGATCAGCTGCGCCGCGAAGTCGGGCACCAGCGACCACATCCTGTCGCCGCTGGCGGTGGAGGGCGGTACGAAGCTGGCCTTCGTCCCCATCTCGGAAAGCGTCGGGTACGCGGTGGAGGTGCGCACCCAGGCCGGGAACGACGAGGCCGTCTGCAAGCCGGGGGTCCTCATATACAAGGTGGACTCCGACGTGGACACCGGACACGGCCCGGTGACGGTCTCGGACAGCTCCGGTTCGAGCGGCGGCTGCACCCGGCGACCCAACGTGCACTCGGAGCTCTCGGACGCGCCGTTCCGACCGGGCGAGACCTTCACCGACGACAAGGCGGGCATCAGCATCTCGGTGGTCGGCGAACTGCGCAACGGAAACTTCCAGGTCCGGATCATCCGCCCCTGACCGCCTGCGGCGCGGCGGCCGGCCGGCCGACCGAACCCATCATTTCCGCCAACGCCCGGCACGCCCGGCACGTCCGCCACTTACCGGTGGGTACCGTTCCGGGCTCCGCGCCACCCTCGGAGCATGCCGCGGACGGCCTGCGCACGCGCGTTCCGGTTCCGGCGGCCGGCGGTGGATTTCCCTGACCGTCACTCAATTCGGCTCTTTCGGCGGGACGTTCCGCATCGCGTCCCGACCGGGGAGGAATCCGACTGGAGCATTCACCATGGGTGACGTCAGGAGCCGAACGGTTCCCGTAGAAATCTACGAAGAGCGGTTCTCAGCCAGGGGAGTTTTCATGCCTTCGGCCGCTAGCTGACTCCACTGGGGCCCGTGTGTACTCCTCGTGCAAGCGTCAACAGCACGGGGGATTGCGCTTGTTGTGTCCGCACGTCCGGCCACCACGTTTCGTGGGGTCTCTGTGTGCTGCCGGTTTTCCGGTCGGACCATCGGATCCCCCCTGGCGTTCTTCGAACGAAGGGGACAGTCATGAGCAAGAAGTTATCCACGCGGAACATCGAGATCGTCTGGCCCGACCTCGGTATCACCGTTACCGCCGAACTCGACGGCCGTAACCCCGAACTCGCCGACGCACTGTGGGAATCACTCCCCTACCAAAGCCTCCAGGGCCACGCCCTGGTCGCGGGTCAGCACCTCTACCACCACGTGCCGATCCCCTCCCTGCTCCACCTCCACGCCTCCGAGAAGATCGCCGACCGCCGCGACGCACCCGACGGAACCGTCTTCTGCTCCGGCCTCCAACACCTCGGCATCAAATACGGCACCCTCACCGAACCCATGCCCGCAGCCCCCGTCGGCCGCATCCGCGAAGAAGACATCACGGCCCTCAAGGAAGCCGGCGGCGCCGTATGGGACGCCGTCTACTCCACCAAGAAGCAGATCCTCGTCGAGGTCCGCAAAGCCGGCACCACCGGCGGCCACACCATCCCCGAACTCACCGCCGGCAACCCCGACGCACAGGCCCTGATCCACGACGTCTTCACCGAGACCGAACGCCACTGGCTCACCCCGCCCCCCGAACTCGCCGACCTCCACGAAGGCCTCATCCCCTCCGGCGCCGGAACCCTCGACACGGTCCTGCCCACCCTCCTCTTCGTCAACGGCGAAACCCGCCCCCTCGGCTACGCCAGCTACGGCGGACTCATCCGCGCCGCCGTCGCCGACATGCCCCTCGAACCCCTCCGCCAGATGACCCGCCTCCTCATCGGCGTCCCCGCGGAATTCCTCGGCTACTGCGGACTCGAAAAACTCTGGGACTACACCCAACGCTTCCTCGACGTCCTCGACCACCTCGACCGCGACGACTACCTCGCCGTCACCCGCCAACTCGCCCTCTACATCAACCTCCTCGGCGCCTGGAACCTCCACCTCTTCCCCTGGGACGCCACCGACCACCTCCGCCAACAACAGCCCGCCAAGCAGGAACAGTCAGTCGAACTGGTGAACCAATAGGTCCACGCAGCACTCGTCATTGCCGACCGCCCTCCCCTTTCCGAACTGGAGTTCCCATGGGTATCGCCAACAAGCACACGATGTACGACTCGACCGTCATCGACGCCACTCCGGACGCCGTCTGGGCCGTCGTCCGCGACGCCCTGAAGGTGGTGTCGATCGTGTCCGGCCCCAACGCGAAGGACGTGGGCTGGGCCGATGGCGGCGAGGTCGAGCGGGTGCCGGCGCGTTACGACTTCACGCTCGTCTTCAACGACGGTCTCGTCCAGCAGGAGATCGCCGGGCGCAACGAGGTGGAGCGCTCGCAGACCTACCGCGCCGTCGCCCCGACCATGGGCGTCGACCAGTACGTCGCCACGATCCGCATCCGGCCGATCACCAACGACCCGAACCGCTGCTTCTTCGACTGGACCCGCGAGCTGACGATCGCCGACGACGCGGACCCCGCGGTCATCGAGGCGATCGTCGCGATGATGTCGAAGCAGACCGACGCCATGCGGGACCACTTCGTGTCGACCGAGAAGTAATTCCGACGGAACACCTCGATATTGAAGGGAAATGCCTTGACCGGGATATCCACCGCTCGACACATCGAGATCGTCTGGCCCGACCTCGGTATCACCGTTACCGCCGAACTCGACGGCCGTAACCCCGAACTCGCCGACGCACTGTGGGAATCACTCCCCTACCAAAGCCTCCAGGGCCACGCCCTGGTCGCGGGTCAGCACCTCTACCACCACGTGCCGATCCCCTCCCTGCTCCACCTCCACGCCTCCGAGAAGATCGCCGACCGCCGCGACGCACCCGACGGAACCGTCTTCTGCTCCGGCCTCCAACACCTCGGCATCAAATACGGCACCCTCACCGAACCCATGCCCGCAGCCCCCGTCGGCCGCATCCGCGAAGAAGACATCACGGCCCTCAAGGAAGCCGGCGGCGCCGTATGGGACGCCGTCTACTCCACCAAGAAGCAGATCCTCGTCGAGGTCCGCAAAGCCGGCACCACCGGCGGCCACACCATCCCCGAACTCACCGCCGGCAACCCCGACGCACAGGCCCTGATCCACGACGTCTTCACCGAGACCGAACGCCACTGGCTCACCCCGCCCCCCGAACTCGCCGACCTCCACGAAGGCCTCATCCCCTCCGGCGCCGGAACCCTCGACACGGTCCTGCCCACCCTCCTCTTCGTCAACGGCGAAACCCGCCCCCTCGGCTACGCCAGCTACGGCGGACTCATCCGCGCCGCCGTCGCCGACATGCCCCTCGAACCCCTCCGCCAGATGACCCGCCTCCTCATCGGCGTCCCCGCGGAATTCCTCGGCTACTGCGGACTCGAAAAACTCTGGGACTACACCCAACGCTTCCTCGACGTCCTCGACCACCTCGACCGCGACGACTACCTCGCCGTCACCCGCCAACTCGCCCTCTACATCAACCTCCTCGGCGCCTGGAACCTCCACCTCTTCCCCTGGGACGCCACCGACCACCTCCGCCAACAACAGCCCCTCAAGCAGGAGCAGCCCGCATGACCGAGCTCCCCGAACACACCGAAACCCTCGTCATCGGCGGAGGGGTCATCGGTACGTCGATCGCGTACCACCTCGCCGAGGCCGGCGTCGGCACCGTCCTGCTGGAGCGCGGCGCCCTCGGATCGGGGGCTTCCGGCAACACCGCGGGCGTCGTCCGTACGTTCTTCCCCGGCAGCCCCCTCACCAGCCGGCTGGCCGCCCGCAGCATGGAGGCGTACCACTCCTTCCACGAGCGGACCGGGACCGACCTCGGCCTGGAGCGCTTCGGCTTCCTGGTGCTGTTCACCGAGGAAGAGCAGGTGGAGGCGTTCCGGCAGGAGCAGGCCGCCCATCAGGCCGCGGGGGTGGACGTCGAACTCGTGACGCCTTCCGAGGCCGCGCGGTTCAACCCGCTCGTCGACGAGCGGCGCATCGTGGCGGCCGCCTGGGCGCCCGAGGCCTACGCCATCGACCCCGGTGCGATCGTGCGCGGCTACGCCGCGGCCGCGGAGCGGGCCGGCGCCGTGCTGCACACGCAGACGCCCGTCACCGGCATCGACCCGGACGGCCGGGTCCACACGCCCTCGGGCAGCATCCTCGCCGACACCGTCATCTGCGCGGCCGGTCCCTGGGCCGACACGGTCGCCGCCATGGCCGGCGTGGACCTTCCGGTGATCACGTACCCCGTCGACATGCTCCTCGCCGACCCGCCCGCCGATGGCCCGCGCACCGCCCTGCCGATGACCCTGCACCCGTCCAGCCTGCGGATCAGGACCCTGGGGGACCGGATCCTCGTCGGGATGGGCCGCCCCGGACCGGACGAGTCCCGGGAGGACTGGCGGCGACGGGTGGCGGGCGGGCTCGGCACCACCTATCCCGCCCTCGCCGGGCAGGAGCTCGATCTCGGGTGGACCGGAGACCTCGACGTCAGCCCGGACGGGCTGCCCTTCATCGGCCGCGTCCCCTCCCGCCCCGGATTCGTCTACGCGGCGGGCTTCTCCGGCCAGGGGCTCTGCCAGGCGCCCGCGGCGGGGGAGATCGTCCGCGACCTCGTGCTCGGCAAGCGGCCCTGGACCGACACGGCCGGCCTCACCACCGACCGTCTGTCCGGTGGCACGGCCACGGCCGCGTAGCAAAGACTAAGGAACCTTCACATGATCGTCTTGGGCTGTAACGGATTCACCCGGGTGTCGGAGTTCTTCGCCGAGAACCTCGGCGCGGTGGGCATCAACAAGCACTATCTGATGGGCCACGACGCGGGCGCCTCGCTGCTGGTCGACGGCGAGCTGGTCGCCGCCGTGGAGGAGGAGCGCCTCAACCGGGACAAGAAGACCACCGACTTCCCGTTCAACTCGGTGCGGTGGTGCCTCGACCAGGCCGGAATCGAGTTCTCGGACATCGACCTGATCGCCATTCCGTGGGACTGGTCGGCGGGCGTCCAGGAACGGCTCCTGGCCGACATCACGGCGGCGCCCATGGACCCCGGGGCGCGGGCGTACGTCCTGGACAGCATGCGCAGGCTGTACGCCGAGATCGTCAGCCCCGAGGCGATGATCGCGGACTTCGCCGCGCGCACCGGCTTCGCCCCCGACCCAAAGAAGGTGGTGTTCGTACCGCACCACGTCGCCCACGCGATGACCGGCTGGTACCTGGCCGGCATGAAGGACTCCGCGTTCCTCGTCAGCGACGGCCGCGCCGAGCGGTACTCGACGCTCATGGGCGAGATCCGCGAAGGCCGGATCCGAGTCTTCGAGGAGACCGCGATCGGCGCGGAGCACTCGATCGGCATCCTGTTCAGCGCGATCACCCGCTTCCTGGGCTTCGTTCCCAACAACGACGAGTACAAGGTCATGGGCCTGGCCGGATACGCCGAGCCGCCGGTCCCGAACCCGTTCGTCGAGAACCTGGTCGAACTGCGCGAGGACGGGCGGTACACCTTCTCCACGCCGCTCGCGACGGAGGACCCGCACAGCCTCGACCCGCTCTTCGAGGAGTACTTCGGTCCCCGCCAGGACACCCTGGAGTACCAGGGCAGGGTGTCCGCGGCGGCGCAGGAGATGCTGGAGGTCGTCACCCGCCACCAGGTCCGCGCGCTGGAGGCGAAGTCCGATCTGGACCACCTGCTGTTCGAAGGCGGCGTGGCGCTGAACTGCCTCAACAACACCCCGCTGTTCGAGGGCTCGCGGTTCGCGGACATGGACGTGAGTTTCGGCGCGAGCGACACCGGCATCACCATCGGCGCGGCGGTCCAGGCCTGGATCGGCCACCCGGACGGCGCGGGCAAGGTCGAGCCCATCGCACCGGTCACCCCGTACCTCGGTCCGGAGTACGACGAGGCGACGATCGAGCGGACCCTCGCGGACTTCGCCGACCGCGTGGAGTGGACACGACTGGGCGACGACGAGATCGTCGACCAGGTGTCGAAGCTGCTGACCGAGAAGGTCGTCATCGGCTACTACGAGGGCCGGATCGAGCACGGGCCGCGGGCCCTGGGGCACCGCAGCATCCTTGCGAACCCGAGCTTCCCGGACATCAAGGACATCATCAACACCAAGGTCAAGCACCGCGAGCCGTTCCGCCCGTTCGCGCCGCTCGTCCTGGAGTCGGACGCGTCGCGGGTCTTCGACATGGGCCGCAAGGCCCGGTCGCCGTACATGACCTTCGTCTTCCCGGTGCGGCCCGAGTTCGTGGACCGGATCCCGGGGGCGGTCCACGTGGACGGCACCTCCAGGGTCCAGACGCTCACCGACGAGGGCACGCCCCGGCTGGCGGCGCTGCTGCGGCGGTTCACCGCCCTGACCGACGTCCCCTGCCTGATCAACACCTCGTTCAACGTGGCCGGCGAGCCGATCGTGTGCACTCCGGCCGACGCGCTGAACTGCTTCCTCGGCACGGAGATCGACTACGTCGTGCTCGGGAACCACCTCGTCAGGAAGACCGCCGCGTCCGCCTGACCCGTCTTGCCCACCCGTCGCCGGGGCGTCGCACGCGGACGCCCCGGCGACGGCATTCGGTCCGTACGCCACCACACCCAGGAGCAGCAGGCTTGAACGTACTGAAGGAGCACGACGAGCACGGCGAGCACGGCGAGCACGAGGAGCACAAAGGGCCCGAGCCGGCCCCGGCCGGGCTCGCCGACCAGGGCGCGCCCACCACGTTCCTGCTCGTGCGGCACGGGGAGACGGCCCTGACGCCCGAGAAGCGGTTCTCCGGGAGCGGGGGCACCGACCCGGAGCTCTCGGCGGCCGGGCGACGGCAGGCCGAGGCGACCGCGGCGCTGCTGGCCGCGCGCGGGGACGTACGGGCGGTCGTGACCTCGCCGCTGCGGCGCTGCCGGGAGACCGCCGAGGCGGCCGCCGGCCACCTGGGGCTGGAGGTACGGGTCGACAAGGAGCTGCGAGAGGCCGATTTCGGCGCCTGGGAGGGGCTGACCTTCGCCGAGGTCCGCGAGCGCCACCCGGAGGAGCTGGCGGCCTGGCTGAGGTCCCCGGAGGCCGTGCCGCCGGGCGGTGAGTCCCTGGACGTCGTGGCCGAGCGGGTGGCGGCGGCGCGGGACCGGCTGCTGGCGCGCCATGCGGGACGGACCGTACTGGTCGTGTCACACGTGGTGCCGGTGAGGCAGCTGATCCGACTGGCGCTCGGCGCGCCGCCGGAGTCCCTGTTCCGGATGGAGATCGCGGCGGCGTCGGTGTCGACGGTCGCGTACTACCCGACCGGGAACGCGTCCGTACGGTCGTTCAACGACACGTCGCACCTGCGGTAGCCGCGGGCGGCGCCACAAACGGGGAAGCGCCCCGGCCACGGGGGCCGGGGCGCTTTCCCACGGTCTCCGGCTCCTGCCGCGCGAAGGAGCCGGGGACCGGGATGCTCAGTAGTCGATGCGGTCGGTCTTGGCCAGCCACGCGTCGAACGGCGCCGTGCGGTTCGGGAGGTCGAGGCGCTCGATCGACATCGGCCAGTCGCCGGAAGCCTTCACCTCGAGCAGGTCGTAGAACTTGCGGTCGTCGAAACCGGCCACCGCGGCGTCGTCACGGTCGGCGGCGAAGATGATCCGGTCCACGCGCGCCCACAGGGCGGAGGACAGGCACATCGGACACGGCTCGCACGAGGTGACCAGGACACAGCCCTCGAGGGAGAAGGTGCCGAGCTTCTGGCAGGCGTTGCGGATCGCGGTGACCTCACCGTGCGCCGTCGGGTCCAGGTTGGAGGTGACCTGGTTGTTACCGGGCGCGATGATCTCGCCGTCCTTGGCGATCAGGGCGCCGAACGGACCGCCGCCGTTCGCGACGCTCTCGGTGGCCAGGCGGATGGCCTCGTCGAGCCAGGCGATCTCGACGGCCTGAACGCTCGCCTCGGTGGTGTGCGCGGTCATGGTCACTCCTTTGGAGAGGGTGGGGGATTCCCCGGATGGTGTGCTGCTGTGCCCGTGCGGTGCTCCGCACCCGGGGCTGAAAGGGGGCTCTGCGGGCGCCGACCAGCGGTCAGCTCTGCTGGTGACCCCTGCGGGAGATCAGCGCGACGGGGCGCCGACCAGGTGCTCCGGTGCGGCCGGGGGAAGGATCGAGCCCGACCCGGTCGCGTAGCGGATGGCGTGGATCAGGCCATGCGACGTCGACGCGCCGACCAGACAGCGTCACACTCAAGGCCCTCCCCCTTCGTTCGGCCAGGAAACGGGAGGGACCGGATTCCTGGCTGGTATTTCGGCCGCCGCAGGGACGCCCCAGGAGCGATGGCGACCCGGAGTCGGCAGGCGCATTCGCCTGCTTCGCGGCAACTCGTCACGAGTAGACAGGCAACCGAGTGGTGTCAGCTAGCGGTCGAAAACATGAAAAGTGCCCTGGCTGAGAACCGCTCTTCGTAGACTTCTACGAGAGCTCGTCCGCTCGTCCTGTCATCCCTGGTTCATGCTCCGGCAATGATGCTTCTCGGCCAGGCCGAAAATCCGGAACCGGACGAGAACCGGCCATGTCGGATGGAGTCAGCAAGGCATCCGCCGCCTCGCGCCGCAAACGGAAGGCGAAGCCGGCGGGATCCCTGAAGGGGGCCGGACGCATTCCCGGAAGGGGCCGGGCGCATTTCCGGAAGGGGGGCGGTCCGGCGGTTGCTACCGTCGACCTCGCATGCCCCTCCCGCTCGCAGGATCAGAAGGATCTTCCCCATGCATGATGCCCGCGCCCTGATCGACATGGGTGCCGAAGCGATTCGTCGGCTCGCTCGTCGCGGTTACGCCCTGGACCTGTCCGGGCTGGAGTCCCTCCACTCCCGGCGCAACCAGAACATCCGCTCGGTCGACGAACTGCGGGCGGAGTCCAAGCGCGTGGCCGGCGAGGTCCAGCGGACGGCCAAGCAGGGCGGCGACATCACGGGGCTCAAGGAGCGCGCCCGCGAGCTGAAGGAAGAGATCCGCGAGATCGAGGCCGGTCAGGAGCAGATCGAGGCGCAGCTGCGCGAACTGCTCCTGAGCATCCCGAACCTGCCGGACGACGCGGCACCCGACGGCGACTCGGAGGAGTTCGCCGTGGAGGTCCGGCGCATCGGCACGCCTCCCGCGTTCCCCTTCGAGCCGAAGGACCACGTCGATCTCGGCGAGGCCACCGGCATCCTCGACTTCGGCCGCGCGACGAAGCTCTCGGGGCCGCGCTTCGCGGTCTCCCGCGGCGCCGGAGCGGCCCTGGAGCGGGCCCTCGCAACGCTCTTCCTCGACATCCACACCCGTCGCCACGGGTACACCGAGTACGCGGTCCCCTACCTGGTCACCCGCAAGACCATGACCGGTACCGGCCAGCTCCCGAAGTTCGAGGAAGACCTCTTCAAGACCGGTGTGGCCGACCGCGACCTGTTCCTCATCCCGACGGCCGAGGTCCCGCTGACCAACCTCTACGCCGACGAGATCATCCCCCCGTCCGAACTGCCCCTGGGGATGACCGCCCACACCCCGTGCTTCCGCTCCGAGGCGGGTTCGTACGGGCGGGACACCCGCGGCCTGATCCGCCAGCACCAGTTCGCCAAGGTCGAGATCGTCAAGATCGTCGATCCGGAGACCGCGGACGCCGAGCTGGAGACGATGGTCGGTCACGCCGAGGCCTGCCTGGAGGCACTCGGCCTCGCCTACCGCGTGGTCAGGCTGGCCGCCGGCGACACCGGCTTCTCCGCCCGCCTGACGTACGACATCGAGGTCTGGATCCCGAGCCAGAAGACCTACCGCGAGATCTCCTCGGTCTCGAACTTCGGTACCTTCCAGGCCCGCAGGGCCAACATCCGGACCCGGGGCGAGGACGGCAAGCCCAAGCTCGTCGCCACCCTCAACGGCTCGGGCCTGCCCGTCGGCCGCACCCTGGCCGCGCTCCTGGAGCAGGGCCAGCAGGAGGACGGCTCGATCGTCCTGCCCGAGTCGCTCTTCCCGTACCTCGGGTTCCGCCGCATCTCGGCGGACGGGACGCCGCAGGCCTAGATCGTCGGCCCGCTGGCGCGGTCGGCCGCGGCCCCCTCGGTGGCTGCGGCCGGCGCGAGTTAACCAAGACCCCATGCGGACGCCCATCCGCTACCCTGTTCCCTGGTCGGCCGTTGGCGTGGCTCTGTCGGGCAGCATTGCTGCCGGTCGGGCTCCTCACCACGTCCGGCGCGCCTTCGTAGCTCAGGGGATAGAGCACGGCTCTCCTAAAGCCGGTGTCGCAGGTTCGAATCCTGCCGAGGGCACAGCAGCGAGGACCCCCGGCCGTTCAGGTCGGGGGTCCTCTTCGTGTGGCGGGGTGTTCAGCGGGCCGGCGTCGGGAGGGTCACGCGGGCCTCGGCGCCGGTCGGGCGGCGGTTGTGGAAGGTCAGGGTGGCGCCGAGGGTGCGGGCCTGGCCCGCGACGATGGTGAGACCCAGGCCGTGGCCCTTGTTCATGCCCTCCGTACGGAACCGCTGCGGGCCGCAGCTCAGGAGGTAGGGCGGGTAGCCGGGGCCCTCGTCGGTCACGGTCAGCGTCGGGCCGTCCACCGTGAGGGTGACCGGGGCCACGCCGTGCTTGTGGGCGTTCGCGATCAGGTTGCCCAGGATGCGGTCCAGGCGCCGCCGGTCCGTCTCCACTCGGAGGGAGGCGATCACCTTCAGGGTGGTGTCGGTACCGGAGGCCCGGATCGTGCGCGCCGCGAGCTCGGCCAGGTCGTACGAGTCCAGATCCACCCGCTCGCTGCGGGTGTCCAGCCTGGATATCTCCAGGAGGTCCTCCGTCAGCGCCCGCATCGCCCGCACCCGGTCCCGTACGAGTTCGGCGGGGCGGCCCGGGGGCAGGAGCTCGGCGGCCGCGTTCAGGCCCGTCAGCGGGGTGCGCAGTTCGTGGGCCACGTCCGCCGTGAAGCGCTGCTCCGCTTCGAGCTTGCCCTGGAGGGTGGAGGCCATCGTGTCCAGGGCTCGGGAGACGGCCGCCACCTCGTCGCGGGAGCTCCGGGAGTCGTCGACCCGCGCGTCCAGGTCGCCCGCGGTGATCCGGCGGGCGACCTGCGCCGTCTGGTGCAGTCGCCGCGTGATCCGGGTGACGACGAAGGCGCCGGCGAGGAGGGTGCCGCCGATGGCGAGCCCCGCCGAGCCGAGGATGGCGCGGTCCAGTTCGGCGATGGTGCGCTCGCTGCCGGTGAAGTCCACGGAGACGGCTATCGCGGTCTCGTTCTCCGCGGGCGCCGCGGCCCACATGGCGGACCGGCCGCGGTGTTCGCCGACCGCCGTGCCGCGTTTGCCGCCGACGGCCAGTGCGCGCAGTTCGGGGGGCAGGCCCACGGGGTCGATGCCCTCGCCGCGCGCCATGCGCCCGCCGGTCTCGTACTCCTTGACGATCCGTTCCAGCTTGCCCAGTGCCTTCTCGCGGGCCGTGGAGACCGTCTGGCGGGTCATGGCGCCGTGCACGAGCCCGCCGATGAGCGCCGCGAGGACGCAGCACATGAGGGTGATGAAGACCGCGGCCTTCCAGGTGAGGGTCGAGGTCCAGGCGGGCGGGCGGGGGCGCGGGGTCATCGGCTGGGCTCCGGCTCCGACGGCTTGTTCGTGATCGTGGTCGTGATCGTGGTCGTGACGTGATCGTTCCCGGTCGGTTCACCGTAATACGCGGGCCCCGGCTGCCGTGCGGCGGCCTCCTGGGCAGGATCACCGGTCAGGCGACCAGGTCCGCGTAGAAGATGACGTTGTTGGTGCGGTGGCCGTCCCTGATCTCGCCGCCGCAGGTCAGCAGGCGCAGCTCGGGGCGGTCGGTGGCGCCGTAGACCTTGTCGGTGGGGAAGTCCTTCTTGTTCACGTCCTCGATCTCACGGATCTTGAACCTGGCCGTCCTGCCGTCCTCGCGCGGCACCTCGACGAGATCGCCGAGCCCGATCTTCTTGACCTCCTTCATCAGCGCCGGGCCGTGGCGGGTGTCGAAGTGGGCGACGAGCACCGAGACGCCCTTCTCGCCCGGGGTGACGCCCTGGGTCCACCAGCCGGGGTGGTCCGCGTCCGTGTCGGCGTTCGGCACGCCGAGCTCGCCGGTGGCCGCGTCCACCGTGAGGTCGACCATCTTCTTCGCGTCCACGCCGGCCGCGTCGATCTTCATCCCGGTCGGCTTGGACGGGCGGAGGGCGGGGGCGCCTCGGGGCACGGAGTCGGGGGCGGGGGCCGGGGCCGAGGTGCTGCCGACCTCGGGATCGGGCGCGTGCTTCACACCGCCCGCGCAGGCGGCGAGGCCGCCGGAGACGGCGACGACGAGGGCGGCGGTACGGAAGGTGGCGCGCATGGGTGGTTCCCCTCGGGCGGTGCGGTGCGGCGGTCCGGTGGTCCGGCCCCGCCGACGCTACGAGGGTCACGTGTTGGTACTACGTAGGCGATGTAACGATTGTCCGGATGCTCCCGCGCGAAGCGATGAAGGTCCACCCGGGACCGGAGCCGCAGGTCACGGGCGCGGTGCGCGCGAAAGCCCTCCCGGCCGGAAAGCCGGAAGGGCCTCGCCATCTCGACTCAGCTCAGGCCGCTGGTGCGTTCGCCGATGCGGTCGCCCTGCGGAGTGCCGGCCCGCTTGAGCGCGGCCTTCGTGTGCAGGCCGCCCTTGACCTTGCTGCGCACCGGCCCCTCGAAACCGTGGCCCTGCGGGCGCGGCGGCACCCGGTCTTGCGCCTGCGCCCTCGCGATGGCTGCCCGGACATCCTGCTTCTGCTCTTTGGTCATCCCGTCGTCAACTCCCTCGGGGGACACGGCATCCAATCGGACTATTGGGATCGTATGCAGATATGGGGACGAACGCACCCGGGCTGACGGGCCGAAGTCGAGGAATCTCGGATCGGCGCGGCGTCACGGGCCCGGCGTCACGGGCCCGGCGTCACGGGCCCGGCGTCACGGGCCCGGCGTCACGGGCTGTGCGGAGCGGGCCGCGGCGGCGACCCCAGCGAGTGGTGGATCAGCTCCTCCGGGCAGGGGGTCCCCCGCGGCAGCTGGTACTTCGCCGCCACCTGGTACTGCCCCGGCGCCGGGGCCAGCAGCTCCGTCCACACGTCCCCGGCCGCGTCCGGAGCGGCCTTGAAGAGGCATCCGGCCGTGTTCGCGTACTCCTTCGGGAGCGTGCCCCCGCCCCCGCCACCGGCCCCGGAACGGGCCCGCGAGGCGAAGGTCTCCTCGGGCGGCGCCACCGGCTTGCCCGCCTCGTCCACCAGCCCCAGCCAGGGCGAGTGCGGGATCCGCACCAGCACCCGACCGGCCTGCTTCACGTCGATGACCAGCCGGTCCGCGCCCGCCCGCACCACGGTCGCCGGCCCGGCCACCAGATCAGTGGGCCGGTCCACCTCGAAGAGCTGCCAGTTCGCGTCGCCCCAGACCTGCCGCAGGTACGGGAGCCCCCCGCGCAGCAGCTTCGCCTCGTCCTCGCCGCCCGAGTCGGGTTTGTCCGCCGGCAGCACCACGTAGTGCACGGCCCAGCGCTCCAGCCAGGCCCGGTAGGTGTCGGCGTTCAGGGTGTCGTCGTAGAAGAGCGGGTTCCGCTCCAGGTCGGCCTGCCGGTTCCAGCCGCGGGCGAGGTTCACGTACGAGGGGAAGGCGGAGGACTCACGGTGGCTGCTGGCCGGCACCACCTCGACCCGGCCGCGCTCGGCGCCCGCCTTCTGCAGCTGGTCGACGAGCGGGGCCAGCTCCCGGTTCCAGGCCGCCACCGGGGTCGTGCGGACCACGTCCATGACGCTGTTGGTCGTGATCCAGACGGTGAGCCCGGCGAAGGCCGCCACCAGCGCGTACCAGCGCCGCGAGCGCGTGACCTCGTACGGGAGGGCGGCGAGCAGCACGGCCCCGCCGAACAGCATCACCAGTCGGGTGACGTTCGAGCCGACCTGGGAGTCGATCGCCCAGGTCAGGAACACCCCGAGGGCATAGACGGCCGAGGCGATCCGGACGGTCTTCCACCGCCTCGGTACGAGGAACATGATCGCCAGCCCGAACACGAACGGCAGCCACGCCGAGCCGAACTTCATCGGCTGCGTCCCGGAGAAGGGGAACAGCCACGCCGACAGCCCGACCACGGCCACCGGAGCCAGCCCCAGCGCGTACGCACCCGGCCGCCGCCCGCTCAGGAACAGCGCGGCCGCGATCACCCCGAGGAACAGCCCGGCGACGGGACTGGCCGCCGTCGCCAGCCCGGCGAGCGGTGCGGCGACCGCGGCCTTGGCCCAGCGGCGGCGCGACCACTTGCGCGGCCAGCAGAAGACCGCGGCGACCGCGCCGAGCGCGAACATCACGCCGAGCCCGAAGGTGACGCGGCCGGACAGGGCGTTGCACAGCAGCCCGTACACCCCGGCCAGGGCGGGCCACAGCGGCTCGCGCACGGCGCCCCGGCAGCGGGTCAGCACCAGCGCGAGCAGGGCGGCCGAGACGGTGCCCGCGATCATCATCGTGGTCCGGACACCGAGCATGTGCATGAGGTACGGCGAGACCACGCTGTACGACACGGGGTGCATGCCCCCGTACCAGGCGAGGTTGTACGCCGAGTCGGGGTGCCGGCCCACGAACTCGGCCCACGCGTCCTGCGCGGCCAGATCGCCGCCGCTGTTGGCGAAGCTGTAGAACCAGGCGACGTGCAGCACGCCGGCGAGCACGGTGGCGACGACCACCGGATGCCGCCGGGCCCAGCCGACCACGGGCCGCCCGCGATCTCCGCCGGCCGGCGGCGCGACCACCGCACGCTCGCGCCGGTCCTGCCGCTCAGCGGTGGTCACAGCCGTACTCCCCACACGTGAATCCGCACGCGCGCACGCGCAGGTGCGCACGCCCCGGCCCGATAGACGGGATCCGGCGTCCCCGGGTTGCCCGGGACGCCGGATCCCACACGTCCCCGGCCGTCAGCCGAGACGCGTCAGCTTGCTGCCGACGGTCGGTGCCACGAGGTCGCCCTTCAGCGCCACCGGCACCTTGACCTGGCTCGCGCCCTCGCCCACGGTCAGCACGCCGACCTCGGTGCCGGCCTTCGCCGTCTGCGGGATCGCTCCGCCGCCGTCCGACAGCTTCACCTTGACGGTGAGCGAGGCCCAGCCGACTGCCTGCACGTCGGCCGTGGCCACGACCGGCGCCTGGCCGCCGAGGCCGTCGTCGACGTAGCCCACGACCTCGCCCTTCTTGACGACGACCGCGCCGTCGAGGGACTTCTGGGTGGCGACCAGCAGCTGCTTGCTCGCGGCGATGACGGTGTCGATGATCGGCGCCTTGTGCTGGCCGAGGACGGCTCCGACGATCAGCTGGTTGGTGTTGCCGACCTTCTTCTGCGCGGCGAAGAGCAGGTTTCCGCCGGCCTTGGTCGTCGTACCGGTCTTGATGCCGAGCGAGTCGTTGCCCGGGACCAGGCGGTTCCAGTTGTCCCACTTCTTGCCCGAGGGGTCGATCCAGCTGGGCTTCCGGGTGATGTCGATCATCGCGTCCATCTCGACGATCTTCAGGCCCAGCTTCACCTGGTCCTCGGCGGTGCTGACCGTGGTCGCGTCCAGACCCGAGGGGTCCGTGTACGTGGTGTTGGTCATGCCGAGTTCCTTGGCGGTGTCGTTCATCTTCTTGACGAACGCCTCCTGGGTCCCGGAGTCCCAGCGCGCGAGCAGCCGCGCGATGTTGTTGGCCGACGGGATCATGAGGGCGGCGATCGCGTCGTACTCGGAGATCTTGTCGCCCTCCTTGACCGTGTTGAGGGTGGACTCGTTGTCGGACTTGTCCTTCTGGCCCTCGCTCTCGGCGGTCTTGTCGACGTCGATCATCGCGCCCTTCTCCCCCTTCTTGAAGGGGTGGTCGCGCATGATGATGTACGCCGTCATCGACTTGGTGACGCTGGCGATCGGCACGGGCTTCTGCTCGCCGGACTGCCCGAGCGTGCCGAGGCCGGCGGCCGCCATGTAGGCCTGACCCTCGCTGGGCCAGGGCAGCTGCGGGGCGCCCCCGTCGAAGGTGAACGAGGACTTCGCGGTCATCACGAGCGTCGGCTTGGGCAGCGGGCGCACCAGCTGGACGACGGCGAGGATGATCAACAGCAGAACCGCGATCGGCGTGTAGATCTTGAACCGCCGGATCGCGGTGCGCATCGGGCTCGGCGGCGGGGGCGGGTTGTTCGTGAGGTCCGCGAGCAGGTCGAGCGGCGGCCTGGGCGGCAGCGGCTGCTGGGTGGTCCGCTCGCTGTGGTCCGCCGGGGGCCTCGGAGCGGCCGGCGGCGCGGTGACCGGCGGCTTCGCATGCGGCTTCGAGTCCGGCTTCGACTCCTGTCCGGGCTCGGCGTCATCGGTGCGCAGCGGTACGAACGTACTGTCCTTCGGCGCCGCACCCCCCGGCTTCACCGCCCGGAAGGCAGCGGGCCGGTCGCCGGCGGCGGGCGCGGCGGAGCCGGGCTTCGGGACCCGGAACACGGCGGTGCGCTCGCTGTCGGCGGTCTCGCCCGCGGCGGGCTTGGCGGCATCCGCCGGCGCCCCACCCGAGGCAGAACCGGAACCGGAACCGGAACCCGGACGCACGGCACGGAACACCGCGGTGCGCTCGCTGTCCTCCGACTCGCCCGCGGCGGGCTTGGCGGGAGCCGGGGCCGCACCGGACCCGGGCTTCGCGGCATCGGTGGTCGCCCCACCCGAGGCAGAGCCGGAACCGGATCCGGGACGCACGGCACGGAACACCGCGGTGCGCTCGCTGTCGGCGGACTCGCCCGCGGCGGGCTTGGCGGCATCCGCCGGCGCCCCACCCGAGGCAGAACCGGAACCAGAACCGGAACCCGGACGCACGGCACGGAACACGGCGGTGCGCTCGCTGTCGGCGGAGGCTCCACCGGATGCGGGCTTCGCGGCGTCAGCCGCGGGGCGGCCCGGGCCCGCAGCGGGCTTCGCGGCACCGGTCGCCTCGGACCCGTCCTCGGACTTCGCGGGGGCGGAACCGGAACCGGACGTCGAGGTCTCGGCGGAGGCGGCAGCGGCACCGGACGCGGGCTTGCCCGTGTCGGCGGCAGCCGAAGTCCCGGACTTCGCCGGGCCGCTCACGGCCTCGCCCGAAGCGGAACCGGAAACGGAACCGGACTTGACGGCCCGGAAGACCGCGGTGCGCTCACTGCCGGCCGACTCGTCGGCGGCAGGCTCGTCGGCGGCAGGCTTGTCGGCGGCAGGCTTGTCGGCGGCAGGCTTGTCGGCGGCAGGCTTGTCGGCGGCGGACGCGGAATCCGTCCCCTTGGCGGCCGGAGCCGCACCGGACCCGCGCTCCGCACCGCCGGCCACGGCCGCGCCCTCGCCGGACATGCCCTTGGGCGCGGACTTGGCACCGTCGGCCGCAGACCCGTCCCGCACGGATGCGGAACCCGGCTCACCGGCGGCCGGAGCCGCACCGTCGGCCGCAGACCCGTCCCGCTCGGGAGCGGAAGCCTGCCCACCGTCGGCCGGAGCCGCAGCGGCACCCTTGGCGGGCGCGGAGCCCGACCGGCCCGCGGACGCGGCCGCGTCGGCGCCCGCATCGGCATCCGCGCCGGAATCGGCACCCGCATCCGCATCGCCATCGGCGTCCGCCGCGGGGGCATCGCCGTCGGACGAGGCGACCCACGCCGCCACCGCCTCGCGCAACGGGTCCCGCTTCGCGGCGTCTGCGCCGGAACCGGCGCCGCCGGAATCGGCGTCCACCTTGGCGGGGGCTTCCGACCCGCCCTCGGGTTCCCTCGGTCGGAACACCGACAGCCTCGGGTCCCGCGCCTCGGAGGACTCCGCCACCCCCGGCGTTCCTTCATCTACCGACTTGTCGGGGGACTCGCCCGCCACCGTTCCTCCTCCATCGACGCCACGACCGGTTGTCCGAATGTCTAACAGTGTCCCGTCTCGGGGGCATCGCCCCCGTGCTAGACGAGAACGACATAGCTGCGGGTTCCCCCACAAAGCAGGCAGGCGCTCTCGACAGATGAATGTGAGAGGCGTCACCCTGTCACTCATCCACGCGGGGAGGCATGGATGGGCAGGAGCCGCAGAACAATTCCGGAGGAGCTTCTGCTGCTCGCCTTGGACCCGACCACGGGCACCACGGCGCAGCCGCAGTCGCTCGACCTCGGCCTGGCCGGGGCACAGCTAGTGGAGCTGGCTCTGGCAGGACGGATAGCCCCTGACGGGGATCGTATCGCCGTGGTGATGCCACGGCCGACAGGAGATCCGACTCTGGACTCCGCACTGGAACTGCTGCGCAGGCGCGGCAGCCCGGTACGGGCCGTCCACTGGATCGGCGGACCCCGCCTGGGGCTCCGCCAGATTTACCTCGCGCACCTGGAGCGCTGCGGCATGGTCCATGCCGTCGCGGGACAGATGTGCGGGGTGTTGCCGACGACTCGCTACCAGGCGACCGACACGGCAATCAGCCGGGAGATCCGTGCCCGGCTCGACACTGCGATCCGCACCGGCGTACCACCGGACCCGCGGACCGCGGCGCTCGCCGCACTGGCCCACGCGGTCGGACTCGGCAAGCACCTGTACCCCGGCAACGAGGGTCGGTCGTCCAGGTCCCGACTGCGGGACCTGATCCGGCACGACCCGATGGGCGGTCTCGTGGCGCACGCCGTCATGGACGTCCAGAACGGTGTGGCCGCACAGCCGCGCCGCGACCGCGCACCGGCCCAGCCGGCCGCCCGGGCCACGGCGAGCGGTGTTCCGATGCAGCCGCGCCGGACGGGTGCGATGGCCCGCGCGGCCGCGCACTGATCGAGTTCCACCCGCTCCACCCGCTCGACCCGTTCGGGCAGTTCGACCAGTTCCACCCGCTCCACCCGCTCCACCCGCTCCACCGCAATGCCATCGGCGCGGGGGGGGGGGGGGGGGGGGGGGGGGGGGGGGGGGGGGGGGCGCGGGGGGGGGGGGGGGGGGGGGGGGGGGGGGGGGGGGGGGGGGGGGGCGGGCGCCGCGGCCCGGCGCCCCGGCGCGGCGCGGGGGGCGCGCCGGCCCGGGGCGCGCGG